>JAFEEH010000009.1 GCA_018241185.1 Pseudomonadota bacterium | reverse complement strand
ACTGGCGCTTTCGCTGGGCCTGGACCGGCGCCTCGTGGTCGAGACGCCGCTCATGTGGATCGACAAGGCAGCCACTTGGCGCCTGGCCGAATCGCTCGGCGGCCCGGCGCTGGTGGACCTGATCGCCGAAGAGACCCACACCTGCTACGAGGGCGACCGCACGCATCGCCATGCCTGGGGCTGGGGCTGCGGGCATTGCCAGGCCTGCGAGTTGCGCGCGGCCGGGTGGCAGCGCTACGCCGAGGCGCGCGCCGCGGGCGAATCTTCCAGCCGGTAGGCCGAGCCGCCCTCGTCGGTGCCGTTGGGCTTGAGCGTCCAGCGCCGGCGGTGGTGTTCGCCCAGCGTCGAGCGGTGCGCGATCGACACGATCGCGCCGCGCGCCCGCGTGACCTGGTCGACCAGCCGGCGATAGATCGTCGCCTCGGCGTCCTCGTCGAGCGCGCTCGTGGCCTCGTCGGCCAGCACCCAGGCCGGCTTCTTGAGCAGCACGCGCGCGATCGCCAGGCGCTGGCGCTCGCCGCCCGAGAGCTTCTGGCTCCAGGCGTCCTCGCGGTCGAGCTGGTCGGCCAGTTGCGGCAGCAGCGCGTCACTCAGCGCCTCGCGCAGCGCGTCGTCGGTGTAGTGCTCGGCGGCTTCGGGGTAGGCCAGGGCATCGCGCAGCTTGCCGTCGGGGAAGTAGGGCTGCTGCGGGATGAACATGGTGTCGGCCGGCAGGGCCACCTTGCCGCTGGCGTGCGGCCAGATGCCGGCCAAGGTGCGGAAGAGGCTGGACTTGCCGCTGCCCGAGGGCCCGTGGACCAGCACCGTGTCGCCGGGCGCGACATGCAGGTCGGCATGGGCCAGCAGCTCGCGGCCGTTGGGAAGTGCGATGCTGAGGTCGTCGGCGTCGACGCCGGCCGATGCTTGCACGGCCTGCAGCGCATCGTTGTCCTTCGAGCGCGCTGACAGGCTGGCCTCGAAGCCCGAGAGACGGTCGGTCGTCGCCTTCCAGGTGGCCAGCGTCATGTAGTTGTCGACCAGCCACGAAAGCGAATCCTGCACGCGTCCGAAGGCCGAGTTGATCTGCATGAGCTGCCCGAGCTGGATGGCGCCGCTGAAGTAGCGCGGTGCGGCCACGATCAGCGGGAAGATGATCGCGGCCTGCGCGAAGAAGCTGCTGAACCAGGTGAGGTTCTTCTGGTTCTTGACGAGGCGCAGGTAGTTGGTCATGACGTCGGTGAAGCGCAGGTCCAGCTGGCGCCGCTCCACGCGCTCGCCGCCGTCGAGCGCGATGGCTTCGCTGTACTCGCGCACCCGCACCATGTGGTGTCGGAAGTTCGCTTCCAGCATCTGCTGCTGGAAATTCAGGCCCACCTGGGGCTTGCCGATCCAGTGCGCGATCGCGCTGCCCACCACGCAGTACAGCACCGCCGCCCACACCATGTAGCCCGCGATGTGCCACTGGCCACCGCCCAGGAAGGCCGGCGCCGTGAAGTCCAGCGAGCCGCTCAGCGTCCACAGGATGCCGACGAAGCTGAACAGCGTGACGGCCGCATTCAGGATGCCCATGGACAGCGTCACCGTGTAGGTGGTGAAGAGGTTCAGGTCTTCCTGGATGCGCTGGTCGGGGTTGTCGGGCACCTGCTCGCCCTCGCGCGTGTAGCGCGCGAGCTCCAGCCGGTAGAACGCCTTGTGCGCGAGCCAGCGGTCCAGGTAGTGCTCGGTCATCCACACCCGCCAGCGCAACTGCAGGATTTGCGTGAGGTAGAACTTGTAGACAGCGATCACGATGTAGATCAGCGCCAGCCAGCAGAAGCGCACGATCTGCTGCCAGAACACCGGCTGGTCCTTGTTCTGCAGCGCGTCGTAGAACACGCGATACCACTCGTTGATCTGCACCAGCATGTACACCGCGCCGAGGTTGAGCAGCACGATGGCCAGCAGCAGGCCGCGGGCCTTCCATTTCTGGTCGGAGCGGAAGTACGGCGCCGTCAGGGCGCCAATGCGCTTCAACGTGGTGCCCAGGGACGGCTTGGGAGGGTGCGTCGTGGCGGTGCTCATCGTGGGATCGGGAGATGCATGGAACGGGCCGGCCCGCGGGATGCGGGTGGCGAGCCCGATCCTAGCCGTGCACCGGCGGCGTGCCTTAAGCCGGTCTGAAGCCCGCACGAGCCGGCGGTGGGGCCTTCGCCGCCGCGTTGTTACTGCGCGGTGCGGGGCGTAGGATGGGTCGCATGAAGACCCTCACCGCACTCCTGGCCTGCATCGCCTGCCTGCTGGCCGCCTGCGACGACAAGCCCAGGCCGGGCGGCCCCGTGCCCAAGGCCGAGCAGGTGATTCCGCTCACCAGCGCCTGAGCCGATGCCCCCGCTCGACCTGCAGCGCTTCGTCGACGCGCAGGCGCCCGTGTACGAACAGGTGCGTGCCGAGCTGGCCGCCGGCCGCAAGCGCACCCACTGGATGTGGTTCGTGTTCCCGCAGGTCGCGGGCCTGGGCCGCAGCGCGATGGCGCAGCGCTATGCCATCGCCTCGCGCGAAGAGGCCGCGGCCTACCTCGCGCACCCGCTGCTGGGCGCACGGCTGCGCGAATGCGCTGCGCTGGTGCTGGCCGCGCCGGGGCCGGCCATCGACGACATCCTGGGGCCGCCGGACGACATCAAGTTCCACTCCTGCATGACCCTCTTCGACGCCGTGGCGCCGGCGGGCGAGACGCTCTTCGCGCAGTGCCTGCAGCGCTTCTTCGGCGGCGCGCGCGACGCGGCGACGCTGGCGCTGCTTCAAGCTCCGCACGACCGGCCGGTCAGTCCACCTGCACGCCCGCATCGGTGACCGCCTGGCCCCACTTGCGGATCTCGCTTGCCAGGAAGAGTCCGAAGTCCCTCGGCGAGGTGACGGCCAGTTCGCTGCCCGTCGCGCGAATCGTTTCCTGAACTTCCGGACTGGCCGAGGCACGCTGGATCGCGGCGTGCAGCGCGTTCACCGTCGCTGGCGGCGTGCCGGCCGGCGCCAGGAAGCCCACCCAGGAGCTGATGTCGAAGCCCTTCAGCCCCTGCTCGTCGGCGGTGGGCACCTCCGGCAACTGCGGGTTGCGCTTGAGACTGGAGATGGCGAGCGGCTTCAATTTGCCGCCTTTCACTTGCGCAAGCGTGGACGCCAGCGCGTCGAACATGATCGGCACCTGCCCGGCCATCACGTCGTTGATGGCGGCCGGCGAGCCCTTGTAGGGGATGTGGTTGAGCTGCAGGCCGGCCTGGCGCTCGAGCACCACCATCGCGAGGTGGGCCGTGATGCCGTTGCCGCCGGACGCGAAGTCGACCTTGCCGGGCCGCTGCTTCGCATAGGCGATCAGCTCCCTGAGGTTGTTGGGCCCGAAAGAGGGCGTGGCCACCAGCAGCAGCGCTCCGGTGCTGACCTGCGCGATCGGCGCGAAGTCCTTGAGCGTGTCGTAGGGCAGCTTCTTGTACAGCGTCGGGTTGATCGTCATCTGCCCGAGCGTGCCGAGCAGGATCGTGGTGCCGTCGGGCGCGCTCTTCTTGACCTCCTGCGCGCCCAGGCTGCCGTTGGCGCCGGGGCGGTTGTCGACGATCACCGGTTGGCCGGTTTCCTTGGTGAGCGCCGCCGCGAAGCTGCGCGCGAAGATGTCCACGCTTTGGCCGGCCGGGTAGCCGACGACGATGCGAAGGGGCTTGGCGGGAAGGCTTTGCGCTAGCGCGGAGCTGGCGAGTGCGACGCTGGCGAGGGCGGCCATGGCATGGCGGCGGGAAAGGGGGATCGGCATGTCTGTCTCCGTGGTTCTGAATACGAGAAAGTGAAAGCGCGCCTCAGAGTGCGTCGCGCGGCACGTACACCGTGCCGGCCATGAGGCGGCGTGCCGTGCGCTGCAGGCCCAGCGCGGCGAAGCGCGTGTCGGCCGGTGTGGCGCCCGGCCGGGCGACGACCTTCACCGTCATGACGCCCAGCGGGTGGCCGATGCGCAGGGTGTCGGTGCCGGCGCGCACGCCCACCGCCGCGTTCACCAGCGAGCCCGGCACACGCGAGGCCGCAGCCGTGCACATGGAGCCGGTGCCGGCCATGCTGTCGTGGCACTTGCCCAGGAACACCAGGCGTGCGCGCAGGTCGCAGTCGGCCGCCTGCACGGTGGCATGGTTGGTGTCGACATAGTCGGCCGGCGGCGCCACCAGCACGGCCAGCGGCAGGCCTGGCAGGTGTACGTCCTGCCAGTGGGTGTACAGGCCGATGCGCTCGCCGGCCTTGGATTGCAGCTCGCCGATGGCCTCGATCAGGGCGCGGTCGGCGCCGATGTCGGGCGGCAGCTCGCTGCCCGTGAGGCCGAGCGAACTCGCGGCGATGAAGACGCAGGGCGTCGCGGCGTCGACGATCGAGACCTCGATGCGGCGGCCGTCCTCCAGCGCGATGGTGTCGACCGCCTGGCCGGTCGGCAGCAGCCGCCCGGTCTTGGCGCCGAGCGTGTCGGTGTAGTCCATCAGGATCTCGGCGCCCGTGCCTGGCACGCCGGCGATGGCGCAGTCGCCCTGCACGCGCGCCTTGCCGTTTTTCACCTGAACCTTCGACACGAACACCGTGCCGGTGTTGGTGTTGTGGATGCGCACGGTGGTGAGCGGCTCCACCGCCTCGACCAGGCCCTCGTCGATGGCGAAGGGCGCCACGGCCGAGGAGATGTTGCCGCAGTTGGCGTCGTAGCCGATGAGGTCGCGCTCGACGTCGGCCTGCGCGAAGGTGTAGTCCACGTCGGCGCCGGCACGCTCGGAACGCTTGATGATCGCGATCTTGGACGTGACCAGGCGCGAGCCGCCCAGGCCGTCGATCTGCAGCACGTCGGGCGTGCCCATCGCGCGCTTGAGCAGGCGGTCGCGTGCAGGGCCGGGCGCGGGCACATCGGCTTCGTGGAAGAACAGCGCCTTGCTGGTGCCGCCGCGCATCAGCACGCAGCGGACCTCGACCTGTTCGTCTTCGGTGGAACGGAAAGGGGCATTCATCGGTCAGGGCTCCTGCGACGGGGCGTCATTCCAGGGGGTAGCGCTTGACCAGCGCGCCCAGGCGCTCGTCCTCGGTGCGCACCTGGGCCGCGAAGGCGGCGGGTTCGTTCACCACCGGCTCGGCGCCCGCGGCGGCGATGGTCTGGCGCACGTCGTTGTCCTTCACCGCCTCGCGCAGTGCGGCAACGATGCCCTGCTGCACCGGCGCCGGCGTGCCTTTGGGCGCGAAGAGGCCGAACCAGGTCACCGACTGGAACTGCGGAAAGCCGGCCTCGGCGGTGGTCGGCACGTCGGGCAGGGCGGCGGCGCGCGAGCGCCCTTGCGTGGCCAGGATGCGCAGGGTGCCTGCCTTGTGGTGCGGCAGCGCGGCCGTGATGCCAGTGAAGGCGAAGTTCACGTTGTTGGCGATCATGTCCGTCACGATCGCGCCGGTGCCGCGGTAGTTGACGGTGATGAGCCCCGGCAGCGGCACCTCGGCGGCGATCTGCTTGGCGCTGACCCTGGCCAAGGTCTCGCCGCTCGCGATCGAGCACGGCTGCGACGCCTTCTGGCAGTACTGGAAGAGCTCGGGCAGGGTCTTCACCGGCAGCCGGGCGCTGGCGACGATCGCGGCCGGCGACTGCGACACCGCCGTCACCGGCACGAGCTGTGCCAGCGGGTCGATGCCCTTGAGCCCTGGCGTGTACTTCGTCAGCACGATGGCCGGCACCTGCAGCAGCAGGGTGTAGCCGTCGGGCTTGGCTTCCATCACACGGCGGGTGCCGATCAGGCCGTCGGCGCCGGGCAGGTTCTCGACCACCACCGCCTGCTTCCACAGCACGCCCAGCTGCTTGGCCACCGCGCGTGCGGTCGCGTCGGTGCCGCCGCCGGCCGAGTAGGGGACGATCAGCGTCACCGGCCGCTCGGGGTGCCACGCTGCGGGCTGCGCCGACGCGGCGCCTGCTATCAAAAGGGTAGCTGCTGCCGCAAGCAGGGCGGGCGCTGCAGCCCGATTTCGCTTGTATTTCTGTGGCATGTTGTCTCCGTGGGCAGTGCCCGTGTCCTGGTTGTTGTTGCCGGCGTTGCGAGTCGCGCCGGCTACGGGCGCAGCCGCGCCACAGGCCAGGCCCAGGGTCGCCGTTGCCGGTCGGCGGCCTGCCAGGCACGGATCAGCGCGTCGTCCTTGAGCGTGAGGCCGATGTCGTCCAGACCATGCAGCAGCGCCTCGCGGCGCAGCGGGTCGATCGTGAAGGGGACCGCCTGGCCGTCCGGCGTCGTCACGGTGCAGGCCTGCAGGTCGACCGTCACGGGCGCGCCGCTCTCGCATTGCACGGCCAGCGCCTGCACCTGCGCGATCGGCAGCGTGATCGGCAGCACGCCGTTCTGGAAGCAGTTGCTCCAGAAGATGTCGCCGTAGCTCGGCGCGATCACGCAGCGCACGCCGATGCCCTGCAGCGCCCACACGGCGCCCTCGCGCGAGGAGCCGCAGCCGAAGTTCTCGGCCGCCAGCAGCACCGGCGCGTCGCGAAAGCGTGGGGCGTTCAGCACGCAGTCGGCGTCCTCGCTGCCATCGGGTCGGCGGCGCAGCGCCTCGAAGGCGTAGGGGCCCAGCTCCGTCTTGCCCAGCGTCGTCAGGCGCTCGATGCGGATGATGACGTCGGTGTCGACGTTGGGCCGCATCAGCGGCACGGCCGGGCCGGTGAGGGTGGTGAAAGGCGTGTTCATGCCAGGCTTCTCACGTCGGTGATGCGGCCGGTGACGGCGGCGGCCGCCGCCATCGCCGGGCTGGCCAGGTGCGTGCGCGCGCCTGGGCCCTGGCGGCCGACGAAGTTGCGGTTCGAAGTGGAGACCGAGCGCTGCTGCGGCGGCACCTGCTCACCGTTGGCGGCCACGCACATGCTGCAGCCAGGCTCGCGCCACTCGAAGCCCGCCGCGGCGAAGACGTCGTGCAGGCCCTCCGCTTCGGCCGCGCGCTTGACGTTCTCGGAGCCCGGCACGACCCAGGCGCGCACGCCCTCGGCCACGCGCCGGCCGCGCGCCACCTCGGCCGCCGCGCGCAGGTCCGCGAGGCGCGAGTTGGCGCAGGAGCCGATGAACACCCAGTCCACCGCCGTGCCGGCGATGGGTGCGTTCGCGCGCAGGCCCATGTAGTCGAGCGCGGCGCCCCAGGCCTCGCGGTCGGTCGCCGTGGCCGCGTGCGCCGGGTCGGGTACCGCGCCGTCGATGGCGATCGCGTGCTCGGGGCTGGTGCCCCAGGTGATGGTCGGCGCCACGGCGCCGGCGTCGAAGGTCTCCTCGCGGTCGAACGCCGCGTCGGCATCGCTGGCCAGCGTGCGCCAGTGGGCGGCTGCCGCCTCGAAGGCCTCGCCCTGGGGCGCATACGGGCGGCCGCGAAGCCAGTCGATGGTGGTCTCGTCGGGCGCGACCATGCCGAAGCGTGCGCCCAGCTCCACGCTGAGGTTGCACAGCGTGAGGCGGCCCTCGACATCCAGCGCCTCGACGGCCGGGCCGGCGAACTCGATCGCGTAGCCCACGCCCGCGGCAGCACCCAGGCGGCCGATGAGGTGCAGGGCCAGGTCCTTGGCGGTCACGCCGGCGGCGAGGCGGCCTTCGCAGCGGATGCGCATACGCCGCGGTTTCTGCTGGCGCAGCGTCTGCGTGGCCAGCGCATGGGTGCTCTCGGACGAACCCACGCCGAAGGCCATGGCACCCAGGCCGCCATTGGTGCAGGTGTGGCTGTCGCCGCAGATCACCGTGAGGCCGGGCAGCACGATGCCCATCTCGGGGCCCATCACGTGCACGATGCCCTGGCCGGGCTCGCCGAGGTCGAACAGCTGCACGCCCATCGCGCCCGTGAGCTGCTTGAGGCCCGCGTGCAGCTTGCCGCCCAGCGGGAAGGTCGTGGCCACGCGGCCGGGTTGGCTCGACACGGCATGGTCGGGCGTGGCGAAGACGAGCTCCGGGTCGTGCAGCGCCATGCCGCGCGTGCGCACCTCGTTCAACGCCGGCGGGCCCGACAGGTCGTGCAGCAGGTGGCGGTCGATGTGCAGCAGGGCCCAGCCGTCGCCCAGCTCGCGGATGACGTGGGCGTCCCACAGCTTGTCGAAGAGGGTGCGGGGCTGCATGTCAGGCGCCCATCGTCGCGCCGGCATTGAAGCGCGTGCGCAACGCGTCCCACTCGTCGGCGCCGAAGCGGCGGAAGGTCTGCGCCACGGTGGCGCTGGTGGTGGGTGCCTGCATCGTGGCCCTGACCTCGGCGAGCGCGGCATCGCCGGCCTCGATGGCGGCCTTGAGCATCAGGCCGGGCAGGATGGCGAGCTTGTAGCCCATCTCCTCGGCCTCGCGCAGGTCGTGCACCGGCGTGCGGCCGCCCGGCACCACGTTCAGCAGGCAGGCGCCCTTCACGCGGCGCGGCACCAGCGCGGCCTCCTCGACCGACTGGGTGGCCTCGACGAAGGCCATGTCGGCACCGGTGTCGAGCGCGGCCTCGGCCCGCCACAGCGCCTCCTCCAGGCCCAGCATGGCCCGCGCGTCAGTGCGGGCGATGAGGAAGAAGTCGGGCGTGCGGCGTGCCTCGACGGCGGCACGGATCTTGGAGATGAAGTCGTCGCGCGAGATGACCTCCTTGCCGTCGAGGTGGCCGCAGCGCTTGGGCGAGACCTGGTCTTCGATGTGGATGGCGGCCACGCCGCGCGCCTCGTACTCGCGCACCGTGCGCGTCATGTTCAGCTCATTGCCGTAGCCGGTGTCGGCGTCGGCGATCAGGGGAATCTGTACCGAGCGCGCCATCACGGCGGCGTTCTCCACCATCTCGCTCATCGTGAGCAGGCCGAAGTCCGGGAATCCGCGCGCCGCCGAGGTGCCCGCGCCCGTCATGTAGCAGGCGCCGAAGCCGGCCTGCTCGATCAGGCGGGCGCCGATGCCGTCGTAGGCGCCAGGAGCGATGCGCAGGCCGGGTGCGGCCAGCTGCTGGCGCAGACGGGCGCCAGCGCTGGCGGGTGGAAGGGGGGTGCTCATGGGCGATGTCTCCTGAATGGGGCCGACCGGAATCACGCTGCCGCGGTACTGTTGT
>JAFEEH010000099.1 GCA_018241185.1 Pseudomonadota bacterium | reverse complement strand
GCCAAACGCGCGCCCGGTCCAGGCCGGTGGTGCCGGTGTGCGGGCGCAGGCGCCATTCGCGGCGCCGTGCAGTGCCCCAGGCACGTCGATGCCAGGCGAGCACATCCGTCGTGCCGCACGCCAGTCAGCGCGAGCCTGAGCCGGAGAACGCACACCGGCGCCGCCGGCCGGGTTCAGGCCCGCAGCGCTCGTGCCGACCCACCGACCCACCGACCAGCCGACCAGCCGACCAGCCGACCAGCCGAAGAGCCGAAGAGCCGAAGAGCCGAAGAAGCCCGGACGATCCGACCGACAGCCCAAAAAGCCCGAAGTGCAATCGCTCGCCAGCGCAAGCCAGCCGGGCGTCGCAGCCAAACTCGTCACAAACGTGACGATCTTCAGCCGAAGAACCAGTAGCTCACCGCGATCGCCGCCACCACGCCTGCCACGTCGGCGAACAGCGCACACCCCACGGCATGCCGCGCCCGCTGGATGCCGACGGCGCCGAAGTACACGGCCAGCACGTAGAAGGTGGTCTCGGTGCTGCCCTGGATCACCGCAGCCGTGAGGGCCGGGAAGCTGTCCACCCCGTGGCTCTTCATCGTCTCGATCAGCATCGCGCGCGCCGCGCTGCCCGAGAAAGGCTTGACCAGGCCGGTGGGCAGCGCGTCGACGAACCGCGTGTCCCAGCCCGTCAAGCCCACCAACCAGCGAATGCCGTCCAGCGCCGCATCCAGCGCACCCGACGCCCGCAGCACGCCGATGGCGCACAGCATCGCCACCAGGTAGGGCAGCAGGTTCTTCGCCACGTCGAAGCCTTCTTTCGCGCCCTCGACGAAGGCCTCGTACACCGGCACCCGCCGCACCGCGCCCGCGACGAGGAACACCACCACGATGCCGAACAGCACCAGGTTGCCCAGCAGCGACGACAGCGCCGCCAGCGCCGCGGCCGACAGCGTGCCCAGCAGCAGCATGAAGCCGCCCAGCGCGGCCGCCATCGGCAGCAGCCAGGCCAGCACCACCGGGTCCCAGATCTTGAGGCGCTGCACTACCGCCACCGTCAGCAGCGCCACCAGCGCCGACACCGCGGTCGCGATGAGGATGGGCAGGAACACCAGCGTCGGATCGGCGGCGCCCTGCTGCGCGCGGTACATGAAGATGCTCACCGGCAGCAGCGTCAGCGAGCCGGTGTTGAGCACCAGAAAAAGGATCTGGGCGTTGGTCGCCTCCTCGGGGCGCGGGTTCAGCGTCTGCAGCTCGCGCATCGCCTTCAACCCGATCGGCGTGGCGGCGTTGTCCAGCCCGAGCGCGTTGGCCGCGAAGTTCATGGTGATGAGTCCGAGCGCCGGGTGCCCGCGCGGCACCTCGGGCATCAGCCGCGCGAACAGCGGCCCCAGCCACCGCGCCAGCGCTGCCACCAGTCCGGCGCGTTCGGCGATGCGCAGAAAACCCAGCCACAGCGCGAGCGTGCCGAACAGCAGCACCATCACCTCGACCGAGAGCTTGGCCATGGCAAACAGCGCCTCGACCATCGCCGCGAACACCTGGGCGTCGCCGCCGACCAGCCAGCGGCCGAGGCCGGCCACGGCAGCGACGAGGAAGAAGGCGAGCCAGAGGCCGTTGAGCATGGGAGGACGGAGGGTGCGACGCGGCGGCCGATCATAGAAGCGGGCGGCCGACGGGCGCGCGACGCGAAGTGCGCATTCCCACTACATTTCGGAGCGCATGCCGTTCCTCCACGCTTCCTTCTCGCGCGTCTGGCTCCTGATCCTGCTCGTCGCCGCCGGGCTGCTCGCCGGCTGTGCGTCCCTGCCGCCGCCGCAGCCGCGCCACGAAAGCCGCGCGGTGGCGGACGTCGGCCAGACCACGCTGGGCAAGCTGGCGCGCGTCGGCGCGCCGCAGACGCCCGTGGGGCGCGACGGCCCGCTCTCGGCCTTCCGCCTGCTGCCCGACGCCGCCTTCGCCTTCGACGCCCGCATCTCGCTGGCGCGCAATGCCGAGAACTCGCTCGACGTCCAGTACTACCACATCGCCAACGACGACGTGGGCCTGCTGCTGCTGCGCGAACTGCGCGACGCGGCCGAGCGCGGCGTGCGCGTGCGACTGCTGGTGGACGACCTGTACACCGCCGGCGAAGACGAGCTGTTCTCGGCGCTCGACGCCTTCCCCAACGTGCAGGTGCGGCTGTTCAACCCGCTGCCTTCGCGCGCGGGCTCGCTGGCCACACGGCTGATCTTCTCGGCCCACGAGTTCCGCCGCATCAACCACCGCATGCACAACAAGATGCTGCTGGCGGACAACAGCTTCGCGGTGACCGGCGGGCGCAACATCGCCAACGAGTACTTCATGCGAAGCACCTCGGCCAACTTCATCGACATGGACGTGGTGAGCAACGGCCCGGTGGTCAAGGAGATGTCGGCCGCCTTCGACCGCTACTGGAACAGCGAGGCCAGCTGGCCGATCCGCCAGGTGGTGCCGCAGCGCCTGTCGCCGGCCCAGGCGCAGGCGCGCTTCGACGAACTGGCACGCCAGGCGCGGCCCGACGTGCCGATCCAGCCGCGCGATTCGCTGGGCCAGCCGCCCGTCGGCCAGGAGCTGGTGATGGGCCAGATGAAGCGCTACTGGGCGCCGGCCCGCTTCTACGCCGACGACCCGGAGAAGATCGGCCGCAACGCCGAGGCCGCTTTCGCCGACAGCGTGTCGCAGTACGCGCTGTGGGCCATCGCCGGCGCGCGGCACAACGTGCGCATCATCTCGCCCTACTTCATCCCCGGCCCGATGGGCATGGAGATGATCCGCCAAGGCCGCTCGCAGGGCGTTGAGACAGTGGTGGTGACCAATTCGCTCGGCGCCACCGACGAGCCGCTGGCCTATGCCGGCTACGAGCGCTACCGGGTCGACATGCTGCGCGCGGGGGTGATCCTGTACGAGATCGCGCCGGAGTTCACCGCCCGTTCGGGGCGTTTCGGCAACTTCGGCAAGTCGATCAGCCGGCTGCACGCGAAATTCGCCCTCATCGACGAGCAGCGCATCTTCGTCGGCTCGATGAACCTGGACCACCGGTCGGCAGCCGTGAACACCGAGTCGGGCATGCTCATCGACAGCCCGGACATGGTGGGCGACTACTACAGCGTCATTTCCAAGCGGCGCGACCAGCTTGGCTACCGGCTGCGCTTGTCGCCCGACGGCCGGCGCGCCCAGTGGCTGGAGCTGGACGAGCAGGGCGGCGACATCGTGCACGAGGACATCCCGGGCGAGTTTCTCTGGCTGCGCTTCAAGAACTGGTTGCTGCTGCCGATCGTGGGCGAGGACCTGCTGTAGGGCAATTCTTCAAGCCAAATCGGCCCCGAACGCCCGCCAGTCGGGCGTGAACTGCTATCAAAAAGATAGCATTCATCACGATGTGGACGGTATGGTTTGACTTGTGACTGCATCGTCTAGTCGCAGTCGATGCGTCCAATCTGCGACGCGCGCGCCTAGAATGGCCGCATGTCCGCCATTGCCCCGCCTGCCAAACCGTCCTTCAAGGCCCAGATGCTGCAGGCGCGCGAGGACGCGATCGTGCAGACCGTGAACCGCCTTCTCGCCGAAAAGGGCTTCGATGCGATGACGGTGGACGAGGTGGCCGCCGCCGTCGGCATTGCCAAGGCCAGCCTGTACAAGCACTTCCCGAGCAAGGAAGACCTGGCCGCGGCGGCGATGGTGCGCATCATGCAGCGCACGCAGGACATGCTGGCCGCGCTGCCGGCCGATGCGCGGCCCATCGACCAGCTGCGTGACGTGGTGCGCTGGGCCCTGCAGGTGCAGCTGGCGGGCGAGATGCCCTCGCTGCCGAGCCAGAACTCCAGCCTGCGCGCGGCCCTGGTGGCCAATCGCGGCTACATCGACCGGCTGATCGCCGTGAGCGACCGGCTGGGCGGCTGGATCCAGGCAGCCCAGGCCGACGGTTCGATCAACCCCGCGCTGCCGGCGATCGCGGTGCTCTACACGTTGTATGCGCGCGCCTGCGATCCGGTCCTGGAATTCCTCAAGGCCGGCGGCCAGCACAGCGACGAGCAGATCGTCGAGCTGGTGCTGAGCACCTGCTTCGACGGCCTGGCCGCGCGCTAGGCGCTCTCTTCAGGCCGCGACCTCGATCAGCAGGCCGGGCCGGAAGCCCTCCTGCTCGCCCTTGCTGGCGTAGCCCAGCGGATTCGCCACCACGCGGCAGCCGTCCTTCACGTAGTCGAAGGCGCAATGCAGGTGGCCGTGCAGCCACACGTCGGCCATGGGCAGCAGCGCATCGAGCGCGTTGCAGAAGCCAGCCGTGCCCGGCGTGAGGCCGTAGCGCGGGTCGGCGCTGGCGAGCGTCGGCGCAAAGTGAGTGATCGCCACCGTGGGGCCTTCGAAAGGACGGGCCAGTGCGTTGCCAAGCCAGGCCTGAGAGGCGAGCGACTCGTCGCGCAGTTCCTCGGCCATGAAGGGCCGGCCGTGCCGCGTCGTGGCCGCGTGCGCCAGGTAGTGGTTGGCGGCGCGCATCGCCTTGCCGCGCTTGCGTTCGCGCTCGGCGGGGGGGTCGCGGGCTTCGATCAGCGCGTCGAAGTCGGCCCACAGCGTGGTGCCCACGAAGCGGATGCCGTCGATCACGCGCACTTCGCGTTCCAGCCAGCCGATGTCCAGCGCCTCGCACTGCGCCTGCAGCCGCGCATGCACGGCGTCGAAGTCGTCGCTGTCGTATTCGTGGTTGCCCGGTACGTACAGCACCGGCGTCGGCCAGCCGTGGCGCGGGGAGAAGCGGGCCAGCCCGAAATCCGCGCCTTCCAGGCGGGAGCCGTCCTGGTAGGAGCCGATGTCGCCTGCCAGCACCAGCAGATCGGCGCCCGGAACCGGCGTGGGCAGGAAGTGGGGGTGGTTCTCGAGATGCAGGTCCGACAGCAACTGGATCTTCATGGCCTGCCGAGTGTAGGAAGCCCTGAAAAGAGGCGCCGGACTGCCAACCTTCGCACGGCCCATGTCGTCATAGCCGCCACCATATGCACGTCATGCATCAGAAGGGGGCTGTAAAAACTAGGGGAAACCCTTATTCTTCTTTCATCGTTACAACGGCGTGGCCTCAAGTGCCCGCAACACCATGTTCAACATGCTTTCGCTCCTGGTCCGCTCCATTCGACCCCAACAGGTCGCGGCCCCGATGAGCCCGGCCGCCGCCTTGCTGGAAAGCGCCGAGGCCCGTGTGGGTTTCGACCCGCACCATGCGCAGGAACTGCGCGAAGCCGCCTCGGCCTGGCTGCGCGTCGTCCGCTGAGCGGGCGACTGATTCCCTCGGGTCCAATCTGCGTTTGCTCCGGCTGACAGGGCTTCAGCCGTAAGGTAGCGCATACTCACGCAGCGATCGCGCGAACGCGTCGCTGGCCGCACGCACCAGCGTGCCCCGCAGCCAGGCATGGGCCGGCGACCCGTGGGTGCGCCGATGCCAGAGCGCATCGACATGCACGAGCGGCAGGTTCAGCGGCAACTCCCGCACCGCCAGCGATTCGGCCATTCCCGTCGTGTTCACGAAGTGCCTCGGCAGGACCGTGAGCAGGTCGGAGTTCGCGACCACCCGCCCCGCGATGAAGAACTGGTTCACCGTCAGCACGATGCGACGTTCGCGGCCGAGGGCGCCCAGCGCCTCGTCGACGAATCCCCACGGGCGGCCCGAGAAACTCACCAGCAGATGGCGCGCCTGACAGAAGGCGTCCAGCGTCAGCACCCCCTGCGCCAGCGGATGCCCGGTGCGCATCACGCACACGTACTGGCCCACATAGAGCCGATGCGATTCGAACGCCACTGCCTCGCCCGCCTGGGTGCGGCCCGTCAGGTCGGTGATCACGGCCGGGAAGTACCCCACCGCCACGTCGGCAGCCTCTTCCTCCAGCAACCGCCGCGGGTCGCGCGTGGTCAGGGGCACGACGCGCAGCGAAATACCGGGCGCTTCGTCTTCCAGGATGCGAACGGCGCTGGGGATCACCTCGGACGCCGTGGCGTCGGCCATCGCCAGCACGAAGCTGTTGTCGGCGTGCGACGGCTCGAAGCTGGCCGGCACCAGCGAGTGTTCGAGCTGGCGCAACGCATCGCGCACCACCGGCCACAGGCTCAGCGCGCGCGGCGTGGGCTCCACCCCGGCACCCGCCCGGCGCACCAGGTCGTCGCCCAGTGCGCCTCGCAACCGGCGCAACGCATTGCTCACCGCCGGCTGGGTGAGGGCGAGGTTGCGTGCCGCCCGCGTGAGGCTGCGTTCGGCCATCACCTCGTCGAAGACGCGCAGGAGGTTGAGGTCGAGTGTGCGGAAATTGACGTCTATCACGGCGGCGAATGACAAGCATCAGCAATATAAATTTGAAAGTTACTAGGGCAAACCCTAATATCTCGTCATCGGCTTCGGCCACTCGTCCCACTGGAGGGATCCACCATGACCACCTTTGTCCACGTTGACCAACCCGCTTCCCACCCCGGCGTGCGCCGCGCCGAGGCCTTGATGGACTATGTGCGCGAAAGCCGTCAGGGCAACGACAGCACCCGCGGCCTGGCGGCCGTGCTGCTCGCCGCCGTGTTGGCAGCCCTGCTGGCCGTTGCCGACAAGTTCGTGTCGGAATGGACCGATGGCAGCCTGCTCGCCGCCTGGATGGTCCTGTGGGCCGTCGCGTTCTTCGCGCTGGCGATGTTCTCCGGTGCGGCCCGGTCGCTGGCCGCACGCGGCCTGGCCGGCTGGAAGGCGATGGAGCGCCGCATGGCCGCGGCCCGTGCAGACGCCCAGTTCCTGGCCACGGCGCAGAGCGATCCGCGCGTCATGAACGACCTGCGCGCCGCCATGACCCGCCAGCAGGGCCAGGACGATCTGGTCGTGCATGTCGCGCCGACGGCTTCGGTCGCGGACCCCGCAGCGGCCCGCCGCGCGCAAGACGTGCGCATGCCTACGCTGTACGAAGCGATGCGCCGCATGAACAGCGCGCGCTATTACTGATCCGCCGCCGCCGCCCGCTCGCGCGGGCAGCAACGGCACATGAAAAAGCCGCCCCCGGGCGGCTTTTTCTTTGCGCGCGACGCGTGATCAGGCCGCGAGACGTTCCTCGATGGCCGCCTTGGTGGCCGGCAGCTCCTGGGGCAGGTGGTGCGCCAGTTGCTCGAACAACTCGGCGTGCAGCTTCAGTTCGGCCTGCCAGGCGGCCTTGTCGATGCTGGTCACGGTGGCGAACTGGGCGGGGCTGAAGTCCAGGCCGGTCCAGTTCAGGTCCTCGTAGCGCGGGCTCACGCCGAAGACGTGCTCTGTGCCCTGGCCGCGGCCTTCGACGCGGTCGATCATCCACTTGAGCACGCGCATGTTTTCGCCGTAGCCGGGCCAGACGAACTTGCCGTCCTCGCCCTTGCGGAACCAGTTGGTGGTGTAGATCTTCGGCAGCTGGGCGCCCGACGCCTGCAGCTTCTTGCCCAGCGTGAGCCAGTGCTGGAAGTAGTCGCTCATGTTGTAGCCCATGAAGGGCAGCATGGCGAAGGGGTCGCGGCGCACGATGCCCTGCTGGCCGGCCGCGGCGGCGGTGGTCTCGCTGCCCATGGTGGCGGCCATGTACACGCCCTCGACCCAGTTGCGCGCCTCGGTCACCAGCGGCACGGTGGTGGAGCGGCGGCCGCCGAAGATGAAGGCGTCGATCTTCACGCCCTTGGGGTCGTCCCAGGCCTCGTCCAGCGCCGGGTTGTTGGTGGCGGCCACGGTGAAGCGGGCGTTCGGGTGCGCGGCCTTGGCGCCGGTTTCGCGCGCGATCTGCGGCGTCCAGTCCTTGCCCTGCCAATCGATCAGGTGATCGGGCAGCGCCTTGTTGGGCGCGTCGGCTTCCATGCCTTCCCACCACACGTCGCCGTCGTCGGTCAGCGCGACGTTGGTGAAGATCACGCCCTTGTCGAGGCTGGCCATGCAGTTGGGGTTGGTCTTGTAGTTGGTGCCCGGCGCCACGCCGAAGTAACCCGCTTCGGGGTTGATGGCACGCAGCGAGCCGTCGGCCTGCGGCTTGATCCAGGCGATGTCGTCGCCGATGGTCGTGACCTTCCAGCCCTCGAAGCCGGCCGGCGGCACGAGCATCGAGAAGTTGGTCTTGCCACAGGCGCTGGGGAACGCCGCGGCCACGTGGTGCTTCTTGCCCTCGGGGCTGGTCACGCCCAGGATGAGCATGTGCTCGGCCAGCCAGCCTTCGTCGCGGCCCATGTTGGAGGCGATGCGCAGCGCGAAGCACTTCTTGCCCAGCAGCGCGTTGCCGCCGTAGCCCGAGCCGTAGCTCCAGATCTCGCGCGTCTCGGGGTAGTGGACGATGTACTTGGTCTTGTTGCAGGGCCAGGCGACGTCCTTCTGGCCGGCCTCGAGCGGCGCGCCGACGGTGTGCACGCAGGGCACGAACTCGCCCTCGGCACCGAGCACGTCGTACACCGCCTTGCCCATGCGGGTCATGATCTTCATGTTGACCGCGACGTAGGGGCTGTCGGAGAGTTCGACGCCGATGTGCGCGATCGGCGAGCCCAGCGGGCCCATGCTGAAGGGCACCACGTACATCGTGCGGCCCTTCATGCAGCCGTCGAACAGGGGCTGCAGCGTGGCGCGCATCTCGGCCGGGGCCATCCAGTTGTTGGTCGGGCCGGCGTCTTCCTTCTTCGCGGAGCAGATGAAGGTGCGGTCCTCGACGCGCGCGACGTCGCTCGGGTCGGACCACGCGAGGAAGGAGTCGGGCCGCTTGGCCGGGTTGAGCTTCTTGAAGGTGCCGGCGTCGACCAGTTGTTGGCACAGGCGCTCGTACTCTTCCTGGCTGCCGTCGCACCATTCGATGCGTTCGGGCTTGCACAGCGCCGCCATCTCGGCGACCCAGGCGATCAGCTTCTGGTTCTCGACGTAGGCGGGGGCCTGGATGGCCAGCCCTTTCACCACGGGTGCGTTCATCGGAAAACTCCTGGATAGAAAAATCGTCTTTTCGAACGGGACTCGGCCCCGTGGGGCGGCGAGAGCCGTTGGAGAAAACGTCTTCCAGCGCGGGAGTGGCGGGGCTGAACGGGCCCCGCGGGGCGATCAAGCCATGTAGATGGCGATCGAGGCCAGCAGCAGCATCAGCACGCCGCCGGCCAGGGGCAGCACGATCGGCATCAGGGGAACGATGCCTTCGACGGCATCCTGTTCGACGCTGGCGGCGTGGCCAGGCTCGACGGGGGTGGGGTTGGACATCCGGAACCTCAGGTACTCAAACTTCAGGGATTTTACAAGTCCGTCTTCCGCAGCCCTGTCAGCGTTTTTCCTCGGCCTGGAATCCCGCATGGTGCAATGCGTCGATGACGGCGGCCAGATGCTCGCGCCCACGCGTCTGCAGCACGAGCTCGATGTCGACGTTCTGCGCCGCCAGCATCGTGAACGCGCGTTGGTGGTGCACCTCGTCGATGTTGGCGCCCGCTTCGGCCACGGTCATCGTGATCCGGGCCAGCACGCCCGGCACGTCGCGCGCGCCCACCTGCAACCGAGCCAGCCGGCCGGCACGCACCATGCCGCGTTCGATGATCGCCGCCAGCAGCAGCGGATCGATGTTGCCGCCCGAGAGCACCAGCCCCACGCGCTTGCCGCGGAAGCGCTCCGGGTGGCGGATCAGCGCCGCCAGGCCCGCCGCGCCGGCGCCCTCGACCAGCGTCTTCTCGATCTCCAGCAGCATCAGCACGGCCTGCTCGATATCGCCCTCGTCGACCAGCAGCAGGTCGTCGACCAGCCGCGCGACGATCTCGCGATTTCGCTCGCCCGGCGTGCCCACGGCGATGCCTTCGGCGATCGTGCTGGTGCCCCCCGGGTGCCGGGTGCCCTGGATGGCGTTGACCATGGCGGGGAAGCGCGCCGTCTGCACGCCCACGATCTCGATGTCGGGCCGCCGCGCGCGCGCCGCGACGGCCATGCCCGCGATCAGGCCGCCACCGCCCACCGAGACGACGAGGGTGTCGAGGTCGGGCACGGCCGTGAGCATCTCCAGCGCCACCGTGCCTTGTCCGGCGATCACGGCATCGTCGTCGTAGGGGTGCACGAAGCTCAGGCCCCCGCGTTCGGCCAGCTCGTAGGCGTGGCCGCGCGCCGCTTCCAGCGAGTCGCCGAACAGCACCACGTTCGCGCCGAAGCCGCGCGTGCGCTCGATCTTCACGCCCGGCGTGAAGCGCGGCATCACGATGGTCGCCGGGATGCCCAGCCGCTGCGCGTGGTAGGCCACGCCCTGGGCATGGTTGCCGGCCGACATGGCCACCACCCCGGTCGTCAGCCCCGCCTCAGCCAATTCGGTCATCTTGTTGCATGCGCCGCGCTCCTTGAAGGACGCGGTGAACTGCAGGTTCTCGAACTTGAGGAAGACCTGGGCACCGACGATCTGCGAGAGCGTGCGCGATTCCACGCAGGGCGTGTCGAGCACCTGCCTGCGCAGGCGCTGGGCGGCAAGTTCGATGTCGTCGATGGCAACCATGGGCGTCATTGTGGATCGCTTCCCGGCGCTCAGGGTTTTTCCTCTGGTCCTGTCTTCCACAACCCAAAACTCTGCGTTATGGTCGTGCCGCAAGTGCCTGCCGCGCCGGCCCGGGAATCGTTCCCCGGCGGTCGCCATTCCCGGCGGCATTGCGTTCTCTTCCCGCCTGCGCTTCTGGAGATTGCCCCATGGCAAAACGTTCCGGTGTCGATGTGCTGACCGCCTTGCCGCGTGGCCAGGCGCTGCCGTCGCCCGGCCTGAAGGACGCCCCGGTGCTGGAGCTCATGTGCTCGCACTTCGTGCTCACGCTGGCGGCCAAGCAGGGACCGAAGTTCAACGTGCGGCGCGACCTCAATGGCCTGTTGTCGCTCACCGGCCGCCACCTGGTGTGGCCGGCCTCGACGCTGCAGCGCCTGCGCGAGTTCCTGGGCCGCCGCTGCGCGGGCAACGAGGTGTGGAAGGATGTCGAGCACCTCGACAACCGCGCCCTGCTCGAGCGGCACGGCGTCTGGCGCGGCCCGTATGAGGAGGGCACGCTCTTCTTCTACCTCGACGAGTACGCCAAGGACCAGCCCAAGGACCTGCTGGCTGTGTTGTCGCTCACGCGCGACTGGCTGTCGAACACGCTACGCAAGCAGTCCACGCTGGTCGAGAAGAACATCGATGCCTTGGCCGGCCTGCTGCAGCTGAACAAGGCCGAGCGCGCGCTGCTGCTGTACGGCACCCTCGCGCGCTACCAGCGCGACCTGCGTTCGCTGCTGGTGGAATTCAAGGTCAACAACGCCCCCGAGGCCTATGCCGCGATCGCCGAAGTCGCCGGCGTCAATGCCAGCGAAGTGGGCGAGGCGCTGCGCGCCGGCTCGCGGCTGGAGCGCATCGGCCTGGTCGAGAACCTCATCTCCGAACACAACATCACCGACCTGGCCGACCTGATGAAGGTCAGCGAGAAGTTGCCTCCGGTGCTGATGCGCGAGTACCGCGACCACAACGAGCTGATGGCCGTGTTCACGCGCCCGTCGGCCAAGAGCAGCCTGTCGGCCACCGACTTCGAGTTCGTCGCCGAAGACGCGCAGATGCTCGTCACCCTGCTGCGCGCCGCCATCGCGCGCAAGGAGCCGGGGGTCAACGTGCTGCTCTACGGCCCGCCCGGCACCGGCAAGACCGAACTGGCCAAGGTGGTCGCGCAGGCCGCGGGGCTGGAGCTCTTCGAGGTCGAGTACGCCGACCGCGACGGCAATTCGTTGTCGGGCCGCGACCGCTACCGCTCGCTGCAGATCGCGCAGGTCTTCCTCAAGGGCAGCGCGCAGGCGGCGCTGCTCTTCGACGAGGTGGAAGACGTCTTCCCGCCCATCAGCACCGAGGCCGCGCAGTTCATGGCGCGCGCCGAGCAGATTCCCGCGCCGCCCAGCGGCAGCGTGAGCGGCAAGGCCTGGGTCAACCAGATCCTCGAGACCAACCCGGTGCCCACGCTGTGGATCACCAACCGCATCGAGCAGATCGACCCGGCCTTCCGCCGCCGCTTCGCCTACCACCTGGAGCTGAAGTCGCCGCCGCCCGGCGCGCGCGAGCAGATCGTGCGCAAGGCGCTGGCCGGCGTGCCGGTGTCCGAGGCCTTCACGGCCCAGCTCGCCGAGCGCAAGGGCCTCACGCCGGCGCAGATCCGCACGGCGGTGCGCTTCGCGGGACTGGCGGCCAGCGACGCGCTGTCGACCGAGGCGCTGATCGAACGCCAGCTGCGCAACGCCGACCAGGCGCTGGGCACTGGCCAGTCGGCGCGTCACGAGCGCCTGCAGGTCACCACCTGGGACCTCGACATGCTGCATGTCGAGACCCGCTTCGAGATCCCGCGCATCGTGGAAGCGCTCAAGGCCCGCGGCCACGGCACGCTGTGCTTCTACGGCGCGCCCGGCACCGGCAAGACCGCGCTGGCCGAGCACATCGCCAAAAGCATCGGTCGCCCGCTCATCATCAAGCAGGCCAGCGACCTCATGAGCAAGTACGTCGGCGAGACCGAGCAGAACATGGCCGCCATGTTCCGCGAGGCCGAGGCCGAGAAGGCGGTGCTGCTGCTCGACGAGGCCGACTCCTTCCTGCAGGACCGCCGCGGCGCCCAGCGCACCTACGAAGTCACCGAAGTCAACGAGATGTTGCAGGGCATGGAGCGCTTCAAGGGCGTGTTCGTCTGCACCACCAACCTGCTCGACCGCCTCGACCAAGCGGCGCTGCGGCGCTTCACCTTCAAGATCAGGTTCATGCCGCTCACGGCCGAGCAGCGCGAGCGCATGTTCGTCACCGAGGCGCTGGCCGGCGACGCCGCGGCGCTCACGCCCGAACTGCGCACGCGCCTGGCCCGCCTCGAGCAGCTGTGCCCCGGCGACTTCGCCGCCGTGAAACGCCAGACCGACATCCTGGCCACCACCTTCTCGCCCGAGGAATTCCTCGACCAGCTCGAGGCCGAGCACCGCATCAAGCCCGAGGTGCGCGAGTCGCGCTCGATGGGCTTCATGCACTGAGCGTCGCTATCGAATCGATAGCTGCTCGCGCCCATCCCACGGGCGCTCCGGGCACTTTTCGTTCAAAGTGCGGCGCACACGCGCAGCACGTCCTCGCCGTACTTCTGCAGCTTGCTCGCGCCGATCCCGCTGATGCCCTGCAGGTCGGCCAGGGTGGCGGGGGCGCGCTCGGCGATGGCGGCGAGCGTCGCGTCGTGGAAGATCACGTAGGCCGGCAGGTTGTGGGCCTTCGCCACTTCGGCGCGCCAGGTCTTGAGGGCGGCAAAGCGCGCCTGGCCGGTGGCGTCGAGCGCAGCGGCCGCGGGCGCCGTGCTACTGGTGGACGACGAACCGCCGCTGCGGCTGCGCGTGCGCTTGGCCGGCGGTGCCGAGATGGATGCGCGCAGCCGCACCGGCACCTCGCCCTTGAGCACGGCGCGCGAGCCCTCGGTCAACTGCAAGGTGTTGAACTTCTCGGCATCCACGTGCAGCGCGCCGATCGCGATCAGCTGGCGAAGCACGCCGCGCAGCTGCACCTCGCTGTACTGCGCACCGCGGCCGAAGGTCGACAAACCGTCGTGGCCCTTCTGCTGCACCTTCTCCGTGTCCTTGCCCCGCACCACGTCCATGATGTGACCGGCGCCGTAGCCGATGCCCTGTTGCTTGCGGATCCAGTAGACGGTGGACAGCAGCATCTGCGCGGCCTCGGTGCCGTCCCACAGCTCCGGTGGCGTCAGGCAGTTGTCGCAATTCCCGCAGGGCGTGCTGTGCTCGCCGAAGTACCCCAGCAGCCGCACGCGCCGGCAGTCGGTCGCCTCGGCCAGCGCCAGCAGGGCGTCGAGCTTGCCGCGCATGACCTGCTTGAACTCCTCGCCGGCGGGGCTCTCGTCGATCATGCGGCGCTGGTTCACCACGTCCTGCAGGCCATAGGCCATCCAGGCCTGCGCCGGTTCGCCGTCGCGGCCGGCGCGGCCGGTCTCCTGGTAGTAGCCCTCGATGTTCTTGGGCATGTCCAGGTGGGCGACGAAGCGCACGTCGGGCTTGTCGATGCCCATCCCGAAGGCGATGGTTGCGACCATCACGATGCCTTCCTCGCGCAGGAAGCGGTCCTGGTGCTTCTGGCGCACGGCCGCGTCCAGGCCGGCGTGGTAGGGCAGGGCGTTGATGCCCGCCTCGACCAGCGCCTGCGCCACTTCCTCGACGCGCTTGCGCGACTGGCAGTACACGACGCCGGCCTCGCCCTCGTGCTCGCGCTCGATGAAGCGCAGCAGCTGCGTGGTGGCGTCCTTCTTCTCGACGATGGTGTAGCGGATGTTCGGGCGGTCGAAGCTGCTGACGAACTGGCCGGCGTCCTGCAGCTGCAGCCGCTCGACGATGTCGGCCCGTGTGAGCGCATCGGCCGTGGCGGTGAGCGCGATGCGCGGCACCTGCGGGTAGCGCTCGTGCAGCAGCGCGAGCTGGCGGTATTCGGGCCGGAAGTCGTGGCCCCACTGGCTCACGCAGTGCGCCTCGTCGATGGCGAAGAGGCTCAGCTTGCCGCGTGATGCCAGGCCGTCGAGCAGCTCCAGGAAACGCGGCGTCGTCACGCGCTCGGGAGCGGCGTAGAGCAGCGTGACTTCCGCACGCGCCAGACGGCGCTCGACCTCCTGTGTCTGCGCCCAGTCCAGCGTCGAATTGAGAAAAGCAGCGTCGACCCCGGCCTCGTGCAGTGCGCCCACCTGGTCGTGCATCAGGGCGATGAGCGGCGACACCACGACCGTCACGCCGTGGCCCGTACGCTGCCGCGCGATCGCGGGAATCTGGTAGCACAGGGACTTGCCACCGCCCGTGGGCATCAACACCAGCGCGTCGCCGCCGGTGGTGAGGTGGTGCACGATGTCCGCCTGGGGCCCGCGGAACTGCGCGTAGCCGAAGACTTCGTGGAGGATTCGCTCCGGCGCGGCGGCGATGGTTTCTGGCTGGGCAGACAAGGCGGTTGTGCTTCTGGGGTCGGCGGAACGGTGCACGCACCTCCCGTGCGCGCGAGAACGCCATTGTCTTCGAAGCGACCCGCGCGTCCTCGGTCAGCCCAGCACGATGCGCGCGATGATGTTGCGCTGGATCTCCGACGAGCCCTCATAGATGCGCAGGATGCGCGCGTCGCGCACGTAGCGCTCCAGCGGCATGTCGCGCGTGAAGCCGCAACCGCCGTGGATCTGCAGCGCAGCGTCGGCCACGAAAGCCACCATTTCCGAGGCGTGGAGCTTGGCCATCGCAGACTGCAGCGTGAAAGGTTGGCCGGCCGTCCGCAGTGCCAGCGCCTGCATCGCCAGGCCCCACGAGGCTTCGAGCCGCAGTTTCATGTCGGCGAGCATCCACTGGATGCCCTGCCGCGTCGCCAGCGCTTCGCCGGCGATCCGGCGGTCATGCGTCCATTGCACCGCAGCTGCG
The DNA here is from genome assembly GCA_018241185.1 of Pseudomonadota bacterium. Lineage (GTDB taxonomy): Bacteria > Pseudomonadota > Gammaproteobacteria > Burkholderiales > Burkholderiaceae_C > Xenophilus. Next base: position 8,890 of record JAFEEH010000099.1, on the reverse strand, counting down.
AGTGCGGCTTCGGCGATGCCAAGCGATGTCGCCGCCACGTCGAGGCGGCTGTTGTCGAGCACCTTCATCGCGATCTTGAAGCCGGAGCCTTCCTCACCCAACCGGTGGGAGGCAGGAACCTGCACGGCGTCGAATGCCACCTCGAAGGCATGCCCGCCGCGGATTCCCATCAATTTCTCGTGCGAGGAGACGCGAATGCCAGGGCTCGCGGTGTCGACGATGAATGCGCTCACGCCGCGCGCGCCGGCATCTGCATCGGTTTTCGCGAACACGACGAGGAACTTCGCCTCTGCGGCGTTGGAAATGAAATGCTTGACGCCATCGATCCGGTAGCTGTCGCCGTCACGCACAGCACGCGTTCGCAGATCGGCGGGATGCGACCCGCCGAGCGGCTCGGTCAGCGCGAAGCCGGCGAGCCACTCACCGCTGGCCGACTTCGGAAGCCATTGCGCGCGCTGTTCGTCGTTGCCGCCGATCAACACGGCGTCGGTGCCCAGGTAGTGGGCACCGATCATCGAAGACGTGGCAGCGCATGCGCGCGAGACCTCGACCAGCGCCAGCAGCATGGCAGTTGGCGACACGCCGGGTCCGCCCCAGCGCTCGGGCAGGTTCATGCCCATGAGGCCGAGCTCGGCGAGTTGCGGCACATGGCAGGTGGCTGAGCGTTCCTGCTCGTCGATCTCGCCGGCGAGCGGTGCGAGCGCTTCAGTGGCGAAGCGCGCAACCGCGTCGGCCAGCGCCTGGTCTTCATCGGTGACGCCGAGTCGGTTCATGTTGTTTCCTTTGCGGGTGAATGGGCGGGGGCGGCGCCGAAGGCGCCGGCTTCGCGCAGCGCGGCGATCTTGTCGAGGCCGCAGCCGAGCAGGGTGGCCAGCAGCTCCTGCGTGTGCTCGCCGAGCGCGGGCGCGCGCGTGGCGCGGTTGGGCGCGGCGCCGCAGAAGCGCACCGGCTGCGTCGGCAGCTGCAGGCCGGGGAGGCGATCGTCATCGACGGCACGGAGCAGTTCGCGGGCCTGTGCCTGAGGCGAATCGAGCGCCTGCGCGATGTTCCAGATCGGTGCCGCGGGCACGCCGGCGTGCTCCAGCCGCGCAACGACGTCGGCGACTTCGCGCGACGCTGCCCACGACTCGATGCGTTCGCGCAGCGCCGGCTCGTGCGCGGAGCGCGACTCGTCGCTGGCGAATCGGGCATCGCCCGCCAGCGCGGGCATGGCCATCGCGGTCGAGAGCGCATCGAAAAGCTTCTTGTTGAGCACGGCCAGCGCGAAGTGCCCGTCCTTTGCCCGGTAGACCCCGAATGGCGCGGACAGCGGATGCCGGTTGCCCACGCGTCGCGCGGGCTTGCCTGTGAAGAGGAAGCGGGCCATCGATGTGGCGAGAAAGCTCAGCGTGGTGTCGAACATCGCGACATCCACATGCTGGCCGCGGCCGGTGCGCTGCGTCTGCAGCAACGCGGCGAGCGTGGCCCACGAGGCGAACAGCCCAGCCACCACATCCGACACGGCTTCGCCGACCAGCGTCGGTGCGCCCTCCGGATCGCCCGTCGCCTCCATCAGGCCGCTCATCGCCTGCACGATGATGTCGTAGGCCGGGCGGTGTGCGTAAGGGCCGGTCTGGCCGAAGCCCGACACGCTGACGTACACCAGCTTCGGGTTGCGCCGGACCAGAGCCTGTGCGCCGATGCCGAGCCGGTCCGCCACGCCGGGGCGAAAGTTCTCGACCACCACGTCGGCGCGTTCCGCCAGTTCGTGCACCAGTTGGACCGCATCGGGATGCTTGAGGTCCAGCACCAGGCTCTTCTTGTTGCGGTTCATCACGGTGAACAGCGCGCTCTCGCCGTTTCGCATCGGGCCGATCGCGCGGTAGTCGTCGCCGTGCGGCGGCTCGATCTTGATCACCTCTGCGCCCAGGTCTGCCAGCAGCGCGGTCGATAGCGGACCGGCCAGCACGCGAGTGAAGTCGAGGATGCGGATGCCGTCGAGCGGACGGGCTTCGGAGGTCATGGCGGGTCCTTGGGTAACGAATGGGCGTCATCGTCAGCCAGCCATGGATCAAATGAAAATACTGTTGTCTGATGTCTTGGATCAAAAAAGATGATTCATCTCAACCTGCGTCAGCTCGAGTACTTCGTCGCTGCTGCGCGCCACGGCGGAGCAGCACGGGCGGCCGAGGCGCTGAGCGTTTCGCAACCGTCGATTTCCAAGGCCATCGCCGACCTCGAAGCGCAATGGGGTGAGCCGCTCTTCGTGCGCCTGCATGCGCGCGGGCTTGAACTCACTGCCGCCGGCGTGCTGCGGCACCGCGAGGCGCACGCGCTGCTCGAGAAAGCAAGGGCGCTCTCGATGCCGCGTACCGGAGAACTGACGGGCCTGTTGCGCGTGGGGTGTCTCAGCACACTGGCGCCGCGCTATCTGCCGGACGTCCTGGCCCGCATGCGCAGCGCATGGCCCGCCATCGAGATCCAACTCTTCGAAGGCGACACCGAGGCGCTCACGCGCATGCTGGAGCGCGGTGCGCTCGATGTCGCGCTGATGTACGACCTGGGGCTGGCACGTGGCGTGCGACTCGAGGCGGTGATGCAGCTGCGACCCTATGCGCTGCTTCCCTGGGGGCACCGGCTTGCGGCCTCGGCGAGTCTGCGCATTTCCGACCTGGCGCGAGAGCCGCTCGTGCTCATCAACCTTCCGCACAGTCGCGAATACTTCCTGTCGTTGTTCCGCGACGCCGGGGTCACGCCGCAGATTGCGCACGAGAGCACGTCGCTGGAGATGGTGCGCTCGCTGGTCGCCAACGGGCTCGGGATGTCGGTCCTGACCACGCGGCCGGTGCGTGACCAGTCGTATGACGGCAAGCGCGTCGCCTGCCGGCGGCTGCGCGGACAGCTCGCGCTCCAATCGGTGGTACTGGCCTACCCGAAGTCCGAGGGATTCGCCTCGCCCTTGACGTCCCCATTCGCGGCGCTGGTGCGGGCGAGCGTTTCCAGGCAGGCGGACGCGCTCACCAGTTGAAGCTGTCCGCTGGCATGGCGCTTGCAAATTGATGCGCCATTCGTCGCGAACGAGCCTGTCTAGACAGCTCTTGGTGCATGAACCCGGCTTCCCGCACTTGAACGGGGCGTGCGGATCCTTGTCATGGCCCGGCTTCCCGGGTTAACCTGTATATACAGGTGCATTGCGGCGAATAAAACTCGGTCCAGTGCTGGAACCGGTCTTCCCGGTCTGCAGCGAGCCGAACCCTTGAAACGCAACAGGAGAACCTTGATGGTCAATTCGGTCGGAAAAATCGCCTCGCTGGTCGCAGCAGGTGTCTTTGTCCTGGGCATGGCAGCGAGCGCCAGCGCGCAGGAAACCAGGATCACCCTCGGCATGTCCGGCTGGACGGGCTTCGCGCCGCTCACTCTGGCGGACAAGGCGGGCATCTTCAAGAAGAACGGCCTGGACGTCGAGTTGCGCATGATCCCGCAGAAGGACCGCCACCTCGCGCTGGCTTCCGAGGCCATCCAGTGTGCAGCCACCACCGTCGAGACCCATGTGGCGTGGAACGCCAACGGTGTGCCGATCGTGCAGATCTTCCAGATGGACAAGTCCTACGGCGCCGACGGGCTGGCCGTGCGCAACGACGTGAAGACCTTCGCCGACCTCAAGGGCAAGGCGATCGGCGTGAGCGCACCGGGCACTGCACCGTATTTCGGCCTCGCATGGATGCTCAACAAGAACGGCATGACCATGAAAGACGTGAAGCTGGTCTCGCTGGAGCCCCAGCCCGCCGCGCAGGCCTTCGTCTCGGGCCAGAACGATGCGGCGATGACCTACGAGCCGTACCTTTCCACCGTGCGCGCCAACCCGGCCGCCGGCAAGATCCTCGCCACCACGCTCGACTATCCGATGGTGATGGACACCGTCGGTTGTGCGCCGAAGTGGCTCAAGGCCAACCCCAAGGCGGCCAAGGCACTGGCCGATTCCTACTTCGAAGCGGTGGACATGATCAAGGCCGATCCGGCCAAGTCGAACGAGATCATGGGCGCGGCCGTCAAGCAGACGGGCGAGCAGTTCGCGAAGTCCTCGGCCTACCTGCGCTGGTCCGACCGGGCGGCCAACCAGAAGTTCTTCGCCAACGACATCCTGCCTTTCATGAAGGATGCGCAGGGCATCCTGCTGGAGTCGGGCGTGATCCGCAAGGCGCCTGACGACCTGGCGGCTACCTTCGACACGAGCTTCATCAAGTAAGCGGACCCAGGGCGCAATCATGGACGCGACGCCTGTCATGCATTCATCCAAGCCGGTTGCAGCTGTGGCGCCCGCCATGGCGCAGGCGCCGCGTCGCCGCGCAATGGCGCCGCTGGAGCCCGTCAGCGCACCTGCGCGCTGGCTGCTCGGGCTGGGCTTCTTCGTGGCCTTTGTCGTGGTGTGGGGCTTCTTCACGCTCGGTGGCTTCGTCTCGCCGACCTTCCTCGCGAGCCCGTTCACGATGGTGAAGGAAGGCATCCTGCTCTTCACCCAATACAACTTCATCCACGACATCGGCATGACGGTGTGGCGTGTGCTGGGGGGCTTCGTGCTGGCAACGATCGTGGCGGTTCCGCTCGGCATCGCGATGGGCACGTGGAAAGGCGTCGAGGCTTTCTTCGAGCCCTTCGTCTCGTTCTGCCGCTACCTCCCGGCGTCGGCGTTCATCCCGCTCCTGATCCTGTGGGCCGGCATCGGCGAGACGCAGAAGCTGCTCGTCATCTTCATCGGCTCGGTGTTCCAGATCACGCTGATGGTGGCCGTGACCGTCGGCGGCGCGCGCCGCGATCTCGTGGAGGCGGCCTACACCCTGGGCGCCAAGAGCCGCGGCATCGTCCTGCGCGTCCTCATTCCCGGCGCTGCGCCGGGCATCGCCGAAACGCTGCGCCTGGTCCTGGGATGGGCCTGGACGTATGTCATCGTCGCCGAGCTGATCGGCTCCTCGTCCGGCATCGGCCACATGATCACCGACAGCCAGGCGCTGCTCAACACCGGGCAGATCATCTTCGGGATCATCGTCATCGGCGTGATCGGCCTGATCTCCGACTTCGTCTTCAAGGCCATCAATCGGCGGCTGTTTGCATGGAGCACCATCTGATGAACCAGCTTTCCATCCGTGGTGTTTCGCGTGTCTTCACCGGCACGCGCGGCCAGAAGACCCAGGCGCTGCTGCCGATCGACTTCGAAGTGCGCGAGAACGACTTCGTCACCATCCTCGGCCCGTCGGGCTGCGGCAAGTCCACGCTGCTGCGAATCGTTGCCGGCCTCGACTACCCCACGGAAGGCCGCGTGCTGCTCGATGGCCAGACCATCGACGGGCCGGGCGCGGACCGCGGTGTGGTGTTCCAGAGCTACACGCTCTTCCCGTGGCTGACCATCGCGCAGAACATCCGCTTCGGCCTGCGTGAGCGCGGCATGAGTGAAGCCGAGCAGAAGGAGCGCAGCGACTTCTTCATCGCCAAGGTGGGCCTGCGGGGCTTCGAGAACCATTTCCCCAAGCAGCTCTCGGGTGGCATGCAGCAGCGGACCGCCATCGCGCGGGCGCTGGCCAACGACCCGAAGATGCTGCTGCTCGACGAGCCCTTCGGCGCACTCGACAACCAGACCCGCGTGCTCATGCAGGAACTGCTGCTCGGCATCTGGGAGTCGGCGCGCAAGACGGTGCTCTTCGTCACGCACGACATCGACGAGGCCATCTTCATGGCGAACCGCGTCGCGGTGTTCAGCGCGCGGCCGGGTCGCATCAAGACCGAGATCCCGGTGGACTTCCCGCATCCGCGCCACTACACCATCAAGACCTCGCCCGAGTTCATGGAGATCAAGGCCCGCCTCACCGAGGAGATCCGCGCCGAATCCATGGCTGCCGCCGAGCATTGAGCCCTTCACCTTTCGAAAGCACCATGAGCGTCACCCCCCTTCGCAAGACCGCCGAGCTCCGCACGTCCGGTGTCGCTGCGAGCCCGGCGATGCCGGCGATGGCGCTCTACGAGCAGGTCAAGGCGTTCATCACCCACAAGATCCAGGACGGCTCCTGGGTCGCCGGGCACCGCCTGCCTTCGGAAAGCGAGCTGGTCGCGCAGTTCGGCGTGGCGCGCATGACGGTGAATCGCGCACTGCGTGAACTGGTGGAGCAGGGGCGGATCGTGCGCGTGGCCGGCGTCGGCAGCTTCGTCGCCGAGGACAAGCCGCAATCCACGCTGCTGCAGATCGCCAACATCGCCAGCGAGATCCGCGCGCGCGGCCATGACTACCGCTGCGAATTCCTCGTGGCCGAACGCGTCGCGGCGTCACCCGACGTGGCAGTCTGGCTGGACCTGCGACCGGGCGAGTCGGTCTTCCACGCCGTGTGCCTGCACCTGGAGAACGACGTCCCCGTGCAACTCGAGGACCGCTACGTCAATCCGCGCGTGGTCCCGGACTTCCTCGAACAGGATTTCTCGGACATCCCGCCGAGCGAGTACCTCGTGCGGAACGTGCCCTTCGACCAGATCGAGCACGTCGTCGACGCGGTGCTGCCGACGGCCGAGCAGGCCGAGCGCCTCGACATGGCCGCGACCGACCCGTGCCTGCTGCTCACGCGCCGCACCTGGACGCGCACCGTCCCCGTGACGGTGGTGCGCTGCCTGCACCCCGCTTCGCGATACCGGCTCGGCAGCCGCTTCCGAGCCGACGGCAACGCCAGCATCGGCTGAGGTGGTGCCCGCGCGACGTTTTCTGATGCATCTACTTGTATAGACAGGTTCCCATGACCCTCACAGCTCTCATCCTCGACCCCGGCCATGTGTCCTTGGCGCAGTTGCGTGCCATCCACGCAGGCGGCGTGCGGCTCGCGCTCGATGCGGCGACGGCCGCGCCCATGCAGGCCGCGCAGGCGGCGGTTCAGCGCATCGTCGACCACGACGAGGTGGTCTATGGCATCAACACCGGCTTCGGCAAGCTGGCCAGCACGAAGATCGGCCACGAGCACCTGGCCGAGCTGCAGCGCAACCTGGTGCTGTCGCACAGCGTCGGCACCGGCGAGCCGCTCGCGCCCGCGGTGGTGCGCCTGGTGCTGGCCACCAAGGCCGTGAGCCTGGCGCGCGGCCACTCGGGCGTGCGGCCCGCGCTGGCCGAGGCGCTGCTCGCGCTCTTCAATGCCGGCGTGACGCCGGTCATCCCGGCCAAAGGCTCGGTGGGCGCGTCGGGTGACCTGGCGCCGCTCGCGCACCTGGCCTGCGTGCTGATCGGCGAAGGCGCGGCGCAACTTGCGGACGGGCGCACGGTGCCCGGTGCCGAGGCGATGCGCGCCATCGGGCTCGAGCCCTTCGTGCTCGGTCCCAAGGAAGGGCTGGCGCTGCTCAACGGCACGCAGGTGTCCACCGCGCTTGCGCTGTCGGGCCTGTTCGGCGCCGAGAACGTGTTCGCCTCGGCGCTCATGTCGGGAGCGCTCTCGCTCGAAGCCATCCAGGGCTCGATCAAGCCCTTCGATGCGCGCATCCACGCCGCGCGCGGCCAGCCGGGGCAGATCACCGTGGCGGGCGCGGTGCGCGCGCTGCTCGAGGGCAGCGAGATCGTGCCCTCGCATGCCGACTGCGGCCGCGTGCAGGACCCGTACTCCATCCGCTGCATCCCGCAGGTGATGGGCGCCTGCCTCGACAACCTCGCGCATGCCGCACGCGTGCTGGTCATCGAGGCCAATGCGGCTTCGGACAACCCGCTGGTCTTCACGGACACCGGTGAGGTGATCTCGGGCGGCAACTTCCACGCCGAGCCCGTTGCCTTCGCCGCCGACATCATCGCGCTGGCCGTCAGCGAAATCGGCGCCATCGCCGAGCGCCGCATCGCACTGCTGCTGGACACGGGCCTGTCCGGCCTGCCGCCCTTCCTGGTGCGCGACGGCGGGCTCAACTCGGGCTTCATGATTGCGCAGGTCACGGCCGCGGCGCTGGCGTCGGAGAACAAGTCGCTGGCCCATCCCGCCAGCGTGGACAGCCTGCCCACCTCCGCCAACCAGGAGGACCATGTGTCGATGGCCACCTTCGCCGCCCGCCGCCTGGCCGACATGGTGAACAACACCGCGGTGGTGGTCGGCATCGAGGCCATGGCCGCCACGCAGGGCATCGAACTGAAGCGCACGGCCACCAGCCCGCGCAGCGCCGTCGTCGTCGAGCAGGAGATCGGCCGCATCCGCGAACAGGTCGCCTTCATCGAACGCGACCGCTACCTCGCGCCCGACATCGAGGCCATGCGCCTGTGGGCCCTGCAGTCGCCGGCGCACTGGCCGGCGGCGCTGTCGGCCGTGCTGCCGAGCGCCACCTCGACTTCATGATCAAAAGTGCCTGCAGCGCCCGTGGATCGGGCGCAAGCAGCTATCGAAACCATAGCAAATCAACCGCCGGAGATCGCCATGAACGCCCCTGAGAAATTCGTCGCCGCCCCCGCAGACCCGCGTCACGACCCCACCCGCGTGATCCGCGCACCGCGCGGCAGCCAGCTGAACTGCAAGAGCTGGCTCACCGAGGCACCGTTCCGCATGCTGCAGAACAACCTCGACCCCGATGTGGCCGAGAACCCGCAGAGCCTCGTGGTGTACGGCGGCATCGGCCGCGCTGCGCGTGACTGGGCCTGCTTCGACCAGATCCTCGCGACGCTCAAGGAGCTCAACGACGACGAGACGCTGCTCGTCCAGTCGGGCAAGCCCGTGGGCGTGTTCAAGACGCATGCCGATGCGCCGCGCGTGCTGCTGGCCAATTCCAACCTCGTGCCGAAGTGGGCCAACTGGGAGCACTTCAACGAGCTCGACCGCAAAGGCCTCTTCATGTACGGCCAGATGACCGCCGGCAGCTGGATCTACATCGGCAGCCAGGGCATCGTGCAGGGCACCTTCGAGACCTTCGTCGAAGCCGG
>JAFEEH010000098.1 GCA_018241185.1 Pseudomonadota bacterium | reverse complement strand
GCCGCCGGTCGAGGCCCGCGCCACGTTGGAAGTCGGCAGCGACGGCCGCCTGCTCGGCTTCGCCGGCGACTGCAGTTGCCCCGCAGGCCGCGACTGCCGGCACGCGGTGGCGATCGCGATCAAGGCGGCCTATAAGCGCCCGACGGCGGCGTCCGCCGCGCCCGAGGAGCCGGCCCCTTTAGCGCTGCCGCTCGACGACCGCAGCCATCTTGCAGGCGACCTGTTCGGCGACACCGCCGCGCTGGCCCCGCGCACCCTCGTCAGCGCCGACCAGCCGGTCTACCTGCTGGCCGATATCGCGAGCCATGCGCGCGAGCCCGGCCGACTCGCGCTGGCGTGGCGGCTGTCGCGCCCCCTGCGCCGGGGCGGCTGGGCCACGCCCAAGCTGCCGGGCCCCGATGCGCTGCAACGCGTCGCGGCGCTGCAGCCCGATGCGGCCGGGGGCGAGCGCGAGGGCGTGCGCCGCATCCAGTCGCTGGCGCAGGAGCGCCTTGCCGGCGACGCGGGGCCGTGGGGCCGCGTGCAGGGCCTCGCGGGCGCACAGGCGCTCGAATTCGCCGCGGGCACCGGCCGCCTGCACCTCGCTGCCCCATCCGGGCAGCTCGAGGGCCGGCCGCTGCGCTGGGGCGCACCGCGTCGCCTGAGCTGGGGCTGGCAGCCCGCGGGCTCGGAGACCGCGCCGCTGTGGTGGCTGCGGCCGGTGCTCGACGGCGCGCCAAGCACCGGCGCCGTGCGCCTGTGCCCTGGCGCGCCGACGCTGTACCTGGACACGGCCGCCGGCCAATGCGGCCTCGTCGATTCGCCGGGGCTCGATGCGGCTGCGCTGCAGGTGCTGCTCGCCGCGCCGCCCGTGCCGGCGTCGGCCTTCGATTCAGACGAGGCGCAGCAGTGGCAGCGCCTGGCGGGAGTGCCCTTTCCGTCCATGCCCGAGCCGCCGGAGGAATGGCCGCGCTGCGTGCCGCAGCCCGTGCTGCATCTGGCACCAGTGCCGGTCGACGAGCGGGCACAGCGCGGGCTGCTGGTCGCCACGCTGGGCTTCGACTACGCCGGCCTGCGCGGCCACTGGGCCGACGAGCAATCTGCCACGCGGGTTGAGCACGACGGGCGCCGCGTGCGGCTCCTGCGCGACCTCGATGCAGAGCGCGCCGCCCGGCGGCGGCTGGCCTCGCTGCACCTGCTGGGCGATGCGCTGGGGCGCTACCACCACATCGGCGCCCGCACCTGGCTCGCCTGGGCCGCCACCGACTGGGCCGCCCTGCGCGAGGCCGGCTTCGCGATCGAGACCGACGCCGCGCTCGACGCGCTGTTCCGCACTGCCGACGCGCTGGAGCTCTCGCTCGACGCCGTGCCGCCGCCTTTGCACGACGCGCCCTTCGCGGCCGCAGGCCTGCACGCCTTCGGCCTCACGCTCGGACTGACGATCGACGGCGTGCGCCAGGACGTGCTGCCCTGGCTGCCCGGCCTGCTCGCCCAGGCCCGCTCCACGCCCGACGGCCCCGTGCTGCCCGACTGGCTGTGGCGCGAAGACGCGCACGGCCGCTGGCTGCGGCTGCCGTCCGCGGCATTGCAGCCCTGGCTCGACGCCCTGCTCGCGCTGATGGAGGAGCGCCCCGCCGCCCACTGGGACACGCCACGCCTGCTGCTCTCCCGCGGCGAAGCCCTGGGCCTGGGTGCCACGCTCGCGGGCGCGCCGCCGTCGGCCGCTGCCGCGTCGTCGCCGATCGCGATGCTGCCGGCGTTGCGTGCACTGACCGGTGCGCAGCCGCTGCCCGAGGTCGCGCCGCCCGCCGGTCTGAAAGCCGTGCTGCGGCCCTACCAGCAGCACGGCCTGGCCTGGCTGCAGCACCTGCGCGCCCACGGCCTGGGCGGCGTGCTGGCCGACGACATGGGCCTGGGCAAGACGCTGCAGACCCTGGCGCACCTGCTGCGCGAGAAGGAGGACGGCCGCCTCGACGCGCCCTGCCTCGTGATCGCGCCGGTGAGCCTGCTGAGCAACTGGCGGCGCGAGGCCGCGCGCTTTGCGCCGGCCCTGCGCACGCGCGTGTGGCACGGCGCCACGCGCCGGGGCGGCGCCTTCGCCGAAGACTGCGACCTCCTCATCGCGCCCTATTCGCTGCTGCAGCGCGACCGCGCGCGCTGGCTCGGCCGACGCTGGCACGTCGTGGTGCTCGACGAGGCGCAGCACGTCAAGAACGCGCGCTCCCAGGCCGCGCAGGTGGTGGCCGCGATCGATGCGCGCCAGCGGCTCGCGCTGTCGGGCACGCCGATGGAGAACCACCTCGGCGAGCTGTGGAGCCTGTTCGACTTCCTGATGCCCGGCTTCCTCGGCAGCGCGGCGCGCTTTCGCGCCCGCTTTCGCACCCCCATCGAAAGGCAGGGCGACAGCGGCCGCCTGGCGCAACTGCGGCGCCGGGTCGCGCCCTTCATCCTGCGGCGCACGCAGGCCGTGGTGGCCGGCGAGCTGCCCGAGCGCATCGAAAGCACCGTGCCGGTCACGCTGGACGGCGCACAGGCCGACCTGTACGAAGCCATCCGCCTGGGCAGCGAGCGCACGGTGCGCGACGCGCTGGCCGGCCGCGGCTTGGGCGGCTCGCAGATCCAGGTGCTCGACGCGCTGCTCAAGCTGCGGCAGGTGTGCTGCGACCCACGCCTGGTGCGCAGCGCACCGGCCGAAGCACCCTCGGCCAAGCTCGCGCTGCTGATGGAGCTGCTGCACGAGCTGCGGGCCGAAGGCCGGCGCGTGCTGGTGTTCTCGCAGTTCACCCGCATGCTGGCGCTGATCGAGGACGCGCTGCGCACCGCGGGCCTGGCGTGGACCACGCTGACCGGCGACACCCGCGACCGCGACGCCGCCATCGCGCGCTTCACCGAGGGCGAGGTGCCGATCTTCCTCGTCAGCCTGAAGGCCGGCGGCACGGGCCTGAACCTGCCGCAGGCCGATACCGTCATCCACTACGACCCGTGGTGGAACCCGGCAGTCGAGGCGCAGGCCACGGCGCGTGCGCACCGGCTGGGCCAGACGAAGCAGGTGCTGGTCTACCGGCTGGTGGCCGAAGGAACGATCGAGGAACGCATCCTGGCATTGCAGGCGCGCAAGGCCGCGCTGGCCCAGGGTCTGCTACACGGCGTGGTGCCGCGGGAGGCCCCGCTGTTCAGCGAGGACGATGTGACCGAATTGCTCCGGCCGCTGGGCTGAAAGGGCCGTGCAGACCAAAGTGCAATCGGCCCGCAGCGCCCGACGGGCGGGCGCTGCAGCCAAACTCGTCACGTTCGTTACGACCTCGCGCGTGCGCCCTTTCAAATGCGCGAAGCGTTCTCCTTCATCTTCGCCAGCGCGATCATCAGCGCCGCGCCGCCCAGGGTCTTGATGAGCCCGGCGTGCTGCGCGTAGAAGCCGCTCACCGCATCGACGACGCCGGGATGCTGCTGCTGCGCATGCGCCGCGATCTCGCTGGCCTGCGAGGCGCTGATCTGGCTGGCCTGGTCGGGCGTGAGCTGCGTCTGGCCCGGCTGCAGCAGCCGGCCCAGCACGCCGCCGGCCAGCGCCGAGGCGGCCGCCGGCCCCAGCGTGGCGAGCACCTGGTTGAGCATGCCGGCACGCTGCTCGGGCGAGGAGTTGCCGAACATCTGGCCCACCATCTGGCCGAAGGGCGGCGTCTGGTCCGAGCGCAGCGCGGCCGCGAGGCCCGCGCCGAGCTGGTCTTGCGACGCATGCGTCGCCGCCTGGTCGAAATGCTGGTCGGCGTTGGCGCCGGTGAGTTGCGTGATCTGCTGGAGCACGTCGAACAGGCCCATGCGGTCCCCCTGTGGAAAAACATCCATGCTCGGCCGCGCGGCCTGAGCGGTGGCTGACGGCGGCGTGACATGCGCGTGACGGCCGTCACGCATCGGCGTCGCTATGCTGGGCCGCCGCCACGCGCGAGCCGTGCGGCGCGAAAAACGGAACCCGGAGACCGACGACATGACATCCCTTGAGGCGGCGCTCGAGCGCGACTACGGCGTGATCGCCGATTTCATCCGCGACCACGCACGCGCGCGGCCGACGCACCCTGCCCTGGCCGACGCGCGGCAGCAGATCGACTACGCCGAACTCGACGCCCGCATGGACCGCATCGCCGCCGCCCTGCAGCGCGAGGGCCTCGCGCCCGGCGACGCGATCGCGATCTGCGCCGACGCGTCGGTGGACTACGCGACGGTGTTCCTCGGCGCGCTGCGTGCCGGCATCGCCGTGGCACCGCTGGCACCCAGCAGCACCTCGGCCAGCCTGGCCCGCATGCTGGAGGACGCCGAGGCACGCCTGCTCTTCGTCGACGACACCGGCACGCTGGCACTGGGCGATGCGGGCGGCCATCTGCCGCGCGTGGCGCTCTCGGGAGGCGTAGTGCCGCTGCTGGGCGACTGGATGGCCCCCGCGGGCGCGCGCCCCGCCCCGGCGGCGCCCGAGCCGGCCTGGCCCTTCAACATCATTTACTCCTCGGGCACCACCGGCGAGCCCAAGGGCATCGTGCAGGGGCACGGCATGCGCTGGGCGCACGTCAAGCGCGGGCAGGTGTATGGCTACACGCCCGACACCGTGACGCTGCTGTCGACGCCGCTGTACTCCAACACCACGCTGGTGGTGTTCTTCCCCACGCTGGCCTATGGCGGCTGCGTGGTGCTGATGCCGAAGTTCGACGCGCTGGGCTACCTCCAGCTCGCGCAGCGCCACCGCGTCACGCACACGATGCTGGTGCCGGTGCAGTACCAGCGCCTCATGGCGCACCCCGAATTCGACCGCTTCGACCTCTCCACCTTCCAGGCCAAGTTCTGCACCAGCGCGCCCTTCGGCGCCGCGCTGAAGGCCGACATCCTGAAGCGCTGGCCCGGCGGGCTGATCGAGTTCTACGGCATGACCGAAGGCGGCGGCACCTGCATCCTCGAGGCGCACCTGCACCCCGACAAGCTGCACACCGTGGGCCCGGCCGCGCCGGGCAGCGACATCCGCCTGATCGACGACGCGGGCCGGGAAGTGGCGCCCGGTGAAGCCGGCGAGGTGGTCGGCCATTCGGGCGGCATGATGAACGGCTACCACAAGCAGCCGGAGAAGACGCGCGAGGCCGAGTGGTTCGCGCCCGACGGCAAGCGCTTCATCCGCACCGGCGACATCGGGCGATTCGACGCCGACGGCTTCCTCACCCTGTTCGACCGCAAGAAGGACATGGTCATCAGCGGCGGCTTCAACATCTACCCCAGCGACCTGGAGGCGGTGCTGCGCCGCCACCCCGAGGTGGCCGACGCGTCGGTGATCGGCGTCCCCTCCGAACAATGGGGCGAGACGCCGGTGGCCTTCGTGGTGTTGCGCCCGGGCAGCGCCGCGAGCGACGACGCGCTGCTGGCCTGGACCAACGCGCAGCTGGGCAAGACCCAGCGCCTGGCCGGCCTGCGCCGCATCGGCGAGCTGCCGCGCAGCGCGATCGGCAAGGTGCTCAAGCGCGAGCTGCGCGAGGCCTGGGCCGCGGCGCATCGCTGAACGCCCTCGGCCGCTCAGCCGGTCGTGCCGAACAGTTCACGGTGCAGGGCGTCCAGGGCCGCACGGTCCTGGGCCTGGACCAGCCCCTGCAGCCCGCAGTCGCGCGCGAACACGGCGCGTCGGCGCGCGTCCGCCGCCAGTTCGGCATCGCGGCTCTGGGCCGCGACGAGTGCGAGCAGCTTCTGCATGCGCAGCATGACCTCGAAGCTGGCGGCCCCGTCGCGCGCGATCGGGTCGAAGCCGTCGGCGAGGAAGTCGGTCACGTCCAGCGGCAGCACCGTCACGCGGTCATGGCGCTGCGCTTGCGGATCACGCGCCGTCCGGCCCTGCTGCTGCCCCTTGAGCAGCACCCGCGCAATGCCGTTGAGGCAGGCGAGCGCGGTACCGGGGTCGTTGATCGCGGCTGACAGCGCGCGCTGGGCCGCCTCGCGCAGCACGATGACCCCGAAGCGCGGGTCCTGGTCGAAGGTGCGTTCGGCGTCGAACTGCAGGTGCGCCCGCACAGCTTTTTCCACTTCGGCGTCGGCAGGGACCGCGCCCGCATCGGCCGCACCGGCGGGCGTGTCGGGCACCACGACGGCCAGCAGGCGGCCCGGGCCGACCTGTTCGCCGGCGCGCACGCGCACATGCACCGTGCATGCGTGCGCGGCGGCCCAGCCCTGCAGCGCCTGCACATCCACGCGGCGCAGCGCGCGCAGGTCGTCGGCACGCACGCAGACGCTGCCCGGCGCGGCTTCCAGCGCCCGGCTGTCGGCCGGCCCCGGGCGGGCACGCATGAAGGGCTCGGCGCAATGGTCGGCCATGGCGTCGAGCGCGGCGCCTTCGATGCGGGCCAGGGTGTTGCCCATGCGGCCCAGCGACGACAGCGTGCGCACCCAGCGCAGCAAGGTGAGCATCAGCCACGCCAGCACGAGGCAGGTCCCCACGAAGAGGATGAAGCGCCCGTTGTCGCCGTAGTAGCGCATGCCCAGCGCGATCTGCGCCACGATGGAGAACATGAAGGCGGACAGGAAATTGGCGATCGCCGCGCGCGTGCCTTCGTCGCCCATCACCAGCTCGGTGGCGCGCGGCGTCACGCCGCTGCTCGCCGATGCGAAGGCCGACACCATGATCGACAGCGAGAAGGTCGTCACCGCCAGCATGCTCGAGGCCACCACGCCCAGCAGGTTGTCGAGGGTCTTGGCCTCCACCACGGGCAGGCGCATGCCGGGCAGCAGCTCGGGCACCCAGGCCGCCGCCAGGGCGACCACCACCGCGATCACGCTGTTGAGCGCCGGCAGCACCCACAGGCGATTGCGCCGCTCCATCCACAGTCGCTTCCACATCTGCATACGTCCCCCTCTCCGTCGTTGCGGCCACGCCCGGGCGCGGCCTTGCCGGTGCATTCTGGCGCCCCCCGCGCCCCGCCATCCATCGGACAGCGCCGCGCGTGCCATGGCGCTGGGGCACACTCTCGCGCCTGATCGCCATCGTCATTTCCTGCATGTCCGCCGACGCCCCGCCTCCCACCACCACCACCACCTCCACCGCCAACGACGCCGAAGCGCCGCCCGCCGGCAACGGCCTGCTGTGGGTGCTGCTGGCCGTGGCCGTGCTCTTCGCCGTGCTGCGCCCCCGGCCGCCGATGGAATGGCTGCGCCTGGTCGACTGGCAGACGGTGGGTGCGCTGGCCGGGCTCCTGGCCATCACGCAGGGCGTGGAAAAAAGCGGCGTGCTGCAGTCGGCAGCGCAGCGTCTGCTGGCGCGCGTGACCGACCAGCGCCAGCTCGCGTTCTGGCTCTCGGGCGGGGCGGCGCTGCTGTCGGCCCTGGTGACCAACGACGTGAGCCTGTTTCTGCTGGTGCCCCTCACGCGCGTGCTCTCGACACAGGCGCACCTGCCGCTGGCGCGGCTGGTGGTGCTGCAGGCGCTGGCGGTGAACGCCGGCTCGGCCCTCACGCCCATCGGCAACCCGCAGAACCTCTTCCTGTGGCACCAGAGCGGCCAGAGCTTCTTCGGCTTCATGGCGATGATGGCGCCGACGGTGGCCATCATGGGCGCGTGGCTGGCGGTGGCGGTGTGGCTGCTGGTGCCGCGGCACGCGATCACGCTGCGCCCCGGCACCGACAGCGCGCCGGTGCAGCCGAAGCTGCTGTGGGTGTCGGCCGTGCTCTTCGTCGCCTTCGTCGTGGCGCTCGACCGGCACTGGCTGGTCGCCGGGCTCGCGGTGGTGGCGATCGCCTTCGCCATCGTGCATCCGCGCGTGCTGCGCAGCATCGACTGGGCGCTGCTGGCGATCATCGCGCTGATGTTCGTGGACCTGCGGCAAGTGGCCGAGCTGCCGCAGGTGTCGGCGCTGCTGAAGCACTGGCCCATCGAGGAAGGCTGGCGCGCCTACCTTGCGGCCATCGTCAGCTCGCAGTTCATCAGCAACGTGCCCGCCACCATCCTGCTCGACGGCTACGTGAAGGACCTGCCCGCGCTGGCGGCGGGCGTGAGCGTGGGCGGCTTCGGCTGCGTGCTGGGCTCGCTGGCCAACCTCATCGCGCTGCGGCTGGCGCGCGTGCCGAACGGGCTGGCGGAGTTCCACCGCATCAGCGTGCCGTTCCTCATCGTGTGCGCACTGAGCGCGGTGCTGCTGCGGCTGGGCTGATCACCATGCGGAGCGTGCCGCCCACTTCGCTGTCCGTGCGCGACTACGGCGCCTCGCGCGGGAGTCATGCACACGCGCACTTCCAGGTGCTGGTCGGGCTGCGCGGCGTGCTCGAACTGGAGATCGAAGGCCGCGGTCTGCGCGTCGGCGCGGGACAGGGCGTGGTGGTCGCGCCCGCCGACCGGCACGACTTCGAGGCGGCGGCACGCGGCGGCAGCCGTTGCCTGGTGCTGGACACGGCCGACGCCGCCTGGGCCACCCGTGCCGGACGCATGCCCGCCGACGCGCGCGTGGGCGCTCTGGCGCGCTACCTTGCGCTCAGCCTCGAAAGGGACAAGGCGTCCCCGCTGGCGCTCCTGCAAGGCCCCGCGCTGCTGCGCGAAGCATGGGGACCGGTCGAGTCGCTCGCGGGCGGGCGGCCCATCGACTGGGTGGCGCTGGCAGTCTGGCTGCGTGCGCACTGGCATCTGCCACTGACGGTGGCCGACCTGGCGCGGCAGGTGCACCTGAGCCCGAGCCAGTTCTCGGAACGTTGCCGCCGCGAGAACGG
>JAFEEH010000097.1 GCA_018241185.1 Pseudomonadota bacterium | reverse complement strand
TGGTGGGACAACCTGGTGGGCCCCGGCAAGCCGCTGGACACGAACCGCTTCTTCGTCATCGGCGTCAACAACCCGGGCTCCTGCTTCGGCTCCACCGGCCCGATGCACGTCAACCCGGCCACCGGCAAGCCCTGGGGCGCCGACTTCCCGGTGATGACCGTGGAGGACTGGGTCGACGCGCAGGCCCGACTGCTCGACGCGCTGGGCATCGACACGCTGGCGGCCGTGATGGGTGGCAGCCTCGGCGGCATGCAGGCGCTGTCGTGGACGCTGCAGTACCCCGCGCGTGTGCGCCATGCCGCGGTGATCGCCAGCGCGCCCAACCTCAACGCCGAGAACATCGCCTTCAACGAGGTGGCGCGCCGCGCCATCGTGACCGACCCCGACTTCCACGGTGGCCACTTCTACGAGCACGGCGTGGTGCCCAAGCGCGGCCTGCGCATCGCCCGCATGATCGGCCACATCACGTACCTGAGCGACGACGTGATGAACCAGAAGTTCGGAAGGCAGCTCAGGGCGGGAGAACTGTCCTACTCGACGCAGGACATCGAGTTCCAGATCGAGAGCTACCTGCGCTACCAGGGCGACAAGTTCAGCGAGTACTTCGACGCCAACACCTATCTGCTCATCACTCGCGCGCTCGACTACTTCGACCCGGCCGGCGCGCACGGCGGCGACCTGCGCGCCGCCTTCGCGCGCGCCACGGCCAAGTTCCTGCTCGTGAGCTTCACCACCGACTGGCGTTTCTCGCCCGCGCGCAGCCGCGAGATCGTCAAGGCCCTGCTCGACAACCGCCGCAGCGTGAGCTACGCGGAGATCGACGCGCCGCACGGCCACGACGCCTTCCTGCTCGACGACGTGCGCTACCTCGGCGTGGTGCGTTCGTGGTTCGAGCGCATCGCGGCCGAACTGGAGAGCGGAAGATGACCGGCACCGACATCCAGGACCCCATCGCCCAGCTGGTGCCCGAAGGCGCGCGCGTGCTCGACCTCGGCTGCGGCGACGGCGCGCTGCTCGAGCGCCTGCAGCGCCAGCGCGGCTGCTCGGGCTACGGCGTCGAGATCGCCGACGGCAACGTGCTCACGTCCCTGCGCCGCGGCGTCGACGTGATCCAGCTCAACCTCGACGAAGGCCTGTCGATGTTCGAGGACGCGAGCTTCGACGTCGTGCTGCAGATCGACACGCTGCAGCACCTGCGCAATGCCGAGGTGATGCTGCGCGAGACCGCGCGCGTGGGCCGCATCGGCATCGTCGCCTTTCCCAATTTCGCGCACTGGCCCAACCGCGTGAGCATCGCGCGCGGGCGCATGCCCGTCACGCGGCGGCTGCCCTACCAGTGGTACGACACACCCAACATCCGCGTCGGCACCTTCAAGGACTTCGAAGTGCTCGCGCAGCGCAACCACCTGCGCATCCTCGATGCCTTCGGCCTGCAGGACGGGCGCGTGGTGCGCTGGCTGCCCAACGCGCGCGCGAGCACCGCGGTGTTCAAGTTCGAGCGGGCCGCGTGAAGTCCGCGGGCCGCGGCCGGGCCATCCCGGTGGCCCGACGGCGCGATCTCGGCTAGCCTCGGGCTCCTGCTGCCACAGGCTCGGTTTCAAGCCGAATCGGCCCGCAGCGCCCGTCCAGTGGGCGCGAGCAGCTATCAATTCAGTAGCAAACATCCCCATGCCGATCGCCCTGGGCTGCATCGCCGACGACTTCACCGGCGCCACCGACCTTGCCAACAACCTCGTGCGCGCCGGCATGCGCGTGGTGCAGACCATCGGCGTGCCCGACGGCCCGCTCGATGCGCAGGTCGATGCCGTCGTCGTCGCACTCAAGTCGCGCACCGTGCCAGCGGCCGACGCGGTGGCGCAGTCGCTGGCTGCGCTGCGCTGGCTGCAGGCGCAGGGCGCGGCGCAGATCTACTTCAAGTACTGCTCCACCTTCGACAGCACGCCGGACGGCAACATCGGCCCGGTGACCGACGCGCTGATGGACGCGCTGGGCTGCGACTTCACCATCGCCACGCCCGCCTTCCCCGACAACCAGCGCACGGTCTTCAAGGGCCACCTCTTCGTGGGCGACCTGCTGCTGTCCGACAGCGGCATGAAGGACCACCCGCTCACGCCGATGACCGACGCCAACCTCGTGCGCGTGCTGCAGGCGCAGACGCGCCGGCGCGTGGGGCTGATCGACCACCGCGCCGTGGCGGCCGGCGGCGGGGCCATCGCGGCGCGCATCGCCGCATTGCGTGCCGAAGGCGTGGGCATCGCCATCGTCGACGCGGTGAGCAACGACGACCTGCTGCGCCTCGGCCCCGCGCTGCGCGACCTGGCGCTGGTCACGGCCGGCTCGGGCGTGGCGATCGGCCTCCCCGCCAACTTCGGCCTCGCGCCTTCGCCGCAGGCCGCGGCCCTGCCACCGGCTGCCGGCCGGCGCGCCATCGTCTCGGGCAGCTGCTCGAACGCGACACAGGGCCAGGTGCAGGCCTTCATCGAATCGGGGGGCGCGGCGCATGCGATCGATCCGCTGCAGGTCGCGCGCGACCCGGCTGCCGTTGAGGCCGTGCTCGCCTGGGCCGCGCCACGGCTGGCGCAGGGTCCCGTGCTCGTCTACTCGACCGCCGATCCGGCGCAAGTGCGCGCCGTGCAGGCGCAGCTCGGCGTGCACGAGGCCGGCGCGCTGATGGAGCGCACGCTCGCGGCCATTGCGCGCGGCCTGGTCGCCGACGCGGGCGTGCGCCAGCTCGTCGTCGCCGGCGGCGAGACCTCCGGCGCCTGCGTGCAGGCGCTGGGCATCGCGCAACTGCAGATCGGCGCGCAGATCGACCCTGGCGTGCCGTGGTGCCACGCGCGCGCCGGCCACGCGGCGCTGCACATCGCGCTCAAGTCGGGCAACTTCGGCGGCCGCGACTTCTTCACCCGCGCCTTCGAGGTGCTGGCGTGAGCGAGTCACCACGCACCGAATCGCAGCTGCGCGAAGCGATCTGCCGCGTGGGTGCCAGCCTGTTCGCACGCGGCTACGTGCATGCCACGGCCGGCAACATCAGCGTGCGGCTCCATGATGGCTATCTCATCACCCCCACCGACGCCTGCCTCGGCACGCTCGACCCGGCGCGGCTGGCCCGGGTCGATGCGCAGGGCACGCAGGTCGGCGGTGACCGCGCCAGCAAGACGCTCGCACTGCACCGGCGCATCTACGACGCCGCGCGCCGCTTCGACGCCGCCACGGCCTGCGTGATCCACACGCACAGCACGCACTGCGTCGCGCTCACGCTGGATGAGCGCACCGAGGACGAGCTGGTGCCGCCGATCACGCCCTACTTCGTGATGAAGGTCGGCCATGTGCCGCGCATCGCCTACCACCGGCCTGGTGCGCCCGAAGCAGCCGAAGCGGTGGCCCAAGCCATTGCGCGCTACGGCGAGCGCGGCACGCCGATCCGCGCGGTCATGCTGGCGCGCCTAGGCCCGAACGTGTGGCACGACAGCCCCGAGCAGGCGATGGCCTTGCTCGAGGAGCTGGAGGAGACCGCGCGCCTGCACCTGCTCACCGGCCGCGCCGCGGCGCCGCTGCCCGAACCAGACATCGACGCACTGCGGCGCACCTTCGGTGCGCGCTGGTGATCCATCCACTTCACACCTTCCACGCCATGCCCCGCTTTGCCGCCAACCTGTCGATGATGTACACCGAGCTGCCTTTCCTGGACCGCTTCGCAGCGGCCGCGAAGGACGGCTTTCGTGCCGTGGAGTACCTGTTCCCCTACGCCTGGCCGGCGGAAGCGCTTGCCGCGCGGTTGCAGACCCACGGCCTGCAGCAGGTGCTGTTCAACGCGCCGCCCGGTGGCACCACCACCGAGTCGATCGCTGCCGCGTGGGACCAGGGTTCGCGCGGCACCGCGAGCGTGCCGGGCCGCGAGGCGGAGTTCCGCGACGGCGTGCGGCGTGCGCTGGACTACGCGGCGGTGCTCGACTGCCCGCGCGTGCACCTGATGGCCGGCCTCCTCGACCCCGCCGGGTCGCGCGAGCGCGCGGCCGAGGTCTACCGCGAGAACCTGCGATGGGCGGCGGCCGAAGCAGCCAACGTGGGCCGCGACGTGCTGATCGAGCCGATCAACACGCGCGACGTGCCGGGCTTCTTCCTCAACCGGCAGGACGAAGCGCATGCGATCGTGCAGGCCGTCGGTGCGCCCAACCTGAAGGTGCAGATGGACCTGTACCACTGCCAGATCGTCGAGGGCGACGTGGCGATGAAGGTCCGGCAGTACCTGCCCACCGGCCGCGTGGGCCACTTCCAGATCGCCGGCGTGCCGCAGCGGCATGAGCCCGACGTGGGCGAGCTGCACCACCCGTACCTCTTCGAGGTCATCGACGAGGTAGCGGCGAGCTGCGGGTGGGAAGGCTTCATCGGCTGCGAGTACCGGCCGCGTGGCGGGACGAGCGAGGGGCTGGGTTGGGCGCGGGAGTGGCTGGGGCGCTGAGGCTTTTCGAACGATCGTCACGTTTGTGACGAGTTTGGCTGTGACGCCCGGCTCGCGTGCGCTGGCGGGCGATTGCACTTTTGGGTTTTGCGCTGTTGATCGGATGGCTTGGGCTCGTCGGCTGGTCGGTGGGTCGGTGGGTCGGTGGGTCGGCGCGAGCGCTGTGGGCGTGAACCCGGCCGGCGGCGCCGGTGTGCGTTCTCCGGCTCAGGCTCGCGCTGACCGTCGTACAGCACGACGGATGTGCTCGCCTGGAATCGACGTGCTTTGGGCACTGCACGGCGCCGCGAATGGCGCCTGCGCCCGCACACCGGCACCACCGGCCTGGACGTTTGTGGTGATCGGCCGGCATGGCGCG
>JAFEEH010000096.1 GCA_018241185.1 Pseudomonadota bacterium | reverse complement strand
TTTCGGCGATGTCGTAGTCGCCCAGTTGCTCGGCGCCGCCGAGGTCGGTCACGATGCCGATGTCGCAGCGGTCGTAGGGCAGGCCGTCGGCGAGGATGGTCTCGGCGCCGTTCTCGATCACCACCGCCTCGACCTGGCGGTTCACCAGCAGGCGGTGGCCGGCCTCCCAGTTCGCGCTGTCGCGCACGTCGACGCGGCGGCGCTCGAGGAACAGGCCGTCGCGGCAAGCCAGTCCCACATGGCGGCCCGACAGGCCCACCAGCCAGGCCACCAGGCGCGCGAGCACGGCGGTGTCCTGGGTGCCGGCGACGCCGACGACGGGGATGCGCCCGGGCAGGTCGTTGCCGGATTCGGCTTCGGGAAACAGGTGGTCGCAGATCGCGCGGCCCACCGGGCGCGGCGAGCCCACGGCGGGCTTCAGGTGCATCAGCAGGCCGGGGCCGGCGTTCACCTCGACGATGGCGCCGCCCTGTGCCTGCAGGGGTTTGCCGATGTCCTCGCACACCAGGTCGATGCCGGCGATGTCCAGCCCCACGACGCGGGCCGCGAGCGTGGCGGCGTAGGCCACCTCGGGGTGCACCTGGTCGGTGCAGTCCACGCCCAGGTTGCCGTTGCGCTGGATGATGACCACGCGGCCGGCCGCCGGCACCGAGTCACCGGTGAGCTTCTGGCGCTGCAGTTCCAGCTGCAGCTTGGCGTCGGTGGCCAGCACGATCAGGTCCAGCGGGTACTCCTCCTCGGCGCCGCGGCGGGGGTCGGAATTGAGCTGGCTGTCGATGAGCTGCGCGACCGTCTGCCGGCCGTCGCCGGTCACGGTGATGACCTCGCCGCGCGCGGCCGCCACCACCTCGCCGCCGACCACCAGCAGGCGGTGTTCGGCGCCGCGCACGAAGCGCTCGACCATCACGTCGCTGCCCTCGGGCTCGGCGACGGCGAAGGCGGCCAGCACCTCTTCGCGGCTCGTCAGGTCGAGCGACACGCCGCGGCCGTGGTTGGCGTCCGACGGCTTCACGGCCACGGGCAGGCCGATGTCCTCGGCCGCTTCCCAGGCCTCCTCGGCGCTGGCGACCACCTGGCCTTCGGGCACCGGCACGCCGCAGCTGGCGAGCAGCGACTTGGTCAGCTCCTTGTCGCTGGCGATCGATTCGCCGATGGCGCTGGTGTAGTCGCTCTCGGCGGTCCAGATGCGCTGCTGCTTCGCGCCGTAGCCCAGCTGCACCAGGTTGCCGCTGTTCAGACGCATGAAGGGGATGCCACGGTCGCCGGCCGCGCCGACGATGGCGGCGGTGCTCGGGCCGAGGTAGCAGTCCTCGACCTTGGCCTTCACGGCGTCGACGGCGCGCTGCACGTCGCTGGCGTCGAAGGTTTCGTTGTTGATGGCGGCCATCAGCAGGCGGTGGCCCTCGGCCAGCGCGGAGCGTGCGACTTCCTCGTCGCGGGCGCGAAAGACCATGCGGTAGACGCCGTGCTTCGACGTGCTGCGGGTCTGGCCGAAACCGGTGGGCATGCCGGCGAGGTTGAGCAGTTCGATGACGACGTGCTCCAGCACATGGCCGGCCCAGGTGCCTTCCTGCAGCCGCTGGATGAAGCCACCACGCTCGCCGACGCCACAGTGGTGCTCGATCAGGGCGGGGAGCAGATTCGTCAGCCGTTCGGGAAAACCCGGGACCAAGTTGGACGGGTAGTCCTCGAGCTGGCCCAGGTCGAGCCAGACTTCGAGCACGGGCCGATAGGTCCAGATGTTCGGCCCGCGCAGGTAGCGGGTGCGAAGCAGGCGGATGTCGTCGAAACGGGTCATGGAAACGTTCGTAGAGCGGTCTGTGCGGGTGGAGGAGTCGCCGGTTGCGCTGCGTTCAACGGCCTGCAGAGGAAGAGAAGCGCCCATGGTGTTCGGTGAAAATCGGCGCCCGACCGGCGCGCGGGACAGGCCTCCAGGAGGCCCGGGACAACGAAACACAATGCAACATCACGATCCAGTCGGCACCCCGGAGGGCGAATCGGCTTCGGCCCCCGCCGCCCAGAAGGCCCGTCTGACGGCTTCGGAGAACGTTCTCGCTACCTTGCCGGTTGACCTCGACGACCAGCTGCGCTTTGCCGACGGCCACGTCGTGCTGACCGATCGCGCACTCCGGGCCGCCGTTGCAGGCGCCTCGCAGCAGGAGTGGCCGCTCACAAGCTCGGGACTTTCCCTGCACCTGACGGACCATGCCGGCGTTGGCACGCTCGACCTGCACGGGCCCGAGGGCCGGCTGGCGCGCTGGCGTTACACGCTGGCCGGGCAGGCCGCGGCGCTGCGGCTCGTGAAGCTTTTCGACCAGCAACGGGCCGGCATCGCGCAGGCCACGGGGGAAGGCAGCGATGGCGAGGACACGGTCGACACCGAACTCCAAACGCCACCCTCGACCTGGGTGCTGCTGCGCCTGGGCCGCTTTGCCCGGCCTTACCGCGCGCAGCTCATCGCAGGGTTCGTGCTCACGCTGCTGGGCACCGCCGCGACCCTGGTGCCGCCGTATCTCACGATCCCGCTGATGGACGACATCCTGATCCCGTTCCAGAACGGGAAAGCGATCGATCCGATGCTGGTCGTGATGTATCTTGCCGGCCTGCTGGCTGCAGCGCTGCTGGGTTGGGGCCTGGGCTGGGCGCGCACCTACCTGCTCGCCCTGGTGTCCGAGCGCATGGGCGCCGACCTGCGCACCACCACCTACGAGCACCTGCTCACGCTGCCGCTGGACTACTTCGGCGGCAAGCGCACGGGCGACCTGATGGCGCGCATCGGCTCGGAAACCGACCGCATCAACGTCTTCCTGTCGCTGCACGCGCTGGACTTCCTCACCGACGTGATCATGATCGCCATGACGGCGGTGATCCTGGTGTCGATCAACCCGCTGCTGGCCGTGGTCACGCTGGTGCCGCTGCCCTTCATCGCCTGGATGATCCACGTCGTGCGCGACAAGCTGCGCACCGGCTTCGAGAAGATCGACCGCGTGTGGAGCGAGGTCACCAACGTGCTGGCCGACACCATCCCCGGCATCCGCGTGGTCAAGGCCTTCGCGCAGGAAAAGCGCGAGGCCGACCGCTTCCGCGAAGCCAACAAGTACAACCTGCAGGTCAACGACAAGCTCAACCGCACCTGGAGCCTGTTCACGCCCAGCGTGTCGCTGCTGACCGAGATCGGGCTGCTCGTGGTGTGGGGCTTCGGCATCTGGCAGGTGGCGCGCGGGCGCATCACCGTGGGTGTGCTCACCGCCTTCATCGCCTACATCGGGCGCTTCTACACGCGCCTGGATTCGATGAGCCGCATCGTCTCGGTCACGCAGAAGGCGGCGGCCGGCGCCAAGCGCATCTTCGACATCCTCGACCACGTGAGCAACGTGCCCGAGCCGGCCAACCCGGTGCGCGTGGACCGGGTCGAGGGCCGCATCGAGATGCGCGACGTGGGCTTTCGCTACGGCTCGCGCGCGGTCATTCGCGACCTCGACCTCGTCATCCGTCCCGGCGAGATGATCGGCCTGGTGGGCCATTCCGGCTCCGGCAAGAGCACGCTGGTCAACCTGATCTGCCGCTTCTACGACGTGACCGACGGCGCCATCCTGGTCGACGGCACCGACATCCGGCGCTTCGCGGTGGCCGACTACCGGCGGCACGTCGGCCTGGTGCTGCAGGAGCCCTTTCTCTTCTTCGGCACCATTGCGCAGAACATCGCCTACGGCAAGCCCGAGGCGACGCGCGAGGAGATCGTCGCCGCCGCCCGCGCCGCGCATGCGCACGACTTCATCCTGCGCCTGCCGCACGGCTACGACTCGCTGGTGGGTGAGCGCGGACAGGGCCTGTCGGGCGGCGAGCGCCAGCGCATCAGCATCGCGCGGGCGCTCTTGATCGACCCGCGCATCCTGATCCTCGACGAGGCCACCTCGGCCGTCGACACCGAAACCGAGAAAGAGATCCAGAAGGCCCTGGACAACCTCGTGCAGGGTCGCACCACGATCGCCATCGCGCACCGCCTGTCGACCCTGCGCAAGGCCGACCGCCTGGTGGTCATGGACCGCGGCCAGGTGGTCGAGGTCGGCCCGCATGACGAGCTGATGGCCCGGCAGGGCGCCTATTGGCGGCTCCACCAGGCGCAGGCGCGCCAGGTCGACGAGGAAGAAACGCTGCGCGAGACCGCGCCCACCCACGCGGCCCACCCCGCAGGAGACGCCTGATGGCCTGGCCTCTCGAACGCGACGCGCATGGCCGCCTGCTGTGGACCGGCGCCGACGGCACCCGCGAGCCGGTGATGCCGGTGCGCGCCTTCCCGCTCACCGCCCCCGACCGGGGCATCTCGCTGGTGGGCCCCGACGGCCGCGAGCGGGCATGGATCGACGACCTCGCCCAAGTGCCGACGCCAGCGCGCACCCTGCTGGCCGAAGCGCTGGCGCCGCGCGACTTCGCGCCGGTGCTGCTGCAGTTGAGGTCCGTGTCCAGCTTCGGCGTGCCCAGCACCTGGGACGTGCGCACCGACCGCGGCGACACGCGCTTCGTGCTCAAGGCCGAGGAGGACATCCGCCGGCTCGAGGGGGGCGCCCTGCTGATCGCCAGCGCCCACGGGGTGCAGTTCCGCGTACCCGATCCCAAGGCGTTGGACCGCGCCTCGCGCAAGCTGCTCGAGCGCTTTCTGTAGGGCGCCAGGGCGGTGACCCTGTGCCGCCGGCGCGTGAGCGCCGGGTCGGACGCAGGTCCGCTCGCGTCCGGATCCGCTGCTTGGGGGCCCATCCCAGGGCGGCATAGTTCCGCTATTACACAGAAATACATAAGAGTTGCTAATTTGCAACCTCGGCTTGGCTCCAGGTTTAGGCCCTAAGTGCTCAGTTGAAGGGGTGGTCCCCTCGTGCGATGAGAACTTTGCCGCGTGCTCTCACAAGTTCTCGGAAACGTTGAGACACATTCTCAAACCCCGTCCTACACTCATCTCACATTGTTGCGAGTTCGGATGGCCTGCTTTTTCTTTATGCCGCCCGGCGCCATGGCGCCAGGCGAGCCGATGTCCAGGGGCCCGCGGTCTGCAGGGGCGAGGTGGGGTGGGGCGCTGGGGGGCCGTGCTGCGGCGCCCGACGGCCGAGGGTGGGCCCTCTCTTCATGGAGGAAGGAACTGCGATGACGGCTTCTGCTTCTTCAGCTGCGCGCCGCGCGCTTCTGAGCTTCAGCGTCGACCAGCTCTCGCCGCGCGACGAGCTCCTCCTCAAGTCTTTCGTCCGGGTGCTGGACCACCGCACGCACCAGCACTGGAACTGCGTCGACAGCCAGGGCGACCTGCGGGTGACCGGACAGCCCGACGGTGCGCCAGGCGCATGTTCGTCCGGCCCCGTTCTGTGCATCGGCCAGGCCGCGCGGGAGGGTGCCTACGCGTTGACCCTGCCCCTGCATGCAGAACAGCTCGAGGCGGTCCTCAACCGTATCGGCGACGCGATCGTGCAGGCGCGCGGCACCGAGGCGCCGGCCGGTGCGGGCACGATCCGCGATGACGAGGAGTTCCGCCTGCGGCGCTGGCCTCAGGCCGCGCTGCTGAACTCCGGACACCGCGTCACGCTCGCGACGCTCATGAGTGCCCGGCCCTACACGTTGCCCTTGCTTCACCGGCAATCGGGTGTGCCGCTCAAGGTGTGCGGTGAATTCCTCCAGGATCTGCGCCAGGCGGGCCTGCTCCACGGGACCCCCGCGCCCGCCCACACGGCCCGGGGCGAACGCGTGGCCGACGCTTCCGTCCCCGGCGCGCCCACCACGGTGCAGTCGTCCAACGATGTGCAGCGGCGCGTGCATGCGCCAGCCCCGCAGCCCGGCCTGCTGGCACGCATCCGCGCCCGCTTCGGCCTGCAGCCGGCCTGGCCCCGCTGAACGATGGCGACGGAGCACAAGATCCTCTTCACCGGCACGATGGGTGCCGGGAAGACCACCGCCATCGCTGCCATCAGCGAGGTCGACCCGCTGCGCACCGAGGTGCGCAACACCGACACGTCGGTGGTCAAGGCCACCACCACCGTGGGCCTGGACTATGGCGAAGTCACGCTGGACAACGGCGAGAAGCTGCGCCTGTACGGCACACCAGGGCAGAAGCGCTTCGAGTTCATGTGGAACATCCTCTCGCGCGGTGCGCTGGGGCTGGTGATCCTCATCGACAACAGCCGGCCCGACCCGTTGGCCGACCTCGACGTGTACCTCGACGGCTTTCGCGAGCTGATCGCCGAGGCCGCCTGCGTGGTCGCCGTGGGCCGCACCGAGACGCACCCGGTGCCCGACCTCGATGCCTTCGCGCAGCGCATGGAAGCCAAGGGCGTCGTCTGCCCGGTGCTGCCGGCGAACGTGACGCGCCGCGACGATGTGCTGCAACTGCTGAACCTGCTGCTGCTGCAGCTCGAATCCCGCACCGCCGTCCAGCCATGAACTTCTCTCCCCGCATCAAGGCCGCGGCCGACGCGGCCGTCGACCACCTCATGCGCGAACTCAAGGGCGTGAAGGCCGTGGTGATCGCCACCGAGGACGGCTTCGAACTGGCCGGCCGGGTCGAGAACAACGCACAGGTGTCGCGCCTGTCGGCGCTGGCCAGCTCGCTCGCGGCGCTGGGTGCGCTGGCGGGCGAGGAAAGCCACCTCGGCGCCTGCGACAACGTGACCATCGAGGCCGCGCATGGCCACCTGGTGATGGTGCAGGCGCGGCACGACGAGATCGACCTCATCGTGAGCGTCGTCACCGGCCGCGACGCCATCATCGGCCAGGTGCTCTACCTCACCAAGCAGGTGGCGCGCTCGCTGCGCAGCGCCTGAGCCTGTCCATGATTTCCCAGCCGGTCACCGCCTCTTTCTTCGCCCGGGCGGCGGCCAACCCATCCAGCGGGCGATGCATCCGATATTGAAGAGGGACCCCACTCATGGCAACGATCAAGCAATCCATGGACGACCTGATGACCATCGATGGCGCCATGTGCGCCGCGATGGTCGATTCGGGCAGCGGCATGATCCTCGGCCAGATCGGCACGGGCGTCGACCTGGAGGTGGCCGCCGCGGGCAACACCGAGGTGGTGCGCGCCAAGATGAAGACGATGAAGTCGCTCGGCCTGAACGACGTGATCGAGGACATCCTCATCACGCTGGGCAAGCAGTACCACATCATCCGCCCCATGGCCAAGCACGAGGGCTTGTTCATCTACCTGGTGCTGGACAAGAACAAGGCCAACCTGGCGCTGGCCCGCCGCAAGACGCAGGACATCGAGCAGCAGGTCGCGGTCTGACGCTGCAGGCCGGCGCTCAGCCGGCGCCGCGCTGCTGCCACCAGATCAGCGCCGCCGCACCGGCCGCAGCCGACACGCCGCTCACGAGGGTGCCCCAGGCCATGTCCAGCAGCGACAGGCCCACGGGCCAGTTCCGCACCACGGCCATGTTGGTCAGGTCGTAGGTGCCGTAGCAGAAAAGGCCGAAAAGTGCGCCCGTGAGCGCCGCGCGCCACACGCTGCCGGCGTCCGCACCCGGCAGCACGGCGAACACCACCAGGCCCACCGGGTACAGCAGGTAGAAGGCCGCCGCCGCGCCCAGCCGGGGCTGCGGCGCCATCAGCGCGCCCATGCCCTGCTGGTAGATGCCCTTGGCGATCACGCCCAGCCACAGCAGGTCGATGACGATCATCACCACGAAGGTGGCGGCCCAGGCGACGAGGTGCTTGCTGCTCATGGTGCGTGGTGGATTCGGTTGCGTCGATCCTAGCGGCCAGGCTGCGGCGGGCACGAAAATCGCGGGCTTGTCCGACAGCCTGCAGGCACCGGCCCACCGCGGACCATTGCTATCGAAAAGATAGCTGTTCGCGCAAGCGGGACGGGCATTGCAGGCATTTTTTGCTTGAGATTTTCATGCACACCACCGCGCTCGTTCTCTTCTCCGGCGGCCAGGATTCGACCACCTGCCTGGCCCATGCGCTGGCGCGCTACGAGCGGGTGGAGACGCTCGGCTTCGACTACGGCCAGCGCCACCGCATCGAGCTGGACGTGCGCCCGCGTGTGCTCGACGCCATGCGTACGCGCTTCCCGGACTGGGCGCCGCGGCTGGGCGAAGACCATCTGCTCACCCTCGACGTCCTGGCACAGCTCGGCGGCTCTTCATTGACCGAGGACATCGCCTTCGCCATGCAGGCCGACGGCCTGCCCAACACCTTCGTGCCCGGGCGCAACCTGCTGTTCCTCACGCTGGCCGGCGCACTGGCCTACCGGCGCGGCCTCCAGGTGATCGTGACCGGGGTGTGCGAGACCGACTACTCCGGCTACCCCGACTGCCGCGACGACACGATGAAGGCGATGCAACTGGCGCTTTCGCTGGGCCTGGACCGGCGCCTCGTGGTC
>JAFEEH010000095.1 GCA_018241185.1 Pseudomonadota bacterium | reverse complement strand
GGGCGATCTGAGCCCGGCGCAGCCTGGGCGCCGCGTCTGCGGCGCCCTCATCCTTTTTCAAGAATTCCTGGAGACCTGCATCCATGCCCCGACTCGCCCCTCTGCCGCCCGACGCGACGCCCGAGCTCAAGGACCACTTCGACTTCTTCCTCGGCACGCTCGGGTTCACGCCCAACAGCGTGCTGACGATGCAGCGCAAGCCAAGGCTCGTGCAGGCCTTCGCCCAGCTCAACGCGGCGGTGATGGACCCGGCCGGCGAGGTCGATCTCGGATTCAGGCGCCTGATCGGACATGTCGCGAGCAAGGCATCGGGGTGCCTCTACTGCCAGGCGCACACGCTGCTGGGCGCGCAGAACTTCGGCGTGAGCGAGGCGAAGCAGGCCGCCATCTGGGACTACGCGCGCAGCCCGCTCTACACCGAGGCGGAGCGGGTCGCGCTCGACTTCGCGCTGGCGGCCGCTGCGCAGCCCAATGAAGTGACGGACGATCTCTTCGAGCGCCTGCGGGCTCACTGGAGCGAGGCGCAAATCGTCGAGATCCTCGGCGTGGTGGCGATGTTCGGCTTCCTCAACCGCTGGAACGACAGCATGGCCACGCCTCTGGAGTCCGTGCCTGCTGCCGTTGCGCAGAAGGCGCTGGGGCCGCAGGGCTGGTCGGCCGGCAAGCACGGCTGAGCGTGCCGGGGGACGGTCTCCGCAGCATCGTCCTCAGGCCGTTTCGGCGAGCGCATCCCCCACCGCATTCACCAGCCGATCGATCTCCGCCTTCTCCGTGATGAAGGGCGGCGCGAGCTGGATGGTGTCGCCGCCGTAGCGCACGTAGAAGCCCTTCTTCCAGCAGGCCATGGCGATCTCGTAGGGGCGCTTGGCGGGTTCGCCGGGGACGGGGTCGATGGTGATGCCGGCGGCCAGGCCGTAGTTGCGGATGTCGAGCACGTGTCGGCTGCCCTTGAGGCTGTGCACCGCGGCCTCGAAGTGCGGCGCGAGCGCCTTCACGCGGCCGGGGCCGTCTTCCTTTTCAAGCAGGTCGAGCGCGGCCAGGCCGGCGGCGCAAGCCACCGGGTGGGCCGAGTAGGTGTAGCCGTGCGGGAACTCGACCATGTAGTCGGGACCGCCTGCGGCCATGAACGTGTCGTAGATGTCTTTGTGGGCCACCACGCCGCCCAGCGGCTGCACGCCGTTGGTCACCTGCTTGGCGAAGTTGAGGATGTCGGGCGTGACGCCGAAGGCCTCGGCGCCCGTCATGGCGCCGCAGCGGCCGAAGCCGGTGATGACCTCGTCGAAGATCAACAGGATGTTGTTCTGCGTGCAGATCTCGCGCAGGCGCTGCAGGTAGCCCACGGGCGGGATGACCACGCCGGCCGAACCCGAGAAGGGCTCGACGATGACGGCCGCGATGTTCGACGCGTCGTGCAGGGCGATCACGTCCAGCAGGCGGTTGGCCAGCGCCACGCCGCCCTCGGCCGGCATGCCCTGGTGGAAGGATCCCATGGCCGGCTGCGTGTGCGGGATGTGGTCGGCCTCGACGCCCTGGCCGAAGGTCTTGCGGTTGCCGACGATGCCGCCGACCGAGATGCCGCCGAAGTTGACGCCGTGGTAGCCCTTCTCGCGGCCGATCAGGCGCGTCTTGGTGCCCTGGCCCTTGGCGCGCCAGTAGGCGCGGGCCATCTTCAGCGAGGTGTCGGCCGATTCGGAGCCCGAGTCGGTGAAGAACACGTAGTCCAGCCCGGCGCCGGCGGGCATGAGGCCCTTGATGCGGTTGGCCAGCTCGAAGGACAGCGGGTGGCCGAACTGGAAGCCGGGCGAGTAGTCCAGCTTCGCGGCCTGGCGGCCCACGGCTTCGGCGATCTCGCTGCGGCAGTGGCCCAGGCCCGTGCACCACAGGCCCGACAGGCCGTCGAAGATCTTGCGGCCGTCGGCATCGGTGAAGTACGCCCCCTTGCCCTCGACGATCAGCCGCGGGTCGGCCTTGAACTGGCGGTTGGCGGTGAAGGGCATCCAGTGCGCGTCGAGCCAGGCGGCGTCGCTGCGCGAGTGGGAGGACGAGGTGTCGGGCGTGAGGACGGAGCTCATGGCGGCGGCGGCAGTAGGGTGGACGAAGTCGCCATTGTTGGCTGGCCCACTTACTGGCGAAAATGGACAATCATCACTGTTCACTTGACGATCCATGCAAGTTAAGAAGCCGGCGAAGCGCGTCGCTTTCAAGACGGCTCCCGTGCAGCCGCGCCAGCGCGCGGTGCTGGGCCAGCTCAGCGACATGGACCTGCGCCTGCTGCGGGTGTTCAAGAGCGTGGTCGACTGCGGCGGCATGACGGCGGCGGAGCTGGAACTGAACATCGGCACCTCCACCGTGAGCCGCCACGTGAAGGACCTGGAGACGCGCCTGGGCCTCACGCTGTGCCGGCGTGGGCGCGCCGGCTTCGCGCTCACGGCCGAGGGCCAGCGCGTGTACGACGAGACGCTGCGCCTGCTGGCTTCGGTCGACAACTTTCGCAGCGGCATCGACGACATCCACGGCCGCATGGGCGGCGAACTGGACCTGGCCCTGTTCGACAAGACGGCCAGCAACCCTCAGGCGCGCATCGGCGAGGCGATCGCGCTGTTCTCGGCGCGGGCGCCGGACGTCAGGCTCAACGTGCATGTGGCGTCCATCAACGCCATCGAGCGCGGCGTGATCGACGGGCGCTTCCAGGTCGGCGTGATCCCGGCACACCGGGCCTCGCAGAGCCTGGCGTACGCCGACCTCTTCGGCGAGACGATGCAGCTGTACGCGGGGCGCTCGCATCCGCTCTTCGGCAGCGCCGGCGCTGAACCGGGTTGGGCCGAGCTGCGCCGCCATGCCTTCGCCGGGCTGGGCTACCACTCGCCGAACATGGAGCTGAGCCATGCCCGACGCCTGGCGCGCGGTGCCACGGGCTACGACCAGGAGGCGATCGCGCTGCTGATCCTGTCGGGCCGCTACCTGGGCTTTCTGCCCGACCATTACGCCGCCGCCTTCGAGCGCGAGGGGCGCATGGCGATGGTGTCGCCGGCGAAGTTGCGCTACGACTGCCGCTTCACGGCCATCTGGCGCCGGTCGCCACAGCCGGGGCGGGCGACGGCCCTGTTCGAGGAATGCCTGTCGCAGGCACACGCCGGCCGCTGAGCGGCAGGCCGCAGGCGTTCAGGCCCGTGGGACGAGGGCGCGCGCGATCTCGTCGGCCGCCCACAGTGCGCGGCCCAGCACCGTCTGCGGCGACACGGCCATGCACAGCACCAGCGCCGAGTTGCCGCCCAGGGGGCGGATCAGCAGCGTGCCCGTGCCGCTCTGCACCACCAGGCGCTCGCACGCCGCATGCCCCACCTCGCGGCCGGCGGCGCTGGCCACCGCGATGAGCGAACTGGCCATGGCGGCGAGCTGCGCCGGCCGGTAGCCCGCGCGCGCCGCAACCGAGGCGATCTCCATGCCGTCGACGGTGGCCAGCACGGCCGCGTCGATCTCCACACTGCTGGTGCAGCGGCGCAACACCGCTTCGTAGTTCGCGGCGCGGGCCTGGTGGTCGGCCAGCGTGGCGGCGCGTTGCTGCACGCTCGCGTTCATGGCGCCATCCCCTCGCTTCGCGTGACGGGACGAGCCTCTTTCGGAACGATCGGGCGACGACTCATGCGTCCACTTCCTCGTCGGGCAGCACGGCCACCAGCAGGTCCAGCGCGTCGAGCATCTGGGCGCGATCGCGCACGTCCACCGACATCACGGGAATGGCCTGGCCCAGCTCGCGCGCCAGCGCCTCCGCCAGACGGCCCATGGCGTCGGTACTCGTCGGCCGCGCCACCAGCACGACGCAGGCGACGCCGGGTGCCGTCTCGCGCACTTCACGCAGCGTGCGCGCGGTGTCGGCCAGCGCGTCGGGCGCGTGCGGGTCGACCAGCACCATCGCGCCCACGGCGAAGCTGAGCAGCCATTGCCGCAGGAAGCCGAAGCGGTCCTGGCCCGGGCTGCCATAGACGTGCAGCATCTCGCCGCCGTCCAGGTGCACGATGCCGAAGTCGGCGCCGACCGTGGTCGTCGCCTTGTCGTGGCTGGCGGTGTCGAGGTTGACGACGTCGCAGTCGACCGCGCCGTCGCCGCACAGCGTGCGGATGGCGGTCGTCTTGCCGATGCCCATCGGCCCGAAAAGAACGACGCGCGGTGTGCTCATCCGGCGCTCGTCAGTGCCTGCGGGCGCGACCCCGCGAGCCAGCGCTTGAGGCGGCCGACGAAGCCCGCCCGTGCCGGCGTCGCTGCGCCGCGCGCTTCGGCGAGCGGGGCGAGGATGGTGGTGCGCAGGGCGCCGCGCAGCTGCAGATCGGCCAGCAGCGAATCGGCCTGGACGGCGCTCAGCCCGCCGCGCGAGGTCATCCACTGCCGCGTGACGGGGCGCTGGGTCATGGCAGCCAGCGTGCGCGTGTAGGCCATGCCGCTGCGGTTGTCGCCCAGGAAGACCCAGTGGCGAAGCTGGTACTGCTGTGCGGGAGCGTCGTGCTCCGGGCGGGTGACCAGCGGCGTGGCGCGCGCCAGCGCGTCCCATCGGTTCATCACGCGCACGGCGGCCAGGTCCAGCGCGTCCATCAGGGTGCTGACGCGGAAATCGGCGGGCATGCACAGGCGTTGCGGGTCGTCGCCTGGCGGCAGGGTGTCCCCCACGTAGATGGGCACCGTGCGCTCGTCGCCGGCGTTGCCGGGCGCCTGCTTCAGCACCACGTCGGCCGCGCTCGGGTCCTCGGCCACCAGCCATTGCACGATGCTGCGGCGGCCTGCCACCTGCAGCATGGTGTCGAAGCGCGCCCGCAGGGCGGGCGACAGCAGCGTTGCATTGATCCGGACCGACTTTTTCATCACGAAGGCCACTTCGGCAGCGATCGCGACCGAAATGGAGACTTTTGTTTCCAATGGGTCGCGATTGTTGCGCCTCGTGTAGCGATTGCTACATCTCCCTCGGTGTTAACGCCGCCAATCCCCAAAAACTGCGCACTCACGGCGCCGGGTTGGGGGCTGGGCGCAACACCGGGCGCCGCGGCAGGAACGCTGATGCAGGTCAAGGCCCGGCCCCGCGCGGCGGCCTACAGTCCGGCGCTTTTGGCCGCCATGCCCCTCGAGCTCTACCGCGACCCGCAGCATGTCTGCCTGATGTTCTCCGACCTGGTCCACGAGTCCGAGGAAGCGGTGCAGTCCAACCAGTTCCTCGTGGTCGACCACGGCGTGGGCGCGCTCATCGACCCCGGCGGCAACATCGCCTTCAACGAGCTGTTCTTGGGCATGGGGCGGCATTTCCCGCCCCAGCGGCTGGCGTACCTGCTGGCCTCGCATGCCGACCCGGACATCATCGCGTCGCTCGACCGCTGGCTGACGTCCACGCAGGCGCAACTCGTCATCTCGCGCGTGTGGGAGCGCTTCGTGCCGCACTTCGCCAAGAGCGGCAAGACGCAGGAGCGGGTGCTGGCGGTGCCCGATGCGGGCGGCATCCTGCCGCTGGGCGACAGCGAACTGCACCTGCTGCCCGCGCACTTCCTGCACGCCGAAGGCAACTTCCACTTCTACGACCCGGTGAGTCGCATCCTTTTCACCGGCGACCTCGGCGTGTCGATGACCAGCGGTGCCGACGCGCAGCAGCCGGTGCGCGAACTGGCACCGCACATTCCGCTCATGGAAGGCTTCCACCGCCGCTACATGGTGTCGCACAAGGTGCTGCGGCTGTGGGCGCAGATGGCGCGTCGGCTGGAGATCTCGATGCTGGTGCCCCAGCACGGCGCGCCGATCGAGGGCGCGGCGGCGATCGCGGACTTCTTCGACTGGGTGGAGTCGCTGGCCTGCGGCATCGACCTGTTCGGGCCGGAGGCCTACCGCCTGCCGACCGGACGGCTGTCGCCTGCGCGGCGCCAGCCGGCCTGATCCGGCGCCCTACGGCGTTCAGTCGGCGAGGCGGATCTTGCCGGCCTCCACGTACTGGTCGTATTGGATGCGCGGCATCGCGGTCGAGCCGACCACGCCATCGGCCTGCTCCCACCCCAGGATCACGCTGTCCTCGGTTTCCTCGATTTCGATCGGACCCTCGGGGATGGGAAGCGGAGCGCCGTCGCCGGGGGTGTAGGTGACGTGGCCGTGGATGGTCGCTTGGCGTTTCATGGCATCTCCTTGGGGCATGGGCGCTCGCACGGTCGGCGGC
The DNA here is from genome assembly GCA_018241185.1 of Pseudomonadota bacterium. Classification (GTDB taxonomy): domain Bacteria; phylum Pseudomonadota; class Gammaproteobacteria; order Burkholderiales; family Burkholderiaceae_C; genus Xenophilus. The sequence continues at coordinate 15,785 of JAFEEH010000095.1, read as the reverse complement.
GCCGCTGGTGCTGCATTGCAGCGCAATCCGCCGCGCCTGGCTGTCGGACGAAGGCCTGCGCGGACGGTTCGCTCCGCTTGGTTCATGAGTAAAAACAGGCTGCAGCGCCCGTCAGCCGTGCGCGAACAGCTATCGAATTGATAGCGAGACGGCGCCGCCTCAGCTGGGCCGGGCGCCGTGCACCGCCGCCGGCATGGCCTGGCGCATGAGCGCCACGAAGCGCTGCAGGCGCGCCGGGTAGAAGCGGGCGTAGGGATACACCAGGTACACCGGCAGCGGCGCCGCCTCCCAATCCGGCACCAGGTGGAGCAGGGCGCCGGTGGCCAGGTCCTCGGACAGCAGCCAGGCCGAGCCGACGCCCACACCCAAGCCCTGGAGGGCGGCGCTGCGCAGCGCATACAGGCTGTCCGTCGACAGGCGCGGCCGCAGCGACAGCACTGCCTGCTCACCCGTGCGGCGGTGCGTGAGCGCGATCTCGTGCCGGTAGAAGGTCTGCAGCGCCAGCCAGGGCAGGTCCGCCAGGTCGCGGGCGTGGGTCGGCGTCGCACGGCCGTCGAGCACCGAGGGCGCGGCCACCACGATGCGGGGCACCTCGGCCAGGCGGATCGCCACCACCGACGGGTCGTCGACCTCGCCGACCTGGATCGCGCAGTCGACGCCGTGCGCGATGAAATCCGGCCGCCGGTCGTGCAGCAGCCATTCGACGTTCACCTGCGGATGGGCGCGCAGGAAGTCGGCGAGCGGAGCGACCAGTTGCTGCTGCCCGAAGGCGTGGGGCGCCACGACCCGCAGCAGGCCCTCGGGCGCGTCGCCCGTGCCGCGCATGTCGGCCTCGAAGGACGCCCAACTCGCCAGCAGTTCCTTCGCGCGTGCGTAGCAGCGCTCCCCGTCCTCGGTGAGTTTCATGGCGTGGGTGGAGCGCTGCAGCAGTCGCACACCCAGCGAACGCTCCAGCGCCTGCAGCCTGCGGCTCACGGTGGGCTGGGTCGACAGCATCTGCGCTGCCGCGGCCGACAGGCTGCCGGCCTCGACGATGCGCACGAAGGTCTGCATCAGTTCCAGCCGGTCGGCGGCCAGCGGAACGTTGGACGGCGCGCGTGTGGTCATGCGCGAAGCGTATAGCAATTGTGTGGCCGGCGGGGCTACCGTTCCGGGTGTCGGTCCTGCACACTCGCGCCATCGCTCTTTCGAATACGGGTAAACACCATGTCGAACATTCCATCCGCGCATGCCATGGCCCCCACGCCAGCGCCGGCCGCCGAGGGCCTTCCGCCCGCGCTGACCTTGCTGCTGGCCAGCGGCGCTGGCTTCGGCGTGGCCTCGCTCTACTACGCGCAACCGATGCTGGGCGTGCTGGGCGCCGACATCGGCGCATCGGACCGGATGGTGGGCTTCGTGCCCACGCTCACGCAGCTGGGCTACGCGCTGGGCATCCTGCTGCTGGCGCCGCTGGGCGACCGCTATGACCGCCGCCGCATCATCCTCATCAAGGCCGCCGCGCTGTGCGCCGCGCTGCTGCTGGCGGGCGCGGCGCCGTCCATCGCGATGCTGCTGGCCGCCAGCCTGGCGATCGGCCTTGCGGCCACGCTGGCGCAGGACATCGTGCCCGCCGCCGCCACGCTGGCACCCGAGGCGCACCGCGGCAAGGTGGTGGGCACGGTGATGACGGGGCTGTTGCTGGGCATCCTGCTGTCGCGCGTGGTGAGCGGCTTCGTGGCCGAGCATTTCGGCTGGCGTTCGATGTTCGTGGCCGCGGCCGCCAGCATCGCGCTGTTCGGCGCCGCCGCCTGGCGCGGGCTGCCGCGCTTCCGGCCGACCACGCACCTGGCCTACGGCGCGTTGCTGGGCTCGCTGGGCAAGTTGTGGCGCCAGCACGGCGCGCTGCGCCGCGCCGCTCTGGCGCAAGGCCTGCTGTCGGTCGGCTTCAGCGCCTTCTGGTCGACGCTGGCCGTGATGCTGCATGGTGCACCCTTCCACCTCGGCAGCGCGGCGGCCGGTGCTTTCGGCCTGGCCGGGGCGGCCGGTGCGCTGGCGGCACCCATCGCCGGCCGCATCGCCGACCGCCGCGGGCCCGAACTGGTCACGCGCCTCGGGGCAGGGTTGGTGGTCGTGGCCTTCGCGCTGATGGCCCTGTCGCCGCTGCTGATGCCGCACGCCCGGCTGGGGCTGTTGGTGGTGAGCGCGATCGGCTTCGACCTCGGACTGCAGGCGGCGCTGATCGCGCACCAGACCATCGTCTACAGCATCGACCCCGGCGCCCGCAGCCGCCTCAACGCGGTGCTGTTCGTCGGCACCTTCACCGGCATGGCGGCCGGCTCTGCCCTCGGTGCGCTGGCCCTGGCGCAATGGGGCTGGATGGGGGTGACCGTGCTGGCCACCGTGTCGGCGCTCGGCGCGCTGGCCGTGCGGCTGTGGCCGGGCGCCGCCCAGGCACGCTGAGCAGCGCGCGGGTGCCCCGAAGCACCACGCGGCCCGGCGCACGCCGGGCCGCGTGCTCGCTTCAGCCGACGCGGATGTCGATGCGCCGTGCCTGTGCGTGCGTGGCTTTGGGGATGCGCAGCGTCAGCACGCCCTGCGCCAGTTCGGCAGTCACCTTCTCGGTGTCCAGCTCCTTGCTCAGCGTGAACACGCGCCGGAAGCGCGGCGCCGCCACCTCGCTGTGGCTGGACTGGAGCCCCTCGGGCACCGCCAGGTGCACCTGGCCTTCGATGGTCAGCGTGCCGGCTTCCACCTCGAGCTGCAACTTGTCCCTGGACACGCCCGGCAGGTCGGCGTAGAGCGTGATGCCCTGGGCGTCTTCGATCACGTCCACCGGCGGCGTCAGGAAGTCCTCCGCGTAACGCGGGTTCGCTTCGGCCTGGCCGGTCGACGGCGTGGCCCGGCTGCGGGTCTGGATGTCGTTCATGGCAGGGTCCTCCTCGGTCAGTGGATCTCGATGCGGCGCGGTTGGGCCGCCGCGCGCCGGCGCACGGTGATGTGCAGCACGCCGTCCTGCAGGTGGGCGTCGACCCCCTCGGGATCGGCGTCGTCGGGCAGCGTGAGAGCGCGGTGGAACTTGCCGGCGAAGCGTTCGTTGATGTGCACCGCGGCCTTGCTCTGGGCATCGGGCAGGGCGGCCTTGCGCTCGCCCGAGATGGTGAGCAGGCCACGTTCGAGCTGCACGTCGATCGAGCCCGGGTCGACGCCCGGCACGAAGGCGTAGATCTCGAGCGCTTGCGGCGTGTGGCCGACGTTGAGGGCCGGAAAGCCCTGGCGGGCGATGCCGCGGATGGTGGGGGACAGATCGAAGGCCTGCTGCATCTCGCGCTGCAGGCGATCCATCTCGGCGAACATGTCGCGCGGGAACGGCGATCGGTACATGGCGAAACCTCCTGAAGTCGAACGGTGATGCGGAGCGAGCCGGCCCAAGCGCGGCGGCTCCGAGGGGCCATCTAGGTGCTCTTGCGAGCGCTTCAAGTAGGAAATTTCAGGGTCCGGCAAGGGGGGGTGCGATCCCCCCTTGAATCGCGGCCTGCAGCGCCTACATCGCCTTCGTCAAGACGCATGGTTCAGCGAGACAAAGGAGGCCAACCCATGACCATCGATCCGACGACGACGAACCCTTCCGGCGCTGCGCCGCGACCGGCTGCCTCGCGCTATCGCGGCGTGGACATCCGCATCGACGTGGAGCGCACGCCCGACTGCACCTTCGGCCGCGCCGACCTGTTCGAGGACACGCAGTTCCGCGGCCGGCTGTCCATCGGCAGCCCCGACGCCACGCCCGAGGATGTGGCGAACCGGCTGGCCCGCCTGGCACGCGCCAAGGTCGACATCTGGCGTTCGGTGCAGCGGCATCGGCGCACGGCGCACTGACCGCCGCCGCGCCTGTGCGTCAGCGGCCTTCGTAGGCCGCGCGCAGGGCGGCGATGTCGAGCTTGCCCATCTTCATCATGGCCGCCATGGCGCGCGCCGCGCCGGCGGCGTCGGGGCCCTGGAGCATCTCGATCATCGGCCGCGGCACGACCTGCCACGACAGGCCGAAGCGGTCCTTCACCCAGCCGCAGGGGCCTTCGGAGCCGCCCTCGCCCAGCTGCGCCCAGAGACGGTCGACCTCGGCCTGGTCTGCGCAGTCCACCGACAGCGAAATCGCCTCGGTGAAGGGGAACTGCGGCCCGCCGTTGAGGGCCAGCAGCTCCTGGCCCTCGACCTCGAAGCGGATCGTCAGCACCTTGCCCTTGAGATCGGGCACGGCATCGTTGTAGTGCGATGTCTCGAGCACGCGCGAGTTCGGGAAGATGCGCAGGTACTGCGCCACCGCCTCCTCGGCGTTGAAGTCGAACCACAGGCAGGGCGTGATCTTGCGCATGGCGTGCTCCTTCAGCCCTTGGCGAGCAGTTCGGCCAGCTGGTCGGCGCACTGGCCCCAGCCTTCGTGGAAGCCCATCTTCTCGTGCGTCTCGCGGTCGGCCGCGCTCCAGTGCATGGCGGTGGCGGTGTAGCGCGTCTTGCCTTCGCCTTCGGGCTCGAAGGTGACCACGGCGATCATCTTGATCGGCTGCGGGTCGGCCGGCACCCAGCCGGGCGTGAAGATGTTCGTGAAGACGAGCTTGCGGTGGGGGACGATCTCGAGGAACACGCCGTCGTTGGGGTACTCATTGCCGTCGGGGTCGCGCATCACCACCAGCGACTGGCCGCCGGGGCGCAGGTCGTGCTGCACCTTGGAGATGGTCCAGGGGCGCGGCACGAACCACTGCTTCAGCAGTTCGGGGTCGGTCCAGGCGCGGAAGACCTGCTCCGGCGTGGCCTCGTACAGGCGCGTGAGGGTCAGCGCATGGGCATCGCTCGCGGCGACGTTGCGGCAGGGGTCGGGATTCGTCGTGTCGGTCATGGTGAGCTCCTTGGCAAAAAGCAGGGTGAGGACGGGCCTGCAGCCACGCGGGGCCGCAAGTTCGGGGGAACCAGGGGAAGGGTCGGCAGCACGGGCCCGTGAAGGCCCGGTGCGCGACGCGTTCAGGCGTTGACGATCATCCGGAAGCCGCCGTAGATCATCCGCTTGCCGTCGAAGGGCATGGGGTTGGCGTCGGGCTGCATGCGCGGGTCGGCCATGACCTTCTGCCAGGCCGCATCGCGCACCTCCTTCGACGGCCAGGTGATCCACGAGAACACGGGGGTCTCGTCGGGCTCGCGCTTGACGGCCATGGTGAACGACGTGAGCTTGCCTTCGGGCACGTCGTCGCCCCAGCACTCGACGACGGACAGCGCGCCGAACTCCTTGAACATCTCGGCCGCCTTGGCCGCATGCGCGCGGTACTTCTCCTGGTTGGCGGTGGGCACGGCGGCCACGAAGCCGTCGACATAGTGCATCGTCATGGTGTGTCTCCTGGGTGGGTTGGAACGGGATCGGGAAGGGGGGCCGTGCGGCCGGGCGCCAGCGGCGGGGCGAGCGCCACCGCCGCCCCCGGCGTGAGCAGGGCCTGCACGTAGGCGCGCAGGTGGGACACGCAGACCGACGCGATGTGCGCGCCGCCCTGCGCCTTGGCCAGCACGAAGGCGCCCTGCAGCGCGGCCTGGGTGTAGAGCGCCAGTTCCTGCGCGTCCCAGGTGGCGTCGGGCACGTACAGCGCCTGGGCCTCGGCGATGTCCACCGCCACCGTGTGCGCGTGCCCGTCGATGCCGGCGTTGCAGGCGTCGCGGATGGCGGGGTGGGTGGTGAAGGTCTCCTGCACCATGGTGCCGAGCAGGCAGGTGAAGTCCGGCAACTCACCGGCCAGCATCACGGCCCGCAGGTCGAGGTAGCCCAGCACGCGGTCGCGCGGGTCGGGCAGGCGGTGGTAGTCGGCCGCGGCGAAGGCGGCCCCGGTGACGTCGCTCCAGTGCAGCGTGGCCTGGATTGCGAGGTCTTCCTTGCCCTTGAAGTGGTGGAAGAAGCTGCCCTTGGTCACGCCGGCGGCCTGGCAGATCTCGTCGACCGTGGTGGCGGTGTAGCCCTTGGTGCGGATGACCTGCAGCGCGGCGTCGAGCAGCTTGGTGCGCGACGGTGCAGGGGCGGGGGAAGAGGGGGTGTCCATGTCCATACCGATTGGTTGGTATGGACTATACATACCGATTGGTATGGCACAACAGAAAAAATGTAACCACGCCGGTCTTCATGCCGAATCGGCCTGCAGCGCCCGCCCGGACTGCGCGAGCAGCTATGAAATCAATAGCGAACGCGGCGCTGTCCTGCATCCGGTGCGTGCACACGCGCGCAAACTCGGCGATCTCTCGCGCTCGACTGCGCGCGCGAAGGTTTCGCAAAGGACCTCCCCGATGACCTCCGATCGCATCCTGTCCCGCAGCCTCCACGCCGGCGCGTGCCTGTTCCTCGTGCTGGCGCTGGCGGCATGCAACAGCACGGCCTTGCGCGTGGGCGGCGCACCCGATGTGAGCGTCAGGAACTGCGTGGCTGCGGCCGCGCGCGAGTTCAAGGTGGCGCCTGCGGCGCTGGCGGTGATGAGCAGCAGCACGCCACGCGATGGCGTCTATGCCATCAACCTGGCCGTCGGGCCGCAAAAGCGCAGCGCCGTGTGCACCGCAGACGAGAACGGCACCGTGCTCGGCCTGGTCTACAAGCGCCCCGAATAGCTGCGGCGGCACAGCGGGCCGGGGCCTTCTCCGACAGGCGGGGCGGGGGCCGGAAGTTACCCTTTTGCGCACCCTCCGGCGCCCTTGCGGGCTGCGCCCCATGAGTCAACCCGAAAAACCGCCCATCCCCGGCCGCAGTCCCGTGCAGGTCGAGGACGGCGGACCTTCCGAATTCGTCTCGCACAAGGACGACATCTTCTTCGCCGCCATCGAAACCACGCGCATGCCCATGCTCGTGACCGATCCGCGCCAGCCCGACAACCCGATCGTCTTCGCCAACCGCGCCTTCGTGGCCATGAGCGGCTACTCGCGCGACGAAATCGTCGGCCACAACTGCCGCTTCCTGCAGGGGCCCGCCACCGATCGGCAGACCGTGCAGGCCATTCGCGCAGCGATCGAAGAACGGCGCGAGATCTCGCTGGAGATCCTCAACTACCGCAAGGACGGCTCGACCTTCTGGAACGCGCTGTTCATCTCGCCGGTCTACAACCGCCGCGACGAGCTGGTGTTCTTCTTCGCCTCGCAGCTCGACGTGAGCCGCCGCCGCGACGCCGAGGAGGGCCTGGCCCAGGCGCAGAAGATGGAGGCGCTGGGCCAGCTCACCGGTGGCATCGCGCACGACTTCAACAACCTGCTGCAGGTCATGTCGGGGCACCTCGACCTCATGGGCGCGCGGGCCCGCATGGGCAAGCTCGGCCCCGAGGACCTCGCCCGCGGCATCGAGAGCATCCGCAGCGCGGTGACCAAGGCGTCGATCCTCACGCAGCAGCTGCTGGCCTTCTCGCGCAAGCAGAAGCTGCGCGGCCGCACCATCAACCTCAACACGCTGGCCACCGGCATGACCGCGCTGGTCCAGCGCACGCTCGGCGAGCAGATCCAGCTCGAGTTCGACCTCGCGCCCGACCTGCCCAACTGCGAACTCGACACCACGCAGGTCGAGGTGGCGCTGCTCAACGTGCTGGTGAACGCGCGCGACGCCATGCCCGAGGGCGGGCGCATCCGCATCGAGACGCGCGCGGTCGAAGCCGCCAACGAGGGCGACGACAGCGGCGAGCTGCCGGCGGGCCTGCGACCCGGCGCCTATGCCGCGCTGTCGGTCACCGACACCGGCAGCGGCATCGCGCCCGAAATCATCGCGCGGGTGATGGACCCCTTCTTCACCACCAAGGACGAAGGCAAGGGCACGGGGCTCGGCCTGTCGATGGTGTACGGCTTCGCGCGGCAATCGGGCGGCACGGCCACGGTGGCGTCCGAGCCGGGGCAGGGCACCACGGTGCGCATGTTCTTCCCGGCCGTGCGCAGTGCCGTGCGTCCCGACGGCGAGGCCGGCCCGCGCCCCAACGAGCGCGGCGGCACCGAGACCATCCTGGTGGTGGAAGACCGGCCCGAGGTGTCGGAACTCGCACGCGACATGCTCGAGGGCCTGGGCTACCGCGTGCATGTGGCCGACACCGGCCGGGCCGCGCTGGAGCTGGTGCGCTCGCTGCCTCAGGACCGCAGGCCCGACCTGCTGTTCTCCGACGTCGTGATGCCCGGTGGCATGAACGGCTACACGCTGGCGCGCGAGATGCGTCGCCTCCTGCCCACGGTGCACGTGCTGCTCACCACCGGCTACGACCGCGACATGGGCAACCTTGACCAGGTCGCGCCCTCGGAGTTCGACATCCTCAAGAAGCCGTACCGCCTCTCGGACCTGGCGTTGCGCGTGCGCATGGCGCTCGACGGCGCCACCGGCACCCGGGCCTGAGCGCGCGGGCCTTCACGCTGCGCGCAGAGCAAGGCGCAGGATGAAGTCCATCGATTCGCCACGGGCGCGTTGCACCGCGTTGAGCGACACGCGCACGCGGTAGTCGCCATCGGCGGGCAGTTGCCCCTGCCACAGCGGCAGGGCCGAGAACTCGCTCATGAACAGCGCGTCCTTCTGTTGCGGCCCGAGCACCTTGAACGATGCGCCCGGCGAGAGCGTTTCGAGCTCCACGTCGAGCGATTGCCCGGCGCGCCCCTGGATCACATAGTCGCGCACGCTGTGCGCCGGCGCCTGCAGCCGGCCGCGCAGCAGGCGCCTGCCGCCACGCCGGGGAAAGCGCACGCGCAGCCAGGGCACGCGGGCGGCGGGTGTGACGGCCTTGCCCGGGGCTGGCGCCGCCGCCGGCAGCAGCGCCACGGCGGTGGCCCACAGCAGCCAGCGGCGGCGGGTGTCGGACGAACGGGTGTGGGGGTGCAGCGGCATCAGCGAAGCGGAAGGGTGAAGGTGGCGGCCAGCGGCAGGCCGTCCACGGGCAGGCTGCTGGCCAGGACGATGGCCTGGGGCCTGCCCGGGCGCGCGTGCTCGGCCAGCGCCTCCCACAGCCAGCGCACCGACGCTTTGTCGAGTGCGGCGGTGGGCTCGTCGAGCAGCACCAGTGCGCGGCCGCTGGCCAGCGCGGCGGCCAGCACCACCTTGCGGCGCGAGCCGGTCGACAGCATTTCCATGCGCTTGTCGAGGTGCTCGCCCAGCGCGAAGCCCTCGACCATCGAGGACCAGCGTGGCGCGTCGAAGCCGGGGTCGTCCTCGCGCCAGGTCGCGGTGCAGGCGCGCGGCGTGAGGGCGTCGAGGTCCGCATCGCGCGCATCGACGTGGAACACCGCACGCCGGTAGGCGTCGGGCGTCCGCGCGAGGTCGATCCCGTCGAGCAGCAGCCTGCCCTGTGCGGGCTGCCGGCCAGCCAGCACGCGCAGCAGCGTGGTCTTGCCCGATCCCGTGTCGCCGTGCAACAGGGTGAGTCCGGCAGGGATCGCAAGCGACTCGCACGCGATCAGCGGCGGCTCGCCGGCAAAGGCGAAGCGCAGACCTTGCGACTGCAGGACGGGGGCGGGGATGGGGGTGTGGGCGGTCATGGCAGGCACTGTCCGTTCAACGCCGCCGGGCGGCGCGCGGACGACCGCATTGTCGATGCGGCCGATGCGGGCCTCAGCCGCGCTGCCGCTGGTCGATGAGGCGGGCCGCCAGGTCGGCCGCCATGCGCAGGCGCTTGAGGTCGCGCTCCACCAGCGGCCGCGCCGCCTGGAAGCTGAAGCAGCACATGGTGCCGTAGATGCTGCCGTCGCTCAGCACGACGGGCGTGCTCAGGTGCGAGCCGATGTCGAAGGCCGTCGGCGGCAGTTCGGCGGCGTCGGGCAACAATCGCACGTCCTGCACGCACGCCGGCAGCCGCCCGTCGATCACGCGCTGGCAGAAGCTCTCTTCGGCCGGGCTCGACTCGCCGACGACGATCACCTCGGCGCCGGCGCGTGTGTCGACGGTGACGAAGTAGCGCCGGCCGCCATGCAGATGCGACACGAAGGCCACGTCCATCTCCAGATGCTCGCGCATGAGCCGCAGCACCTCGTGCACGGCCCGGTCGATGCGCTCGACCGACGCGTCGGCGGGCAGCGCCGCTGCGCGCCCGAGTGCCTCTTCCAACCGTTCCATGGCGGCGTACGACTCCTTGTCCGACGATTTTTAAGTGCGGGAACGCCTGCGCGTCAATCGGCAGGCCGCCCCGGTCAGGTGTCGATGAACAGCGCCGGGTCGACCATCGCCCGGTTGAGCATCACCGACCAGTGCAGGTGAGGCCCCGTCACACGGCCGGTGGCGCCGACTGCGCAGAAGGCCTCGCCCGCCTTCACGGCATCGCCCACCTTGCAGTCGACACGGCTCAGGTGGCAATACATGCTGAGCAGTCCGGCGCCGTGGTCGAGCCAGACGGTGCCGCCGTTGAAGAAGTAGTCACCGGTGTCGATCACCCGCCCCGCGAGCGGCGCGCGCACCGGCGTGCCGGTGCCGGCCGCGATGTCCATGCCGCTGTGCGGATTGCGCGACTGTCCGTTGAACACGCGACGCAGGCCGAAGGAACTGGAGCGCCGGCCCGGCACGGGCACCGCCATGTGCATCGTGGCGGGCGGTGCATCGGTGAAGGTCGCCATCACGCCCGCCAGGTGGGCGCGCTCGCGTTCGTAGCGCGCGGTGTCCTCGGCGGAGAGGTCGACGGTGCCGGGCGCCACCTTCAGGCGCTGCTCGCGGTACTGCTTCGGCGCGACGGTGTACGGGATGCTGCGGCCGGCGCTGGTGATGGCCGCATCGCCCGGCGTGGCCGCCAGCGGAATGCCGACCAGCGCAGTCCAGACGATCGCATCGCCGACCACCAGCAGCGGCACCTGCGCATCGCCGACGCGGGTGTGCGCCGATGGCCGTTCGGCCGCCGGCCCCAGCGACAGGCGCGCCACACCGCCCGGCACGGCCAGCGCCTTCGGCCAGAGCGCGGGGGCTGGCGGGGAAGAGGCCGTGGCCTTCGCACGCGCGGCCCAGACGGCAGGGGCGGCCAGGCTGGCGGCCAGGCCGGCGATCACATGGCGGCGCGGCAGCAAGGGCGGATGGGCAGGAAAGGTCGGTGTCATGCAGGGCGCTGGATTGGGGGCCGAAGGGGCCGCTCGCGCCCGTGGGCGGGGCGCGACACGCTATGAAGTTTATAGCGGTCGCCGTTCCCCCTCCGCATCACCCCTGCGGCAAGGCTGAGGCCTCGTACTGCTGCACGAATTCGCCCGACGCAGGGATGGGCTTGATCACGTCGATCAGCACCCCGTTCGGGTCGCGGGTGATGAAGTGGCGCTGGCCGAAGGCCTCGTCGCGCAGAGGCAGCAGCACCGGCAGGCCGGCGGCCACCACGCGCCGGTGGAAGGCGTCCACGTCCTCCACTTCGAAATTCAGCAGCAGGCCGGCCGCGACCTGGCCGCGCGCGCTCTCGGGGATGGTGGCGTGGCCGCCGTCGAGCACCGCCAGGTTGACGGCGGCGTCGCCTTCGAGCTGAAGGTGGACGTACCAGTCGCTCGTGAACAGCGGCACGAAGCCGAAGTGCGTGCGCCAGAAATCGGCGGTGCCGGCGACGTCGCGGGTCATGACGACGGGGTAGTAGCTGCTGACCTTGAAGGGGGCGGACATGGCATCTCCGGGGTGGGTGGGTTGAACTAACATACAGACTGCATGTTTTATTGAATTTAACGTACAGGCTGTATGTATGTCATTGAATGACCCCGCCCGCCGCAAGTCCATGACCACCCAGGTCAGTGCCGTCGCTGCCCCGCGCAGCAACCGCGAACGCACCGAGGCCACGCGCGGCGCCCTGATGGACGCGGCGCGCAGGCTTTTCGTCGAGAAAGGCTACGCCGAGACCTCCACCCCGGAGGTGGTCGCCGCGGCGGGCACCACGCGCGGCGCGCTGTACCACCACTTCGTCGACAAGCGCGACCTGTTCCGTGCCGTGTTGGCGCGCGAGATGGCCGCCGTGGCAGACGAGATACGCGCCGCGGCTCGCGACGGCCTGCCGCCGCTCAAGGCGCTGGTTGCCGGCAGCGACGCCTACCTGCGCGCGATGACGGCGCCGGGCCGCACACGCCTGATGCTGGTCGACGGGCCGGCCGTGCTCGGCCTGGCGGAGGTGATGGAGATGGACGATGCAGCCGCGGCCGCCACCCTCGCCGAGGGCCTGGCCGCCGCCGGCGTGGCCCCGCGCGGGGTGGCGCTGCCGGTGCTGGCCGACCTGCTGTCGGCGGCCTTCGACCGCGCGGCGCTCGCGGTCGATGCGGGGGGGGATCTCCAGGCGCAGCAGGCCGCGATGGCCTGGCTGCTGCGCAAGCTGGCGGCCTGAGGGCTGCGGCGAGTTTTCAAGCGAAAAGTGGCCAAATCGCCCGTCCGGCGGGCGCGAGCAGCTATGGAATCGATAGCAAATCGACGGTGCCGGCCGCTTCGGCAGCGCGGTTCGGGTGGTCCGTCGCGGCGCGGCACCCCGGCGGACGCGCGTGGCTGCAGGCCGGCGTGGCCGGCTTCAGCCCCGCCTAAGGCAGCGTCGTGAGACTGGGTGCACGCAACGCCCAGACGGGCCAGGAAAGTTTCGCGATGACCCCCGACGATTTCGCCACCCCCGTGTTCGACGGCGCACAGATGCGCCACGTGATCGAACTGCTCGAACTGATGGACTTCGCGCCGCACGAGGCGCGCCGCCAACTCGACCGCCTGACGCGCGAACGCGTGCTGACGGACGCGCAGCGCGCCTCCGTCGAGCACCTGTTCACCCGGTCGCTCCACGAGGTGGACCGGCTGCTGCGCGCCGCCTGTGCCGACGACGAGGCACGCGACGCGCTGCGCGAGGAGCGTGTGCACGAGGCGCGCGGCATCTACCTGATGGAAGCGCGGCCCGCGCGGGCGACGCGCGGCGCCTCAGCCGGCGCGCGCGCTGCCTGAACCCGGCCCCGCCACAGGCTGGACCGCCCACTGGCCCGGCGCCAGTCCGTCCAGCGTGTAGGGCCCGATCGCCACGCGGATCAGCCGCAGCGTCGGGAAGCCCACTGCCGCCGTCATGCGCCGCACCTGGCGGTTGCGGCCTTCGTGGATCACGAGTTCGATCCACGCCGTGGGGATGCTCTTGCGCTCGCGGATCGGCGGGTCGCGCGGCGGCATGTCCGGTGCGGGGTCGAGCCGCCGCGCCTGCGCCGGCCGTGTGGGGCCGTCGTTGAGCATGACGCCGGCACGCAGCGCGGCCAGGGCCGCCTCGTCGGGCTCGCCTTCCACCTGCACCCGGTAGGTCTTGGCCATCTTGTGCCGGGGGTCGGCGATGCGCGCCTGCAGCGCGCCGTCGCTGGTGAGCAGCAGCAGGCCCTCGCTGTCGGCATCGAGCCGCCCGGCCACGTACACGCCCGGCAGCTCGATGAAGTCCTTCAGCCCGCGCCAGCGGCCCTCGGGCGTGAACTGGCTCAGCACGCCATAGGGCTTGTGGAAGCGGATGAGGCGGGGTGGGGGCATGCCAGCCATGGGGCGCGCAGTTCGGGGAGCGGTTGCCATGCAAGGCGGCGGATCAGCGCACCCGCTCCGACTCCACCACCATGTCGAGCACCAGGGCGTGGCTGGGCGCGTCCGCGGGCAACCGGCCTTGGCGCGTCAGCGGGTAGCGCAGCACCCGCAGCACGTTGCGGATGCCCGCCTCATGGCGATAGCCCTCGATGCCGCCTTGCAGGGGGTGCCAGTCGCCCACCACCTGCTGGCGACCGTCCGCGTCGTAGCGCAGCTCGCGCACACGCAGGCACATGGCGTCACGCATCAATGGGTGGTTGCAGGCCACCTGCTGTGGCGCGACCTCGAAGAAGGCCCGTTCACCGGCGGAGCCGTAGCGCGTGGCCGGCGTCGGCTGTCCCAGCAGCTGCCAGCGGCTGCCGTCGGAGAAAGCCAGCGTCAGCGTGGGCTTGCCGGTGGGCTGCGCGCTGCCCAGCGTGTAGCCCTGCACCCGTGGCAGTTGGGCCGCCACCCGTTGCTCCAGTGCCATCAGGCCGGGCTCGGGGCACGCCTTCATCGTCGACACCGGCCGTTCCACCTTCATCGCTGCGCCATCGAGGCGGTAGGCCGCGCTCATGGCATTGCAGAGGTTGCGCACTGCCATCCGCTGCGCCTGGAAGTCCAGCTGCAACAGCGGCCGGTCGGGCTGGCGCCAGTCGCGCACCGGCTGGCCGTCGGCGTCGAAGGCGGCGACCAGCTGCCAACGGTTCGCCTCCAGCAGACGAACCGTGTCGGTGCCCGGGCCTGCCGGCTGACCGGGTGGTGCGGCACTGCAGGCCGTCATGAGCGCGGCGAGCGCCAGGGTGGGAAAGGCACGCAGGGTGCGGCGGAGGGTGTGTGGCATGCGGCAGGTTTTCGCAATGAAAACGGCGCACCATAGCAAAGTGCGTCGCCTGCGCCGCTGCGTGCGCATCAGGCGTGCAGCAGTTGTTGCAACCTCTCGTCCAACAGCGAAGGAAAGCGCGAGAACCAGACGGCATTGGCCGGCGAGGGGTGTGGCAAGGGCGCCAGCGTGACCGTGTGTTCCGTCTCGCCGAACTGGTAGGCAATGCGCAGCGTGCGGCCATAGCGCGCATCGCCTTGCGCCCAGAAAGCGTCGAGCGCCGCAGCCACCCCGGCCGGCTGTGCGATGCCGAACCAGAAGAAGGCCTCGCGCCCCAGCGCGATCACGGTGCGCTCGCCACCGCGGCCCTGCCAGGTGGCCAGCAGCAGCTCGGCCATCAGCGGTTGGAAGCGCCGCTTCACCGCCATCGACCAGGCGCGGTTGCCCACCGGCTTGTACGGCACCGTGTTGAGCCAGAACACCTCGCGCCCGGCCGCGACCGAAGCGGCGAAGTCCGGCACCACGGCGTCGGCCCCGTGCCCGTGCCGGTACAGCGCCGCACGCACCAGTTGCCCACCCTTGCCGACGAAGGGCTGGGCGTGCTCGACCTCCGTGCGTCCCGGGTCGCGGCCGAAGATGCACAGCCGCGCGTCGCGCGGACCCAGGCCGATGATGGGCTCGCGCCAGTCGCGGCCGAAGGCGTCGTAGGCCTCGCGGTCGATGCCGGGGGTGTGTTCGGCGAGTTGGCGGAAGGCGGCGTGCTGGGCGGGCGTGAGATCGATGGCGTTCATGGCAGGCGGTCCGGACCGGTCAATGCACCCGGCCTTCCATCGAGGCATCGAACAGCCGGTTGCGCTGCACGATGTACGCGCCCAGCGCCGTCATGTCGGCCCCGCCGAAGAGCCAGCCCGAGACGGTGCGCGCGCGCGTCTCGGCGTGGTAGCGCAGCCGCAGCGACGAACTGAGCGCATGCAGGTCGAAGTGCTGCACCACCGACACCACGCCCTGGATCGGCACCTCGGTGTCGCGCAGCACGCCCCGCACGATCACGCGGTCGGCATGGACCTCGATGCGGCGCCGGCTGAGCCAGGCGCTCAAGGACAACTGCGCGCCGAGGATCAGCACCGGGACGCCCACCACCGCGGCCCACACGGCAGGCGACCACTCGGCGATCTGCGCCTGCATCAGCTCGCGCTTGTTGATCCAGCCGATGACGGGCGCGCACAGCGCCACGGCCCACAGGCCCCACAGCGCGAGCGACAGCACACCGAAGGGCGCCAGCCAGGCACACGGGCGGCAGGCGGCGATCACATCGCCGGGCTGGATCGTGATGGGCGGGCGGAGCCAGCTGGAGCGCGCGAGGCGCGCGTTGGAGGTGTCGAGCATCAAATCGGGCTGCAGCGCCCGGCAGCCTCCAAACTGAAGTGCAACACCCCCATCTTTTCAAGCACTTCACCAAGCAGCCGCGATGAGCACTTCCGGGCGTACCTACCGACAACTTGACCGCGAAGAACGGCGC
>JAFEEH010000094.1 GCA_018241185.1 Pseudomonadota bacterium | reverse complement strand
TGGAAGACCTTCAGCGACCCGCTGCAGGCCTGCGCCGGCGCCGACCTGGTGACCACCGACGTGTGGACCAGCATGGGCTACGAGGCCGAGAACGAGGCCCGCCGCAAGGCCTTCGCCGACTGGTGCGTCGACGAGGAGATGATGCGCGTCGCCCAGCCCGACGCCCTCTTCATGCACTGCCTGCCCGCGCACCGCGGCGAGGAGGTGCAGGCCGAGGTCATCGACGGCCCGCAGTCGGTGGTGTGGGACGAGGCCGAGAACCGCATGCATGCGCAGAAGGCGCTGATGGAGTTCCTGCTGCTCGGGCGCATCGCCTGAACGCGCAGCGAGTGCCGCGCATGGCCGGGCTGATCGAGCGCTACCTGCCGCACTACCAGTTCGCCGAGCGGCATGCCCTTCGGATCGACGCGCCGGCCGGCCGCGTGCTGGACGCGGCACAGCGCCCCGACGTCGCGGACGATCCATTGGCGCGGCAATTGATCGCCCTGCGCGAACTCCCATCGCGGCTGATGGGCCGTCTCGGCGCGCCGTCCCGGCTGCAAGGACGCGGCAGCTTCGGGCTCGCCGACTTCACGCCCCTGGGCCGCGACGGCGACCGCGAGATCGCATTCGGCCTGGCCGGCGCCTTCTGGCAGGCCGACTACGGCCTCGTGCCGCTGCGCGATGCCGCGGCCTTCGAAGGCCTGCAACGTCCCGGTGTGGCCAAGCTGGTGCTCAACTTCGATGCCAAGCCCGCTCCTGACGGCAGCACCGTGCTGGTCACGCACACGCGGGTGCACTGCCCCGATGCGCAGAGCCTGCGACGTTTTCGCCCCTACTGGCTGCTGATCCGTCCGGCCAGCGGTTTCATCCGCAGACGCTTGCTGCGCCGCATTGC
Source organism: Pseudomonadota bacterium (assembly GCA_018241185.1). Lineage (GTDB taxonomy): Bacteria > Pseudomonadota > Gammaproteobacteria > Burkholderiales > Burkholderiaceae_C > Xenophilus. Next base: position 47,847 of record JAFEEH010000094.1, on the reverse strand, counting down.
GCGTGCAGCCGCCGCGAAAGAGTCGCGCTGAGGCACTCGAAGGCAGACGGCCCCGACGCGCGCCAGTTCGACGGGAAATTGCCTGTTTCTTTCATCACTGACCGCCCCGTCGGATGGACCGTGGCACGGCGAAGACCGCACTTCGCGCCGGCAGCGCGCATTCCGTCGCACGGCGCTCGCCACATGCCAGGACTTCACGGACAGTACGGGACAAGGACAGCAGCCGCCGCCCTCCTCCCGCTGAAGGAACTTGCCATGCCCCATCCATCGCCCGCCCGCCGCCTCGCCGCCATAACGCTTGGCGCCCTCACCCTGGCCGCCGCGGCCTGCCATGCTGCCGACCTCACCGTCGAGGTGCGAGGCGCCCGGTCGACCGAGGGCACGGTCAACGTCGCGCTGTACACCAGCGCCGACGCCTGGAAGAAGATGACCGGCATGGCGCAGGGCCAACGCGCACCGGCCGCCCAACCCGTCACGGTCGTGGTGTTCAAGGACATTGCGCCAGGCCGCTATGCGCTCTCGGCCTACCACGACGACAACGGCAACGGGAAGGTCGACACCAACGTGGTCGGCGTGCCCACCGAACGCACCGGCTTCAGCCGCGACGCGCGCGGTCAAATGGGCCCACCCACGTTCGACGACGCCATGATCGACGTCCAGGGCGACATGACCACTTCCATCACGCTGCGCTGAGCGCGCTGCCGCGAAGGAGCCTCACCATGGAACGCCGCGATTTCCTGCGAGGCCTGGCCGGCGCGGCCGGCCTGCCCTTGCTGTCCGGCGGCGCGCAGGCGCTCACGCCGCACGCCGCCGCCCCCACACCCGACGACTGGCAGGCCGCCTTCGACAGCCACCGCGCCGAACACCCCTGGCAGATGGGCTTCGAGGGCCTGCAGGCCGATGTGGCGCCGATGCCGCTGGAACTGCACGGCCGCCTGCCGGCCGACCTGCGCGGCGCCTTCCTGCGCAACGGGCCGGCCCGCCACACGCTGGGCGGCCAGCGCTACCACCACTGGTTCGACGGCGACGGCATGGTGCAGAAGTACGAGATCGGCGCCGGCGGCATCGTGCACCGCGGCCGTTTCGTGCGCACCGAGAAGTTCGAGGCCGATAGCGCCGCCGGCCGCCCGGTGCGCGCGGCTTTCGGCACATTCCCGCCGGGCATGGACCCGATCACCTCGCCCGACTCGATCAACGTCGCCAACACCAGCCTGGTGAGCCACGGCGGCGAATTCCTCGCGCTGTGGGAAGGGGGCTCGGCCACGCGCGTCGACCCGGCCAGCCTCGACACCCTGGGCGTGAAGACCTGGACCGCCGACTACGCCGGCATGCCCTTCTCGGCGCACCCGAAGGTCGGGCCCGACGGCGTGCTGTGGAACTTCGGCATCAGCAGCCGCCAGGGCGTGCTGTCGATCTACCGCATCTCGCCCGACGGCCGCGGCGTGCAGGCGACCAGCATGAAGGTGCCCGACATCGCCATGGTCCACGACTTCGCAGTCACGGAGCGGCACCTCGTGTTCCTGCTGCCCCCGCTGGTCTTCGACGTGGCGCGCTCCGAAGCGGGCGCGACCTTCCTCGACAGCCACGTGTGGCGGCCCGAACTGGGCATGCGCGTGCTGGTGTGCCCCAAGGACCGGCTCGACGCGCCGCGCTGGTTCGTGCTGCCGGCCGGCTTCGTCTTCCACGTCGGCAACGCCTGGGAAGACGCGAAGGGCGAGTTGATCCACCTCGACTACGTGCGCTCGGACGATGCGTCGTACGCCACGCAGGGTCTGCGCCACATCATGCGCGGCGAGCACGACGTGCCGCCGCCCACCACGCTCACCGTGCTCAGGCTGGACCTGCGCAGTGGCCGCGCACGGCAGGATGCACTGGCTTCCCGCGTGGAGTTCCCGCGTGTCGATCCGCGCCGCGTCTCGCAACGGCACCGCGAGGTCTTCGTGGCCCAGCGCGTGGGCACGGGCGACCAGCCGATGTTCGACGCCGTCGCACGGCTGGACGTTGCGAGCGGCCGCATCGACCGCTACCGCTACGGCCCGGACGTGATGGCGGAGGAACACGTCTTCGTGCCGCGCACCGGCCGTGGCGCGCGCGAAGGCGACGGCTGGCTGCTGGGCACCGCGCTCGACCTCCGCCGCCGCGCCATGCTGTTCTCGGTCTTCGATGCGCGGCAGCTGGCGGCCGGGCCGGTCGCGCAGGGCGTGTTGCCGCGCGTGATGCCGTTGGGGCTGCACGCGGTGTACCTGCCGGCCTGATCGCGGTCGTGGCGGGGCGAGAATCGGCGCCGCCGCATCGCGCCGGCACGCCCCCACCGATGAACCCCTGCCAAAGCTGCGGCGCCTGCTGCGCCGCCTTCCGCGTCGACTTCAGCGTCCACGAACTGGACAGCGAGGGCGGCCGTGTGCCTGCAGGCCTGGCGGTGGAACTCAACGACACGCTGTGCCGCCTGCGCGGCACCGACCACACGCCGCCGCGCTGCGCCGCGTTGACGGGCCGCATTGGCGACCACGTGGCCTGCGGGATCTACGAATGGCGGCCCGGGCCGTGCCATGAATTGGAAGCCGGCAGCGACGCCTGCCAACGCGCGCGCAGCCGGCACGGCCTGATGCCGCTCGCGGACTTCTAAGCCAAATCGGCCTCCAGCGCTCGCCCTGCCTGCGCGGGCAGCTCTCATTTTCATAGCAAATCAATCTCGCATTGAAGGCAGGCGAGCATTTGTGTACATTGTTCACATTACGACGGAGACCCGCATGGACACCAGCGCCTACCCCCGCGTCGTCTCGCGCGCCGAATGGCAGCGCGAGCGCGACGAACTTCTGAACGCCGAGAAAGAGCTGACCCACGCGCACGACGCGCTCAACGCGCGCCGGCGGCGACTGCCGATGACCCGCATCGACACCGAGTACGTGTTCCAGGGGCCGACGGGCGCGCTGCGTCTGGTCGACCTCTTCGACGGCCGCGACCAGCTGGTCGTTTACCACAACATGCTCACGGCCGACCACATCTGCCCCGGCTGCTCGATGGTGTGCGACCACCTCATGAACCACTGGGAACACCTGCACGCACGCCGCACCTCCTTCTGCATGACGGCGCGCGCGAGCCTCACGCGCATCGACGCGGTGAAGGCGCGCTTCGGCTGGGACTTTCCGTGGGTGTCGTGCGAGGGCACGCGCTTCCACGACGACTTCGTCACCGCGCAGGACCAGGCCTTCGGCTTCTCGGTCTTCCTGCGCCGCGGCGACGAGGTCTTCCAGACCTGGTTCACCTCGGGCCGCGGCGCGGAGGCGCCGACCAACACCTTCACGATGCTCGACCTCACCCCGTGGGGCCGTCAGGAGGACTGGGAAGACTCGCCGCCCGGCTGGCCGCAGGAGAAGGTCTACAGCTGGCAGCGGCTGCACGACGAGTACTGAAGTGGAACACCCCCAAGCCGCTTCGCGGCTCCCCCCTCGCTGGCGCCTTCGGCTTGGAGGGGGCGCACCCAGCGGCCTGGCAAAGCCAGTTCCGCGGGTGCCCTGAAGGCTTCGCTGCGCTCGCCGGCTTCATGCCCGAGTGCTCGCGCAGGCCGAATGGGCCACTGTGCTGAAGGAGCGCCACTTGCTCGCAGGAGAGACCGCATGAGGAAGATCCGCGTCGCCGAACACATCTCGCTGGACGGCGTGATCGAACCCGACGCCGCGGCGCAGAGCGCCGATTACGCGCACGGCGGCTGGACCGCGCCGTACCGCACGGCCGAGGGTGCGCGGGCGGTCGCCGACGCGCAGGGCGAGCGCTTCGACCTGCTGCTGGGTCGTCGCACCTACGACCTGTGGGCCGCGTTCTGGCCGACGGTGAAGGACGGCCCCTTCGCCCACAAGCTCAACGCCGCGACCAAGTACGTCGCCACGCACCGGCCGGAAGGGCTGGCCTGGGGACCGGCGCAGCCGCTCGGCCCCGACGCGCTGGCCGGCATCGGCCAACTCCGCGCGCAGGACGGGCCCGAGCTGCTGGTGTGCGGCAGCGGATCGCTCGTGGCGCCGCTGCTCGAGCGCGGCTGGGTCGACGAGCTGGTGCTGATCGTCTACCCGCTCCTGCTCGGCCAGGGCAAGCGCTGCTTGCCGACGGACGCGGCCCCGCAGGCGATGTCCCTTGCGAGCTCCAGCGCGACGCCGACGGGCGTGCTGGTCAACATCTACCGCCGCGTCGATGTGGCAGCACCGGTCGCCGCCAGTCACTGAGCCACCAGCTCCATCGGCACCCATGATGGAAAGACTTGCAGGTCACCGCAGCCTGCGTTGCAAATAACCGACACCACGACCTCCCGCGCGGCGCTAACTTCGCCGCATGCCGTTTCCCCCCACCCCCACGACATCGACGCAGCGAGCGCTGCGCGTGTGGGACATCTCTCCACCGGTCCATGCCGGTGCGCCGGTGTTTCCCGGCGACACGCCCTACCGACAGCGGTGGGCCGCATCGATCGGCCCGGGCTGCCCCGTCAACGTCAGCGAGATCACGCTCTCGCCCCACGTCGGCGCGCACGCAGACGCGCCGCTGCACTACGACGAGGAAGGCGCCAGCATCGGCGACACCGACCTCGCGCCCTTCCTCGGCGCGTGCCGCGTGATCCATGCGATCGGAAGCGGCCCGCTCGTCACCTGGGCGGACATCGCCCATGCGATCGACGACACGCTGCCCGCGCGCGTGCTGGTGCGCACCTACGAACGCATGCCGGTCGACCGCTGGGACCCGCAGCTCGCCGCCTACGCGCCCGAGACCGTCGAACGGTTGGCCGCGCGCGGCGTGCAACTCATCGGCATCGACACCGCCAGCATCGACCCGGCCGACAGCAAGACTTTGGACAGCCACCAGACCATCCGCCGCCACGGCATGCGCGTGCTCGAAAACCTCGTGCTCGACGACGTGCCCGAAGGCGACTACGAACTCATCGCCCTGCCCCTCAAGCTCGTGACGGCCGATGCCTCGCCGGTGCGCGCGGTGCTGCGCGAGCTGGCGGCATAGGCACGACACACGCAAACGGACATCCGGACGCAGAGGACGCAAAAGTTCCGCAGAAGTCGCAAAAGGGAATTCTCAAAAAATTCGGCTGTCCTTTTGCGTCCTCTGCGAAACCTCTGCGCCCTTTGCGTCCGGAAGTCCGCATTCGAAGACCATCACCATGACCCCTCCTATCACCCTCGACGACTGCCGGCGCCTCGACGCCCACGACCCGCTGCGCGCGCTGCGCGACCTGTTCATCCTGCCCGAAGGCGTGATCTACCTCGACGGCAACTCGCTCGGCGTGCTGCCGACCTCCGCGCCGGCACGCATCGCCGAGGCGGTGACGCAGGAGTGGGGCACCGGCCTCATCCGTTCGTGGAACGAGGCGCGCTGGTTCGACCTGCCACAGCGCCTGGGCGACCAGGTGGCGCGGCTCATCGGTGCCGCGCCCGGCGAAGTGGTGTGCACCGACAGCACCTCGGTCAACCTGTACAAGGTGCTGTTCGCGGCGCTCAGCGCGCAGAAAAAGGACAGCGGCCGCACGGTCGTGGTTTCCGAGCGCAGCAACTTCCCGACCGACCTCTACATTGCCGAGTCGCTGTGCCGCGAGCGCGGCATGACGCTGAAGCTGGTCGACGACCCGTCGGAAATTCCGGCCGCGTTGACGAAGGACGTGGCCGTGCTGATGCTCACGCACGTGAACTACCGCACCGGCGCGATGCACGACATGGCGGCGCTGACGAAGCGGGCGCACGACGCCGGCGCGCTCGCGGTGTGGGACCTGGCGCACAGCGCCGGCGCCGTGCCGGTGGCGCTCAACGACGCCGATGCCGACTTCGCCATCGGCTGCGGCTACAAGTACCTCAACGGCGGCCCCGGCGCGCCGGCCTTCGCCTGGGTCAACGCACGCCATGCCGATGCATGGACGCAGCCGCTGTCGGGCTGGTGGGGCCACGCAGCGCCCTTCGCCTTCACGCCCGGCTACCGTCCGGCCCCGGGCGTCGGCCGCTACCTGTGCGGCACCCAGCCGATCCTCAGCCTCACGGCGCTGGGCTGCGGGCTCGACGCCATGCTGGCGGCCGAGCCGCTGGGCGGCATGCAGGCGCTGCGCACCAAGTCGCTCGCGCTCACCGACGCCTTCATCGCGCTGGTGGAGCAGCGCTGCCCCGAGCAGTTCGCGCTGGTCACGCCGCGCGAGCATGCGCAGCGCGGCTCGCAGGTGTGCCTGCGCATGGCCGACCCGGGCCAGCGCATCGGAGGCCCGGCCTACGCGATCGTGCAGGCGCTGATCGCGCGTGGCGTCATTGGAGACTTCCGCGCGGGAGACGAGCAGATGCCGGACATTCTTCGCTTCGGGTTCACGCCGCTGTACCTCGGCTTCGAGGACGTGTGGAACGCCGTCGGCAACCTGGCGCAGGTGCTCGAAGAAGAGGAGTACCGCCGCCCCGAGTTCAACACCCGCAACGCGGTGACCTGAAGAGCGAGCACGCCATGGCTTCCAGCGACACGGAAAAGATCGTCCACGAGGAAAAGGCCCAGCTCGACTTCAGCCAGTTGATGAGCTACGGCGACTACCTGCACCTGGACGAGGTGCTGAACGCGCAGCATCCGCTCTCGCCCGCGCACGACGAAATGCTCTTCATCGTGCAGCACCAGACCAGCGAGCTGTGGATGAAACTGATGCTGCACGAGTTGCGTGCCGCCATCGCCGCCATCGCCAACCCGACGGCCAACACCAAGCCCGAGGCCCTCAAGATGCTGGCCCGCGTCACGCGCATCATGGAACAGTTGGTCGGCGCCTGGACCGTGCTGTCGACCATGACGCCGCCCGAGTACAGCGCGATGCGGCCCTACCTTGCCAGCTCCAGCGGCTTCCAGAGCGCGCAGTACCGCTGCATCGAGTTCGCGCTGGGCAACAAGAACGCCGCCATGCTCAAGCCGCATGCGCACCGGCCCGAGCTGCTGGCCCAGGTCGAGGCCGCGTGGCGGGCGCCATCGCTCTACGACGAAGCCCTGCGGCTGATGAAGCGCGAAGGCCTCGACGTGCCGGCCGACCGCCTGGAGCGCGACTGGACGCAGCCCTACGTGGCCAGCCCCGGCGTCGAGGAAGCCTGGCTTGCGGTGTACCGCGACCCGCATGCGCACTGGGACCTCTACCAGCTCGGCGAGAAGCTCACCGACATCGAGGACGCGTTCCGCCTCTGGCGCTTTCGCCACGTGACCACGGTGGAGCGCGTGATCGGCTTCAAGCGCGGCACCGGCGGCACCGGCGGCGTGAGCTACCTGCGCAAGATGCTGGACGTGGTGCTGTTCCCCGAGCTCTGGACGCTGCGCACCAACCTGTGACGCGATGGGCCTGCGGGCCATGATGTTTCTACCGACGCGGGCGCCGGGGGCTTGGCTAGCATGATCGGCCACCGACCGCAGGAGGCAGGCCATGGACGCCCAGGATTTCTTCACCGCCGACGAGCGCACCACGCTGCGTGCGCACGGCATCGTGCTCTTCGCGCAGCGCGTCATCTTCGATGCCCGGCCGCCGATGCCGCAGGCGCAGATCGACGCCGTGCAGGCGCTGTGCGCCGGGCCGCTGACCGCGGGGCTGCTGGCGCTGTGGCGCGAGACGGCCGGCGGCCAGCTCGACTACGACCTGCGCCTGCGCATGGGCGGCAACGAAGAGGCGGTCAGCTGGAGCGAGCTGTTCTGGAACGGCAGCGACGGCTACCGCGACCTGCAGGGTTGGATCGACCACGAACTGGAACTGGCCGAGGAAGCCGCCGAGGAAGACGGCGCCGAGTGGGACGGCAAGCTGAGCTACCTGCCCATCGGCGGCTTCGAGTACCTGGACCGCATCTACGTGATCGTCGATGCACTGCACCCCGCCAACGGCACGGTGCTGGCATGGAAGAAGGGCCTGCCCGCCGCGTGGCAGCACCGCCTGCACGAGGACAGCCTGGCCACCCTCGCCGACAGCGTGGAAGGCGCCTTCGCGGCGCTGCACCTCGACGAGGACCCGCTGGCGCCCACGGGCGACCACTTCTCGGGCCAGGCGCTGCTCGAGTACCTCGACGAGCGCCACGAATCGCATGGCCTCGCGCTGGAACTGTCCGACAAGCTGGTCGCCTTCTACCGGCAGGCCATGCGCGACTGGCGCGGCGCACTGCAGGCCGGCACGCTGGCGGAGGACGCCGGGCTTGCGCACATCGCGCTGCGCCATGCGATCCACACCGACGATGCGGCCCTGGTGCGCGCGCTCGCCGGCGCAGGCATCGGGCTCGACGCGCCGCTGCAGGGCAGCGCCAACGCGGTCGACCTGGCGGTGGGCCACGGCGCGTGGTCGGCTGCGGCAGCGCTGCTCGACGCGGGCGCCCCGGTGGCTGACGACGTGCTCGACAGCATCGACCACGCCCTGGCGCCCGAACTCACGGCGCGCCTGCTCGCGGCCGGCGCACAGCCCGACGCCGACGCCATGGCTCAATGCGTGGCCTGCGGCGCACCGGCCAGTGCGCGCCTGATCGGCGAGGCCCTGCAGGCGCGCGGCGAAGACGTGCCCCGCGCTTTCGACGCCGCCCGCGCCAAGCTGCTGGAGGACCTCGAGGGCTCGCTCGCGAAAGTGCGCGAAGGCCGCCTGAGCCACTACCTGGGCGCCGAGGGCCTGATCAAGCGCGCCGAGCACCTGCGCGCCTTCGAATGGTGAGCTTGGGCCGACCTCAAGCCAAATCGGCCTGCAGCGCCCGCCCAGACTGCGCGAGCAGCTACGAATTCGATAGCAAACGACAGGCTCAGCCGGCGTAGAGCCAGGGCACGTCGAGCACCTTCGCGCCGCCCAGGCGCAGCGCCAGGTCGCGCCCCAGGCGCATCGGCCCGGTGGCGTGGAAGATCTCGCCGTTGCGCCGCGCCCGCGCCTGCACGCGCGCGTTGCGCGCCCAGCGCGCCTCGGCGTATCGCGCCAGGGCGGCCGGCACCTCGGCACGGGCGACGCCCTTCAGTGCCTCGGCCAGTGCCATCGCGTCCTCGATGGCCATGCCCGCGCCCTGCGCGAGGTAGGGCAGCATCGGGTGGGCCGCGTCACCCAGCAGCGCGATGCGCTCGTTGGCCATCTGCCCGGCACCCGTCAATGGCGGCCGGTCGTGCAGGCTCCACGCGCGCCAGGCCGGCATGGCCTCCAGCAGCGCCTGCAGCTGCGGGCTGGTCCGGCCCGTGGCCTGCTGCAGGCTGGCGAGGCTGGCGGCCTGGTCCCAGTCCTGGGCGCGCTGCACGTCGCCCGGCGGCGCCGTTTCGGCCAGCACGACGACGTTGAGCCAGTCGCCGCCGCGCACCGGGTAGGCCACGGCATGCAGCCGCGCGCCCAGCCACACCTCGACGCGCGTGCTGCGCAGTGCGGCCGGCAGGTCGGCCTGCGGCACCAGCGCGCGCCAGGCCGTGTGGCCCGTGGCCAGCGGCGGCGGGTCGTTGTCGACCAGCGCGGTGCGCACGTGGCTCCACAGGCCGTCGGCGCCGACCAGCGCGTCGCCTTCCCAGGCGCGGGCCCGCGAACCCTCGGCGCACACCGCCTCGCCGCCGCGGGTGGACACGCGCAGCACGCGCGCATCCGTGTGCAGGCCCACCTGCGCAGCCGCCGTGCCGGCGCGCACGGCATCGAGCAGCAGCGCATGCAGGTCGGCGCGGTGCACGCACAGATACGGCGCGCCGTAGCGGCGGCGGAAGGCATCGCCGAAAGGCAGCCGCGCGAGTTCGAGCCCGTCATGCGCGCTGCGCACGCGCAGCATCTCCGGCCGCGCGGTGATGCGCGCCAGGCCCTCGTGCAGGCCAAGCGCCCGCAGGCGCCGCGTCACGTTGGGGCCGAGCTGGATGCCGGCACCCACCTCGCCGAAAGCTTCGGCCTGCTCCAGCACCTCGGCCCGGTGCCCTTGTTGCGCCAGGGCCAGTGCCGCGGCCAGGCCGCCGATGCCGCCGCCGGCGATCAGGATCTGCAAAGTCATGGCGCGCGATGATGCCTGTTGGCGTGACCATTTCCACTGTCATCCTTTCGCGCTGGATGCCTCGCGCCCCTCGACGCATAGGTTCGACGTTACGATTCGTATCCAAAGCATCGGCAACAGCGAGAGGGAGAGTCGGATGGGCAAGGGCATCGGACGATGGGCGGCATTGTGGGCGGCCGTGGCAATGGCCGCGGTGGGCTGCGGTGGCGGAGGCAGCGACGGCGCCGAAATCGGTGCGGCAAGAGTCAACACGGCCGAGGCGGTGCTTGCCGCGCGCGACGCCCACCCCGCTGACGGCCCCGGCGTCGACGCAGTGGGCGACCTGCACCCATCGCTCGGCGACGGATCGACCTCCAGCAGCCTCGCACCACTGAAGCTCGGTGAAACAGCAGCGCTGCGGCCGCTCGCATCCTCGAGTTTCTCGCGGGAGAACACCTACCACGTCTATGCAGCCAACGGGATGCGCAAGCTGCTTCGCCTGGACTTCGTCAACAAGCGGTACGAAATGCTGGACGACACCGACCGCGTCCACAACGGCCACTCGACCTCGGGCAGCCTGTCGGAAGATCCGGCCGAGCCAGGCACCTACATCCTCGGCACGGACCGCAGCGTGCCCAACGACATCACCTCGCGCCTGCGCGTGTCCCAGGGCGCTGTGGTGGGAGGCTTCGCATTCGAGATGCCGGAGTTCTCCGAAACTTTTTACGCTTGGGCGCCATTCGTCGGGGCGAACGATTTCATCGTCGACCCCGCACAACTGGACGGCGACTACACCCGGATGGGGTTCACCCGCCAGTTGCCCAACGGTTCATCGTTCACCAGCCTGGCTGCGCTGCGCATCACCGGAGGCGGCCGCACCGTGGAAGCCTGCGCCCAGGGTGCGGTGCAATGGGCCCAGTGCACCGACGTGCGTCGCTACACGCTGAGCGCTGCTGCAGTCGATGGCACGTGGACGGCGACCGGCAGCGGCCCGTACAACGCGTTCGAATTCCGCGTCGCACGCATCGGCAGTCAGAAAGTCTGGCTCGAAGGCGGACTGACATCCGGGCCTTTGCCATCGCCATACCGCGCCTCCCTTCTGATCGGCTTGGCATCATCACCGAACTGGCCTTCGACGCGCTATGCCGCTGTATCGACGGAATCCTTGTGGAGTCTCCACGACGTGGGTCAGGCCGCGATGAGGAGCCTCGTGAGACAACGCCAGGGTGGCTACCAGGCCTTCCCGAGCGTTGCGATCGAGCCCGAGAAGCCCGTTGCGGCATCAGGTCTGAGATCCACCAACGGTGCCTGGCTGATCCAGAACGGGGTCATGCTGGTTTCCGTGCCATCCGGTATCGATTTCGGCGGCTGGATCGACATCGGGCTGGCGCGAGGGCCGCTCTCCGCCGAGCCAGCTTCACCCCTCAACGGCACCTACAGGGTGTTCACCACCAATGGCCAGGAGCACACCCTGTCGATCAACTTCGACGCTGGCACCTATGTGATGACGGACGCCTCCGGCCTCGCCGCATCGGGCAGCTTCCAGGCCGATCCGGCCGACCCCGGCACCTACGTCTTCGCGAGTTCACGTGTCTCGGTCGTCTACAACACGGCGCGCTTTCGCGTGGCCACCGATGGCATCGTGGGCGCGTTCCCCTTCGCGACATACGGGTCGAACCCGGTCAGCTACAAGACGATGCCGTTCACCGCGGCGCGTTCATTCGTCACCAATCGCACAGAACTCGCAGGTGTCTACGACATCCTCGCGACCGGGGGCGTGTGGTCGATGCGCCTGAATGCTGAAGGCACAGCGGCGATCCGGCAATGCGGCAATGCGGACTGCACGGGTTCCTTCAGCGAGGTCTGGTCAGTGGCCGCGGGCGCAGTATCCGGGCAATGGATCTTCAACCCCGGAGGTCAGACATTCAATGCCTACATCGCCAAGTTCGGCACGCGCCGGGTGCTGCTCTCGTCGTTCGAAACCGCGATGCCCACGGTGCCGCTGAGCCTGGGGCCCTACATCCTGCTGGGCTTCCGCCAGCCGCCGGTGGGATACAGCAATGCGGCCTGGCCCACGTACGCGCTGCACACTACATCGGGCACGACCTTTGGCAAGGCCACCTTGACCCACAGCGCCTACAGCGAGGCGTACCTGGATGAAGCCGGGCAATCGACGAACTGGTCGCTCACCCTCGATCCGCCGACGAGCTACCTGCCTTCGATGAGGTCTGGCTCCATCGGCGGAACCCTGAGCGCCACGTTGACCCACAACGGCGAGCTGTTCTGGATGTTCGCCGTCGGCCGCGGCTACGCCATGGGACTCGTCGACCGCTGAACGCCCGGCGCGTGCAGCGGCTTGCCGACCCAGCGCGGCCCAGGATCGGGCATCACCGCCGCGGCGCGTCGGCCGGGCTTTTCGGGGCACAGCTCCCGCAACTGTCGCAACTGCCACACCCCGAAGTCTTCGCCAGCGAAGCGGCCAGCTTTTCCGCCTGCTGCGCATCGACCAGGCCCGCGCGCTGCGAGCCGGCCGCCACCTGGCGCGCGGCGCCGCGGCGCCAGCCGGCGGGCATCCAGCGCCAGGCGGCGTAGAGCGCCGCAGCGGCCACGATCAGGAAGACGACGATGTTCTGCCAGATGGGCGCCATGGATTCATCCTCCGGTGAGCGCCAGCGTCACGTGGTAGGTGACGAAGCAGGCGACGTAGGCCAGCCCGAAGAGGTACGCGGCCATGATCCAGACGTACTTCCACGAGTTGGTTTCGCGCTTGACGGTGGCCAATGTCGAGATGCACTGCGGCGCGAAGACGAACCACACCAGCAGCGACAGCGCCGTGGCCAGCGACCAGCTGCCGGCGATGAGCGGCTCGAGCGCGCCCGCGACTTCCTCGCCCGAGGCCGACAGCGCATACACCGTGCCCAGCGCACCCACCGCCACTTCGCGCGCCGCCATGCCCGGCACCAGCGCGATGCTGATCTGCCAGTTGAAGCCGATCGGCGCGAAGATGTACTGCAGCCCGCGGCCCAGCATGCCGGCCAGGCTGTACTCGATGGCCGGACCGGTGGCGCCCTCGGGCGGCGACGGGAAGGTGGCCAGGAACCACAGCAGGATCGTGAGCGTGAGGATGATCGTGCCAACGCGCTGCAGGAAGATCCATGCACGTTCCCACAGCCCGAGCAGCAGGTTGCGCAGGTTGGGCCAGCGGTAGGCCGGCAGTTCCATCATCAGCGGCGAGTGGCCCTGTTGCGTGCGAAAGCGCTTCATGACCCAGGCCACGGCCATCGCCGAGACGATGCCGAACACGTACAGCCCGAAGAGCACCAGCCCCTGCAGATTGAACACGCCGCCGATTTCGCGCTGCGGGATGAAGGCCGCGATGAGCAGCGCATACACCGGCAGCCGCGCAGAGCAGGTCATGAGCGGCGCGATCATGATGGTGGTGAGCCGGTCGCGCCAGTTGCCGATGGTGCGCGTGGCCATCACGCCCGGAATGGCGCAGGCGAAGCTCGACAGCAGCGGGATGAAGGAGCGGCCCGACAGCCCCACGGTGCCCATCACGCGGTCGAGCAGGAAGGCCGCGCGCGGCAGGTAGCCCGAATCCTCCAGCGCCAGGATGAAGAGGAAGAGGATCAGGATCTGCGGCAGGAAGACGATGACCCCGCCCGCACCGGCGATCACGCCGTCGACCAGCAGGCTCTGCAGCAGGCCCTCAGGCATCACGCCCTTGACGAGGTTGCCCGCCGCCTCGGTGCCGGCCTTGATCGCGTCCATGGGCACGTTGGCCCAGCTGAACACGGCCTGGAACATGAGGAACAGCGTGACGGCCAGCACCACCATGCCCCACAGCGGGTGCAGCACGATGCGGTCGACGCGGTCGCTCGCTGCCAGGCTGCCACGCGGCTCGCGCACCGCGAGCGAGAGGATGCGGCGCACCTCGCGCTGGGTGGCCAGCACGTCGTCGAAGCCGGGCGCCTCCCAGGGCAGCGGTGCGGCCGGCAGCACCGGCGCGTCGAGCGCGGCCAGCAGGTCCTGCGCGCCATGGCGCTGCACGCCCACCGTGCGGATCACCGGCATGCCCAGCTCGCGCGAGAGCACGTCGACATCCACCTCGATGCCCTGGCGGCGCGCCATGTCGGTCATGTTCAGCGCCACGACCATCGGCAGGCCGAGCTTCTTGGCCTCGAGCACCAAGCGCAGGTTCAGCCGCAGGTTGGTCGCGTCGGTCACGGCCACGATCAGGTCGGGCAGTTCCTCGCGGCTCTTGCCGGTGACGACGTCGCGCGTCACGGCCTCGTCGGCCGACAGCGCGTTGAGGCTGTAGGCGCCCGGGAGGTCGAGCACGAAGACGCTGCGGCCCGCGGGCGTGCGCAGCTCGCCCTCCTTGCGTTCCACCGTCACGCCGGCGTAGTTGGCCACCTTCTGGCGGCTGCCGGTGAGCAGGTTGAAGAGCGCGGTCTTGCCGCAGTTGGGATTGCCCAGCAGCGCGATGCGCCCCGGCGGGGCGGCGCTGGCGAGCGTCTGGAACTGCATCGTCGCCTCAACCATGGTCGGCCGCTCCGGGCACGACGTGGATCAGCGACGCCTCGTGGCGCCGCAGCGCGAAGGTGGTGTGGCCCAGCCGCACGGCCAGCGGCTCGCGCCCCGGCACGCCGCTGGCGACGATGCGCACCGCCTCGCCCGGGATGAAGCCGATCTCGGTCAGGCGCAGCGCCAGTTCACGGTCCTCGGCCACGTCGTTGCGCACCACGTCGAGCACCGTCGCCCACTGGCGGTCGGGCAATTGGTCGAGCCGCAGGGGAACGGGCGGAGAGGACGGACGCGGATCGAGGTTCTGCACGGCGGCGAATGCATGCCGGACGAGAGGCATGCGGAGAGGCGAAGGCCCCAATGCTAACAATTCTCAATAACTTGTGTGCGGGAAGCGGGCTTGTCCCTCGTTGATAGGCGAATGCAACCGGCCCCTCATGGAGCGAACCGTCGTGCGCGTCCCATCCGCCATCGACGTCAGCACGACCGCCGCAACCGAGCCCGCGATCGAACAGCTCCTTGTGCTTCTGCGGAAACTCGGGCCGCCATCAGTTGCAGGCCGGCGCCGGCAAACAGCTGCAGCGCCACCGCCAGCGGCAAGCTACCCCACACGACCGGCATCAGTGGGCCGCGGCCGCTCTGCTAGAGCTAGCTACGACGATGCCGATGATGGACCGCGCCTTCGATGCCTTCGCGAAGCACCATTAGAAGGGGAATGAGCACCGGGGTGCGGAAAAAGGCGAAGTTCCCGGAGCCGGCACTGGACACATGCACCGCAATCGACGGAGGCGGCTGGAAGCCATGGCTTCAGACTGCACCGGACCTTCGAATTTGATAGCCAACGTCCCCGGTGCCTCAATCCATCATTCGCTAAACAGAAGTGCCACAGGACACCTTAGCAATGCGTACAGCGGCACGGCGTTAACTCCTGATGGACAGTGTGCACAAACATGTGACACTTAGCCACGCCCAGCGCAGAGTCATGCGCGACAAAATCGGCCATTTAGGAGTTCCCAAACAGATGCCAAAGCATAAGCATCGAAAAAGATCCGCTACAGCAAGCAAACCTCTCAACATGCTTCGTGGCGCCTTGGGGCAAAAGAACGCAACTCGCCTGCGGATCGCACTTGAGTACTGCAAAGAGCATTTGCCCGTCGATTCATTCGAGTACGCTTATCTACTAGCGACTAGCTCGGCACAATTTGGCACTGCTTTCCCAGCTGGGCGAAAAGTGGGCACGACGTCTAGATTGAACTACGAAAAGCCCACAACCGTCTGCACATTGCAGCGAGAGTTTAGCTGGGCGGCCGTTTCGTGTGGGTTCTCCAAGCATATCCTGAACAGCTTTTTCCCTTTAAGAGAAAAGTTTTTTAATGACTTACTTCACGGCAACTACATTGCAGCCCTCGCCACACTCGAAACGATAGACTCAGAGTGCGGCAAATCACTATGGGCAATAGAG
This sequence comes from Pseudomonadota bacterium, assembly GCA_018241185.1. Lineage (GTDB taxonomy): Bacteria > Pseudomonadota > Gammaproteobacteria > Burkholderiales > Burkholderiaceae_C > Xenophilus. The sequence continues at coordinate 31,923 of JAFEEH010000094.1, read as the reverse complement.
AATAGAATTTTAACGCTATCTCTCACTGGCGGGTTTGAGCAACAAAAAAAATACTCAAAGAAGCTTGGAACCGACAACCCGCGGACAAACCTAGCCTTCTATGCTAACTATATTAGCGAACGCAACGAAGACCGTGTGGCTTATACAGCATTTGCCGAGAGAGTGGAGTCTAGGCTCGCGACATGGGATATCACACAAGATCATCGAGATGAAATTCGATTCCGGCTACTTGATCGCATCGCTAGCAAGGAAACAGCGTTCGCCGGCGTGCTCGCGCGACAGGCGGCAAATTCCCCTATCGATCTCTACGAGACCTTACTGACACTTCTCCGACGGGCCAAAGAGAAGCTCAACCCTGAACGTCGACTTTTTGAGCGAGCTTTCACTTATCTAGGAGAACTTTCCGATTGGCGAATTCTCCGGACAAAGAGATATCTGCTCGGTGGACAAGAGGTCGAACTGGCAGATATTGGTCAGCGGCTACACGTCACACAGTTTCTCACGGGTGAATATGTAAACTGCCTCGAATCGTTGATCGCACGCCTTGATGCGACTCCGGGCGACGTCGAAGCAAGCGCATTCTTAGCAAAAACTTGCTCGATACTAGGTCGTCCGTTGCCCACCCTCAAATGGCCAGCAAATGTAACTGCGGAACAAATTTTCCAGCTACTTGTAGGTGGCTCGACGAGCGAATCAGCTGCGGACAGTTTGAAAAAACTGGCACTTAGTCTCCGTCACAGCAATGTCAGCGCGTACATCTTCACTCTTCTGGAGGAACGAACGTTTAAGGGAATCAACAAGCGCGCAGCGATACAACTCGCCGCCAGCATCTATCTAGATGGTGCGAACGTACGCCTCGCCTTGCGTGACCAAATTGACCTTTCCGCAACTAATTTCGACGCAGAGTGGTGGTATGAACGTATAGCTTCCGGCAACTCAACCTCTGCGCTTCCGGTAACGCTGAAACTCTCTGAGGAGAGCAGAGCTCTCGCCGGACTATACGGCGCAATATCGCGTGGAGACACCCGGACTGCCCTTGAATTAGGCGACGAACTGGGAAAATCGCCTCACCTGCTTTTTCGTGCCGAAGCATCTTATCTTATTCCGACAATATTGGCGCAAGACCTGCAAGTGGAGAAGGCGATTAAAGCCTCTGTCAATGTTTACCTCGAACGCCCCGAACTGCTCCCATTCACACCTCTTCTCCAAATACTCAAAACGCGCGGCTACAGAGAACTTAAAGGCATGCGAGAAGAACCCTTTCTCGCAATTGCCTTCCAAGTCTACTCAGATACTGTCGACGCGTCAGAAAAAGAGGTTGCTCTCAAAGTAGCTTGGAAGAACTTTCTCTTCGCTGAAGGAATAACCCGTCCTTCCCAGTTAACGATCCTAGAAATTCAACCGGATTTTAAGGCTCGTCTACATTTCTTACATCAAGTCTGCACTCAGCAGACGATGGAGTTGGGTGGCGCATTTCAATCACAACTTGAACTCGACCGGGAGCGACTTCAAATCTGCATTAATTTGGCAACAATCGATCCCATCCGCCGAATAATGTACGATGCGGAAATCATCGATCTGACTCGTCGAATAAACCTCGAAGAAGGTGTGACATTTCTCGAAAGCAGTCGAGTTTACGTTGATGAGCCAGGCGTACTAGCTTGGGCCAAGCGTAATCTCGAATCGGAATTTCTTCGCTATCTTGATTTTAATCGAGCTGGCCTCTTCAAATCCATCCGCGAACTTGAAGACGCACTTCGAATAATTCTTGCCAAACAGAAGAACAAAGCCTCTGCGATCAGATCATATCTCGACATTTATGACCTAAGCGCCGAGGGCCTGCTTGAGAGCATTATCAAGCAAACAGCCGATGCATTTTTGTCATTGCCCCGCTATGGATTGGATGCATTCCTCAGTTCTCGCATTCGCCATGGTTCGTTTGTTGGATATCTTCGCGGACCATTAGAGCAAAAGAACCTGATAACCAAAAAAGATGGTGTAACCAGAAAATATCAGGACAACAACACACTTTTGGATCGATGGCGAATTGAGGCAAACGAGAGTCGTCGCCAGGCTAACGTACACTTGGCTAGATTCAGCGAGCAAGTTGACTCTATTCTAGATGACGCGGTCGCTCGGCACCTTCACGTCAGAGGGAAATTGCGACCAGAGGGGAAAATCGGATTTGGGACTCTCGCAGACTCGGGCGATGTTCAGTTCAAAAGATGGACCATTACCGCCAAATCTTCATTAGACTCAGATTCCACCTTCGAGGAACTGATTGCATTTTGCTTTACATCGATGTTTTGGCCTTCGGTACGAATCTCGCTTGATCAGTTGCAAATATATCTCAGAGGTGAATTTAGGAGCAAATTCACAGATGCTTTGGAGGATCTGTCTAACGCGCTCGCAAATTCGATGCACGAATCTAAGCGAAGCCTAATGCTGGCAGACATTCATCATTGCCGTTCTGATTTACAGGCTGCACTTGATCGGGTCGCTCTTTGGTTCGCCGCGCACGGCCCGGAAAGCAGCTCCCTATCGCTTAGTTTACGTGACGCTATCGAAGTGGGATTGGTTGCGACAAAAAACGCGCGCCCACACTTCAACCCTGTGGTGTCTTGGGATATTGGTAAAGAGGCTGACGTCCGCGTAGCACCCAATTTGATCAGGCACATTAATGAAATCTCTTTTCTAATTTTCGAAAATGCATCTAAGCATTCGGGATTCGAGGAAATTGCAAATTCTCCTTACGATCAGCAGGGGATTAGTATATCTGCGTCAGTTGTAGCAGAGGGCATTCAGCTAATAGTCCGTAGCGAGATAAGTCATGAGAAAGATCTGCGTGATGTGCATTTGGGCATTGAAGCGGCTAAACAGAAGATTGAAAATCAAGAGTTTGAAGGGATAACACAAGCCAACAAGGGGACAGGTCTAGTGCGCTTGGCGATGAACGCCGGCAGCCACGAAGCCGCTGGGAAGCCAGGGATTAAGAACAACTCCGTCGATTTTGGATTGACGGACAATCGAATGTTCTACGTTCGCTTGATCCTTGGCCAATATTTGCTTGAGACTGCGACGGAGGAAACTGCCAATGCTGCGAATCCTGATCGTTGAAGATGACGAACCCAAATTGCAGCAGATTGTTGAGACGGTGCGCGCCGCAGTGCCCCGGGCCATTTTGCTTACCACTAAGTCGCTCAATGGCGCGTGTCGCGCACTCGACGAAGATTTATTTGACCTTGTACTCTTGGACATGACACTGCCAACATTTGAAGGTGGCAAAACGGCGAATGCTAGTGGCCGCCAGAGAACACAAGGAGGTCGGGATTTCCTACGGTATATGTGGGAGAGCGAGATTTCGAGCAGAGTCTACGTGGTCAGCCAGTTCCGTGATTTCCCCGATGATAGGGAAACAACTATTGGCCTAGATGTTCTTGGTAATCAGTTGCGAGTTGAGTTTCCATCGCTCTATCGAGACAGTATCTATTTTGAACATAAAAGCACCGCCTGGAAAAATGAATTGATCGCTGTATTGAAGGATGTTTATGAAGATATTAATCGTCGACGATAATGCTGCTAGATATTCTGATGTGGTGAAAGCCCAGGAAACCATCAGCCAGGGCAACGACGTAATCGAGTCATGCAGCAATATAAAGGATGCACTGACCGCGCTAGAGACTACTGCCTTCGACCTCCTAGTCGTAGACATGATGCTTCCTCAAACAGCTTGGGATAGCAACGCAGACCCTGCAGGTGGCGTAAAGATTCTCCGGTACTTGCAAGAAGACGATTCGTTGCATATGCCCAGCTATGTAATTGGCATTACGAGTGCGACCAATGATGACAGTGCGGTCGTTGATCACTTTAACAACTCGTCTTGGACGCTGATCAGGGCAGGCTCTAGTGACAACTGGCAAGAGCGACTCAATCATCTCTTCGCTTATGCGCGAGAGGCCTTAGGCCGTGCTACCACCCGTGGATATGACGTAGACGTGTGCTTCGTGACAGCACTTCGAAAGCCCGAATTGAAGGCCGTTACAGCTCTGAACATTGAATGGGAATTAACGGATGTCCTCTGTGATGACAGCACCTTCGTCAAAAGAGGAAGACTGAGGACGGCGGCCGGCAAATATCTTAGTGTAGTGGCTGCATCTGCGATGCGTATGGGAGCAGTTGAGTCTGCAATCCTAACTGGCAAGCTCATTGAATGCTTTCGACCTCGCCTCGTTATTATGACCGGAATTTGCGCTGGTTTCGAAGGGAAGGTTAGCTTGGGAGACGTGGTAGTTGCCAATCCGGCCTGGGATTGGACAAGCGCCAAATGGGAAGTGGATGGCGATGGAAATCAAAAAATTCTCCCGGCACCTGATTACATTGGAATTGATCGCACAATAGCGGCTCAACTCAGCATGCTTGAGGAGGACGCTGGCTTCTTGTCAACTCTTCAAGACAACTGGAGTGGGAGTGAGAGCACGTCACGGTTGAAAATTCATATTAAGCCGTCTGCGAGCGGCGCGATCGTTGTCGCCGATGGGTTCACCTTACAGACCATCCAATTAACGCAGAATCGCGAAGTCTTAGGATTGGAGATGGAGGCATACGGTGTTTACGCAGCCGTGCGAGCTGCAGCGAACCCAAGGCCCCTTGTCGTAAGCATGAAGGGCGTCTGCGATTTTGCTGATCCAAGGAAGGCTGATAAGGCGCAGGGCTATGCGGCTTACACTAGCGCAGGGGTTGCATTCGAATACCTGCGTCGATTCGGGGTGCCAAGATAGGAACGTAAGGTCGATTTTCGCTTGATCGAATTGGTGGAGAGCGGGCGGTGCAACCGTTTTTCCGTCTCACCCTCCGTACTGGTCCCTGAGCTGCCTCAACCGGTTACGAAGCAGATCCCAAAGGGATTAATAGCGATTCGGTGAGGGTCGGCAAAGCCATAGCAGTCGGTGCAAAGCAGAGGTCCAAAAGCGAAAAAGCCCGCCAAAGCGGGCTTCTGATCACGCAGGTCCACCCTCACCCCGCCAACAACTGCCTCAACACGAACGGCAGGATCCCCCCGTGCTTGTAGTACTCGACTTCGATCGGCGTATCGATGCGCAGGCGCACGGTCACTTCCTGGTGGCTGCCGTCGGGCTTGTGCACGACGATCTTCACGTCGTCCATCTGGGGCTTGAGCTCGCCCTGGATGACGACGTCGATCTTCTCGTCGCCGGTCAGGCCCAGGCTCTGCCATGAATCGGCGCCGCGGAACTGCAGGGGCAGCACGCCCATGCCGACCAGGTTGGCGCGGTGGATGCGCTCGAAACTGCGCGCCACCACGGCCTTGATGCCCAGCAACTGCGTGCCCTTGGCCGCCCAGTCGCGACTCGATCCGGTGCCGTATTCCTCTCCCGCGAAGATGACGGTGGGCACCTCCTGCTCGATGTACTTCATCGCCGCGTCGTAGATGAACATCTTCTCGTTGCCGGGCTGGAAGCGGGTCACGCCGCCCTCCTCGCGCGAGCCGTCGGGGCCGGGCGGGATCATGAGGTTCTTGATGCGCACGTTGGCAAAGGTGCCGCGCATCATGACTTCGTGGTTGCCGCGGCGCGAGCCATAGCTGTTGAAGTCTTCCTTCTTCACGCCGTGCGCCTTGAGCCACTGGCCCGCGGGCGAGCTTTCCTTGATCGAGCCGGCCGGCGAGATGTGGTCGGTGGTGATCGAGTCTCCGAACAGCGCCATCACCCGCGCGCCGGTGAAGCCCGGCGTGGCGGCGTGCGGCTTCATCTTGAAGCCCTCGAAGAAGGGCGGCTCGGCGATGTAGGTCGAGGTGGGCCAGTTGTAGACGTCACCCGTCACGCCGCGAATGGCGCTCCACAGCTTGCCGGGGTTGTCGGCGATCTGTTCGTAGTTCTGGCGGAAGGCCTTCGCGTTCATCGCGTACTGCAACAGCGAATCGATCTCGTGCGCGCTGGGCCAGATGTCGCCCAGGTACACGTCCTTGCCGCCGGTGCCCTTGCCCACCGGCTGCGTCATCAGGTCGACGGTGACGTTGCCCGCGATGGCAAAGGCCACCACCAGCGGCGGCGACGCGAGGAAGTTGGCCTTCAGGTTGGGGTGGATGCGCGCCTCGAAGTTGCGGTTGCCCGACAGCACCGCCGCGGCCACGAGGTCGTTCTTGGTGATGACCTCGTTGATCTCGGGCGCCAGGTCACCGGCGTTGCCGATGCAGGTGGTGCAGCCATAGCCGGCCAGGTAGAAGCCCAGCTTTTCCAGATAAGGCAGCAGGCCGGTCTTCTCGAGGTATTCGGTGACGATGCGCGAGCCGGGCGCCAGCGAAGTCTTCACATGCGGCTTGACCTTGAGCCCCGCCTCCACCGCCTTCTTGGCCAGCAGGCCCGCCGCCAGCAGCACGCTGGGGTTGGACGTGTTGGTGCACGACGTGATGGCGGCGATGAGCACGTCGCCGTTGCCGATGGTCACGCCGCCGGCCGGCGCGCGCGGCGCGGTCACATGCGCGGCGGCCTGCGTCGGGCGGTTGGCCGTCATCTCGACCACGTCCCTCGGGGCGCCGTTGCGCGTCGGCGGCGTCTCGGGCTCGTGTTCCTTCCCGGCCAGGCCGATCGCATAGCGCTTGCCCAGCTTGTCGGCCGGCTGGTTGAAGCCGTTGGCCTCGGCCGGCTTGCTGTACAGCTCGGAAAAGCGCGTGGCCAGGTCTCCCAGGTTGATGCGGTCCTGCGGGCGCTTGGGGCCGGCCAGGCTGGGCGTGACCGTCGACAGGTCGAGCTTGACGATCTTGGTGTAGTGCAGTTCGCCCACGGCCGGCATGCCGAACAGGCCCTGCGCCTTGTAGTAGGCCTCGAAGCGCTCGATCTCGGCTTCGGTGCGGCCGGTGCCGCGGAAGTAGTCGATGGTCTTCTCGTCGACCGGGAAGAAGCCCATGGTCGCGCCGTACTCGGGCGCCATGTTGCCGATGGTGGCGCGGTCGGGCACGGGGATCGATGCCGCGCCCGGGCCGTAGAACTCGACGAACTTGCCGACCACCTTCTCGCCGCGCAGGATGGCCGTCACGTACAGCACCAGGTCGGTCGCCGTCACGCCTTCGCGCAGCTTGCCGGTGAGCTCGAAGCCCACCACGTCGGGCGTGAGGAAGTACACCGGCTGGCCAAGCATGGCGGCCTCGGCCTCGATGCCGCCCACGCCCCAGCCGACGACGCCCACGCCGTTGATCATGGTGGTGTGGCTGTCGGTGCCCACCAGCGAGTCGGGGTACCAGGTGGGCACGTCGGCGTGGTCGTCGGCGGCCTTGTACACACCGCGCGCCAGGTACTCGAGGTTGACCTGGTGCACGATGCCGAAGCCCGGCGGCACGACGCGGAAGGTATCGAAGGCCTGCATGCCCCACTTCATGAACTGGTAGCGCTCGTTGTTGCGCGAGAACTCCAGCTTCATGTTCAGGTCCAGCGCCTTGGGCGTGCCGTAGTGGTCGACCATCACCGAGTGGTCCACCACCAGGTCGACCGGCACCAGCGGCTCGATCGCCTTGGGCGCCTGCCCCTGGCGTGCGGCCACGCTGCGCATGGCGGCCAGGTCGGCGAGCAGCGGCACGCCGGTGAAGTCCTGCAGCACGACACGGGTGACGACGAAGGGGATTTCTTCGGTGCGCTCGGCGTTGGGCGCCCAGTTGGCCAGCTGCTCCACATGCTCGGGTGCCACCTTCTGCCCGTCGCAGTTGCGCAGCACCGACTCCAGCACGATGCGGATCGACACCGGCAGCTTGTTCACGTTGGGGTACTGCTTGGCCAGTTCCTTCAGCGACCAGTAGCGGCCCGCCTTGCCCGAAGCGGTCTTGAAGGTCTTGAGGGCGGGGGCGAAGGCATGTTGGGCGGCGACGGCCATGGGGCACTCCTTGTGGTTCGTGGTTCTCCACAAAGATAGCAGGCTTCGATGACCGGCGTGGTCGGCCAAGCCCCCGTCCATGTGGGACGTGGCGGCTTCGGATTGCTCCTGATTTGATAGCTGCTTGCGCCCGTCCCACGGGCGTTTCTGGCCGATTTGGCACCCAATCGATCCGAGTGGGGGCGCAGCTCATGACACCGTTCGCGCTGAGCCTGTCGAAGCGCTGCGCGAGGCTTCGACAGGCTCAGCCCGAACGGTTGCGGGGCTCTGGCTGCTCCGGCTCAGGCGAGCGCGGCGCGCGCGCCGCCGGCCCGCGTGGCGCGCAGGCCCATCCATTGCGCCTCGGCCAGCAGCACCACGGTCACCGCCTGCGCGATGACCCAGGCCATGCCCAGCGCGGTGACGGCGAACACGCCGCTCGCCAGCAGCGCGGCGCAGGCCGCCGCCCAGCCGAAGTTGCCGACCACGACCAGGCCGATCAGCATGCGCGGCGGCGTGGCACGCATCGCCATGGCCGCGGCCAGCGCTGCGTAGCCGAGCAGGAACAGGCCCGTGCCCAGCAGCAGCCCGGCCGGCAGCCCGGTCAGGCGCGCCAGAGCGTCGGTCGCGCCCACCTGCAGCGCGCCGGTGGCGGCGCAGGACGCGGCGTCGACCCACATCACGCGGGACAGGAAACGGGGAGAGGCGAAGATCGAGGACATGGCTGACTCCTGGGTGGGGTGGTGCGCCTCGGGCGATTCCCTCGGCGTTGGAGCAATGATTCCGCCCGGCCCATCCACGGTCGATGACCTCGCAGGTCATGGCCGCGCCGCGGCGGGCCGCGCCAGAATCCGCCGCATGACGACCGCCCATGCCCACGCCGGCCGCCCCGGCGCCCGCGACCCCTTCGGCCTGCACCTGCGCCACTGGCGCCAGCACCGCCGCATGAGCCAGCTCGATCTGGCGCAGGAAGCCGAGATCTCCACCCGCCACCTGAGCTACGTCGAGACCGGCCGGGCCGCACCCAGCCGCGAGATGGTGCTGCGCCTGGCCGAGCGCCTGGCCGTGCCGCTGCGCGAGCGCAATGCGCTGCTGGTGGCGGCGGGCTACGCGCCCATGTACCGCCAGCGCGCGCTCGACGACCCCGCCCTGGCGGCGGCGCGCGAGGCCGTGCAACTGGTGCTCAAGGGCCACGAGCCCTACCCGGCCCTCGCCGTCGACCGCCACTGGCAACTGGTGGCACACAACGCGCTGGTGCCGGTGCTGATGGCAGGTGCGGCGCCGCAACTGCTCGAAGGCCCGATCAACGTGCTGCGCCTGAGCCTGCACCCCGAGGGGCTGGCGCCGCGCATCGCCAACCTGGCGCAGTGGCGCACCCACCTGCTGGAACGGCTGCAGCAGCAGATCGCCGCGACGGGCGACGCGCAGCTGCAGGCGCTGCACGACGAGCTGGCCGCCTATCCCGTGGCGGACCCCGGCAGCGACGCGACCGCCGGTGGCGGCGAACTCACCAGCGTGGTGGTGCCCTTTTGCCTACGCACCGACGCCGGCCTGCTGAGCTTCATCAGCACCACCACGATCTTCGGCACGCCGGTCGACGTCACCTTGCAGGAACTGGCCGTGGAGTCCTTCTTTCCGGCGGATGCGTCGACGGCGCAGGCCCTGCGCTCGCTCGCTCCGCAGTGAAGCCCCCCGGCGCCTCGTTGGCCGGCTGCGACTGCCGGCGGCTGGCCGGGCCGGGCACGTCGTCGACCTGGATCACGCGGTCGGCCGCCTCCAGGTAGGCGCGCGCCAGGGCCGGGTCGCGCGCCGAGCGGGCGGCCTCGTCCAGCGAGCGGGTGCGGCGCAGCGCGCGGTTGAGCGTCGCCGTCTCGGGCCCCAGGCGCTGCGCCAGCTCCAGCGCCTCCATCAGGTCGCGCAGGCCGCCGGCGGCAGGCCGGGCGAGGTCGGGCACCAGGGCCGCGACCAGCGCCGACTCGGTGCGCAGCTGCTCGGCCAGGTGCAGCAGCGGCACGTCGCGCATCGGCGCCAGGCGGCCGGTGCCGGCCATGACCACCCGGCCCAGCGCACGCCGGCCGGGCGTGGGCAGGTTGGCGTACAGCTCACGCAGGATGACCGCCGCAGCGTCGAGCTGCAGGCGGATGGCGGCACGCGCCACCGGCAGCATCGTGGGCGAAGCCTGGTCCATCACCTGGAAGCGCCACACGCAGGCACTGGCCAGGTACAGGTGGGCCAGCACGTCACCCAGGCGCGCCGACAGCAGTTCCATGCGCTTGAGCTTGCCGCCCAGCAGCCCCATCGCCAGGTCGGCCGTGAAGGCGTACTTGGCGCTCATGCGCGCGATGAGGCGCGCTTCCTTGGCCAGCGCCTCGGGCGGTTGGCCCCGCACGCCGGCGCTGAACAGGCTGGCGAAGAGGTTGCGCGCCACGTGCCGGCCGTGCGCGATGAGCGCGCGGCCCAGCGCCTCCTCGTCCTTGGCCTGCACCGCGGCCATCTCGGCCTGCACGTGCGGATGGCAGCGCACGGCCCCCTGGCCGAAGACGATCAGCGCCCGCGTCAGCAGGTTGGCGCCCTCCACCGTGATTGCGATGGGCGCCTGCCGGTAGGCGATGCCCAGCAGGTTCGACGGGCCGGCGATGATGCCCTTGCCGCCCAGGATGTCCATGCCGTGGTTGACGGCGCGGCGCCCCGCCTCCGTGAGCTGCACCTTGAGGATGGCGCTGGCGACGCTGGGCCGCTCGCCGGCATCGAGCGCCGCCGCGGTGTAGCGCCGCGCCGCGTCGGTGGCGTAGAGCTCGGCCGCCATGCCGGCCACCAGGCCCGCCACCGCGTCGAAGCGTCCGATGGGCAGGCCGAACTGCTCGCGGATCTGGCCGTAGCCGTTGGCCACGAAGAGCGCGGTCTGCTGCATCGCCGAGCCCAGCGCCGGCAGCGAGATCGCGCGGCCCGCCGCCAGGCATTCCATGAGCATGCGCCAGCCCTGGCCCACCTGCGCCTCGCCGCCGATGATCCAGTCCATGGGCACGAAGACCTGCTCGCCGCGGATCGGGCCGTTCATGAAGGCCGATTCCATCGGCCGGTGGCGCCGGCCGATGTCCATGCCGGCCTGCGGCACGGGAATCAGCGCGCAGGTGATGCCCAGGTCGCGCGCCCACTCGGCCTGCGAGGGGTCGTGCGCATGGAAGGCCAGGCCCACCACCGTGGCGACCGGCGCGAGCGTGATGTAGCGCTTGTCGAAGTCGACCAGGAAACCGCGCGTCATGCGGCCCTCGAACTCGCGCTCGACCAGCACGCCGCGGTCGGGGATCGCTGCCGCGTCGGAGCCCGCATAGGGCGAGGTCAGCCCGAAGCACGGCAGCTCGCGCCCGTCGGCCAGGCGCGGCAGGTAGTGCTGCTGCTGGGCTTCGGTGCCGTAGCGCAGCAGCAGCTCGGCCGGTCCGAGCGAGTTGGGCACCATCACCGTGACCGCCGTCGCCACATTGACGGTGGCGATGCGCGCCACCACCGTGGCATGCGCGTGGTGGCTGAAGCCCAGGCCGCCGAAGGCCTGCGGAATGATCATCCCGAAGAAGCGCTTCTCACGCAGGAACTGCCACACCTCGGCGGGCAGGTCCTGCGCCTCGTCGATGGCGTGGTCGTCGAGCATGCGGCACAGCTGCCGCACCTCGTGGTCGAGGAAGGACTGCTCGGCGGTCGTGAGGCGGTTGGCCCCCATGCGCACGAGCGCGTCGAAATCGGGCCGGCCGGCGAAGAGCTGGCCTTCGAAGCCGACGGTGCCGGCCTCCAGCGCCGCGCGCTCGGTCTCGCCCAGTGGCGGCAGGGCCTTGGCGAAAGGCTTCATGGCGCGGTGGCCGATCCAGGACGCGAGGGTCATGCGAAATCTCCCGGGCGCGACGACGCCCCGTTGCATGCTCTCGCGCCCGGCAGCGTCGAACGGCCGGCCGACACTGACAGCGCGTGTCGGAAAGATGCCCCGTTTGCTACGAAATCGATAGCTGTTCGCGCAGGCGCCGCGGGCGCTGGAGGCACATTTGACTTAAAACTCAAACCGTTGACGCTGCGCCTGCCGAAGCGCCACACCAGGCTTCGACAGGCTCGGCCCGAACGGTTCTCGTCGATCGGACGCGATCCGGTGTCAGGCGGCCCGTGCGGCCTGCCGGCCGGCGTCGGTCAGGTGCACGACCCAGCGCTCGTCTTCGCGCACCACGCGCACCCAGCCCGGTCCGGCGACGCCGCCGACCGACGCGTCGCCCATCAGCGCCAGCTGGCGCAGCAGCACGCTGGCCCCCTGCCCCAGGCGCTTGCCCAGGCGCGCCAGCGACATGCCGTCCGCGCCGGGTGCTTCCGCCAGGGCATGCAGGATCGCGGCGCTGAGCTCGTCCATCGGAACCGCGAGCGCGCCTTTCAGGCCGCAGCGGACTCGGCCGCCGCCGCGTCCTCGGCCGCGCCCATGGGCGACGCATGCGGGACCAGCACCACGGGAATGGCCTTGGACGTCGGCGTGCCTGCCACGATGGCGGTGGCCGACAGCGGCACCAGCGGGTTGGTCTCGGGGTAGTAGGCGGCAAGGTTGCCGCGCGGGATGTCGTAGGCCACCAGCTTGAAGCCGCAGGCTTCGCGCTCCTGGCCATCGTCCCATACGGTGCGCAGGTCCACCCAATCGCCGTCCTGCATGCCGAGCGCACGAATGTCCTCGGGGTGGATGAACACCACGCGGCGCTGGCCGAAGACACCGCGGTAGCGGTCGTCCATGCCGTAGATGGTGGTGTTGTACTGGTCGTGCGAACGCGTGGTGAGCAGCGTGAACACGAGCGTGTCGCGCAGCCGCTCGCGCGCCCGGTGCGACGGCGTGTCGCGCGGCACCGCATGCGGCACGAAAGCCGCCTTGCCCGAGGCGGTGGCCCACACGCGCTCGCTGGCCGTGTTGCGCAGGCGAAAGCCCCCCGGCACCGCCACCCGCGCATTGAAGTCCTCGAAGTCGTCGAAGACCTGTTCGATGAGGTCGCGGATGCGCGCGTAGTCTTCGACCAGCCAGAGCCAGGGCGTGCGGCTTTTTCGCCGCCGGGCCGTCCCAAGGCGAAAGGCGTCCTCCTCGGAGGGCAGCGGACCGCGCGAAGCGGGGGAGTGTGGGGGCTCGTTGTCGCCCAGCGTGGCCGCCGCCAGCCGCGCGACGATCGCCGGCTCGCTCAGCAGGTGCTCCGAGGCCGGCGGGTTGATGCCGGCCGACAGGTGCACCATGCTCATGGAGTCTTCCACCGTCACGCCCTGCGCGCCGCCGGCCTGCATGTCGATCTCGGTGCGGCCCAGGCAGGGCAGGATCAGCGCTTCGCGGCCGTGCACGAGGTGGCTGCGGTTGAGCTTGGTGGTCACGTGCACCGTGAGCTCGCAGCGGCGCAGTGCCTCCCAGGTGGCGAAGGTGTCGGGCGTGGCCGCGGCGAAGTTGCCGCCCAGCGCGAAGAAGACCTTGCCGCCGCCGCTCTGCATGAGCCGGATGGCCTCGACGGTGTCCACGCCGTTCGCGCGCGGCGGCGCGAAGCCGAAGACCTGCTGCAGCCGGTCGAGCAGTTCGGCCGGTGGTTTCTCCCAGATGCCCATGGTGCGGTCGCCCTGCACATTGCTATGGCCGCGCACCGGGCAGGCGCCGGCGCCCGGGCGGCCGAGGTTGCCGCGCAGCATCAGCAGGTCGACCAGCATCTGGATGGTGGCCACCGAATCGCGGTGCTGCGTGATGCCCATGCCCCAGCAGACGATGACCTTCTTCGCGCCGATGTAGACATCGCCGGCGGCGCGCATCTGTGCTTCGGTCAGGCCCGACTCGGCCTCGAGCAAGGGCCACGATTCGGCGCGCAGGTCGGCCGCCAGCGCCTCGAAGCCCGTGGTGTGTTCGGCGATGAAGGCGTGGTCGAGCACACCGCCGCGCGCGTCTTCCTGCTCCAGCACATGCTTCATCACACCCTTCACGGCCGCCAGGTCGCCACCCACGCGCAACTGGAAGTAGTGCGTGCTGATCGGCGTGGCGCCCAGGGTCGCCATCTCCAGCTTGCTCTGCGGGTCCTGGAAGCGTTCCAGGCCGCGCTCGCGCAGCGGGTTGAAGCTCACGATGCGCGCGCCGCGCTTGTGCGCCGCGCGCAGCTCGCCCAGCATGCGTGGGTGGTTGGTGCCGGGGTTCTGGCCGAAGATGAAGATTGCGTCGGCGAGTTCGAAATCCTCGAGCGTCACGGTGCCCTTGCCCACGCCGATCTGCGGCTTCATGGCCGAGCCGCTGGGCTCGTGGCACATGTTCGAGCAGTCGGGGAAATTGTTGGTGCCGTACTCGCGCACGAAGAGCTGGTAGAGAAAGGCCGCTTCGTTGCTGGCCCGGCCCGAGGTGTAGAAGATGGCCTGGTTCGGGTCGGGCAGCGCGTTCAAATGCCGCGCAACGAGCGCGAAGGCCTCGTCCCAGTCGATGGGCACATAGCGGTCGGTGGCCGCGTCGTAGGCCATGGGGTGCGTGAGGCGGCCCTGGTCCTCGAGCCAGAAGTCGCTCTGCCGCATCAGTTCGGCCACCGTGTGCCTGGCGAACAGTTCGGGGCCCGCGCGCCGTGCCGTCGCCTCCGCGGCCACGGCCTTGGCGCCGTTCTCGCAGAACTCGAAACTCGAATGGTGGTTGCGGTCGGGCCAGGCACAGCCGGGACAGTCGAAGCCGCCGGGCTGGTTGGCCGAGAGCAGCGTCTTCGCGCCCTTGAGCGGAATGTCCTGCTTGAGCAGCGCGTTCGTCACACTGCGCAGCGCACCCCAGCCGCCGGCAGGCCCCCTGTAGAACTCGATTTTTTGTGTCGTCATCAGACCAGTGTGGGCCGGGGCGTCGGACACGGTCAAATGGATTCGACGCATCGCCCCATTCAGAAAGGCAATGACGCCCGACCGGGCTCAGCGCCCGACGTTGAACAGCCAGAGGAAGAAGTGGCCGACGGCGACGAAGAATTCCCACAGCGCGCGCAGCGCGTCCAGCGGCCCCGTCACGTGGTCGTGCCACCTTCCGCGACGCCGAGCGCGCCGCTGTGGGCCACGACCTCCTCGCGCCAGGCGGCGTCCTGCAACAGCGCCAGCGCCGCTTCCAGCGTGCGCGAAGGCTGCACCGCCGCAGGCGCCATGAAGCCCAGCGGCGTGCGCACCCTCGGCGCGACCAGCGGCAGGGCCTCGAGGTCGACATGGCGGCGCACGGTGTCGACCATGGCGCCGGGCAGGATGGCGCACACCTCGCCGGCCTGCACCGCCAGCGCGAGCGTGAGCACCGAATTCGTCTCGATCGCCGGCGTCACCGCCTTCGCGCCGGCGGCCGCGAAGGCGGCATCGACGATGGCGCGGTTGTGCATCTCCGGCGTGAGCAGCACCAGCGGCAGCGCCGCCGCCTCGGCCCAGCCGAGGGGCGGGCCGAGGTGCAGGGCCTCTACGCCCTTGTCCTTGCCCTTGTCCTTGCCTTTGTCCTTGCCGTTCGCCGTGCCCGGCGCGTTCCGGCGCCGCAACAGGAAGTAGTGCTCCACCGTCTGCGGCCAGGCCTGCAGCCGCGCCGCCTGGCCCTTGCCCACCGCATCCATGCGTTCGGTGTAGCCGAGCGCCAGGTCCAGCGCGAGTGCATCCAGGCCCGCCTCCAGCTCCACCGAGCTCATCGACAGCACCGTGGGCACGATGCCCGGATGCCGCGCCTGCAGCCGCGCCGCGAAGCGCGTGAGCAAAGGCATCGCCGTGGGCACGGCCGCCATGCGCAGGTGGCCGCGCGGGTGGCCGGCCTCGCTGCGCAGTTGCTGCTGCAGCCGCTCGTGCTCGTGCAGCATGCGGTGCGCGCTGGCCAGCACGGTCTCGCCCTCGGGCGTGAGGCCGGCAAAGCTGCGGCCCCGGCGCACGATGACGACGCCGAATTCCTCTTCCAGCGCCCGCATGGCGTTCGACAAGGCCGGCTGCGTGATGTGGCAGGCCGCGGCCGCGCGGCCGAAATGCCGGTGCTCGCTCAGCGCGGCGAGGTAGCGCAGCGAGGCGAGCAGGTTCACGTCAGGTGGTCTTGCTGACCGTGATGGTCGGGAACTTCGCGCTGAAGTCCTTGGCCTTCTGCGCGATGCTCACCGCCACCTGGCGCGCCACCTCGCGGTACAGGCCGGCCGCTTCGCTGTCGGGCGCCGCCACCACGGTGGGCGTGCCGCTGTCGGCCTGCTCGCGGATCGCCAGCGCCAGCGGCAGTGCGCCCAGGTAGGGCATGCCGTACTCGGCGGCCATCTTCCTGCCGCCGTCGGCGCCGAAGATGTGCTCGACGTGGCCGCAGTTCGTGCACACGTGCACCGCCATGTTCTCGACGATGCCGAGGATGGGCACGCCCACCTTCTCGAACATCTTGATGCCCTTGCGTGCATCGAGCAGCGCGATGTCCTGCGGCGTGGTGACGATCACCGCGCCGGTGATGGGCACGCGCTGGCTCAGGGTGAGCTGGATGTCGCCGGTGCCGGGCGGCATGTCGACGACGAGGTAGTCCAGGTCCTTCCAGTTGGTCTGGCGCAGCATCTGCTCCAGCGCCTGCGTGGCCATGGGGCCGCGCCAGATCATGGCCTGGTCGGCATCGACGAGGAAGCCGATCGACATGACCTGCACGCCGTGGTTGACGATCGGCTCCATGCTCTTGCCGTCGGTGCTCTCGGGCTTGCGGCCCTGCAGGCCCATCATCAGCGACTGGCTGGGGCCGTAGATGTCGGCATCGAGCAGGCCGACGGTGGCGCCTTCGGCCGCCAGCGCCAGCGCCAGGTTGGCAGCGGTGGTGCTCTTGCCCACGCCGCCCTTGCCCGAGGCCACGGCGACGATGTTCTTCACGTTGGGCATCAGCTGCACGCCGCGCTGCACGGCGTGGCTCACGACGTTGAGCTTGAAGTTGACCGACACGTTGCCCACGCCGGGCACGGTGCGGGCGGCCTCGACCAGCGCCTTGCGCAGGGCGGCATGCTGGCTCTTCGCGGGGTAGCCCAGTTCGATGTCGAAGGCGACATCCGCGCCGTCGATCTGGAGGTTCTGGAGGGATTTGCCGGCCGCGAAGGGCTTGCCGGTGTTCGGGTCCACGACGGCCTGGAGCGCGTTCTGAAGGACCTCTGGGGTAACTGCCATGGGGAAAGCTCCGAAGTGGCGCGTAGTCTACGGGCTGCCTCCATGCCGCATCCGCCCGCCTCCGCAAGCCCCTCCCGCGCGTCCGACGCCGCTTCGCCCGCGGGACTGCTGCTCACCGGCGGCGGTGCCCGCGCCGCCTACCAGGTCGGCGTGCTGGAGGCGCTGGCCGACCTGCGGCGCGAAGCCGGGCGGCAGCAGGCCGGCAACCCCTTCCCCATCATCACCGGCACCTCGGCCGGTGCCATCAACGCCGCGGCGCTGGCCTGCGGCGCGGCCGACTTCGACCACGCGGTGCGCCACATCGCCGACGTGTGGCAGCAGTTCCGGCCCGAGCAGGTGTACCGCGCCGACGGGCTGCACCTGCTCGACGTGGCCGGCCGCTGGCGCATGCTCTACGGGCTGGCACGGCTGCTGGCGCGCTGGCGGCGCGAGCAGCCGCGCTCGCTGCTCGACAACGCGCCGCTGGCCGACCTGCTGCAGCACCTGGTGCCGCTCGACCGGTTGCCGCGCCTGATGCGCGACGGCCACCTGCGTGCGCTGGCCGTCACGGCCTCGAGCTACAGCTCGGGCGAGCACTTCACCTTCTACCAGTCGGCCGTGCCGATGCAGCCCTGGGTGCGCTCGCAGCGGCAGGCGGTGCCGGGGCCGATCACGCACGCGCACCTGCTCGCGTCCTCGGCCATCCCTTTCGTCTTCCCGGCCACGGCCATCGCGCACGGCGGCCACACCGAGTATTTCGGCGACGGCTCGATGCGCCAGTCGGCGCCGATCTCGGCGGCCATCCACCTGGGCGCGCGGCGCGTGCTGGTGGTGGGCGCCGGCCGGCTGCACGAGCCGCAGGCCTCGCAAGGCCCCAACACGCTGGCCGGCTACCCCACGCTGGCACAGATCGCGGGGCATGCGATGTCGAGCATCTTCCTCGACGCGCTGGCGGTGGACGTGGAGCGGCTGCAGCGCATCAACCAGACGCTGTCGCTGGTGCCGCCCGAGGCGCGGCGCGACACGCATCTGCGGCCGGTCGAGCTGCTGGTGATCGCGCCCTCGGAGCGCATCGACGTGATCGCCGCGCGGCATGTGGACGCACTGCCCGGCGTGGTGCGCCGCGCCTTCGGCCACCGCGGCCCGGCCAACGCCGACGGCGCAGCCGCCACGCAGTCGTCGGCGCTGGCGAGCTACCTGCTGTTCGACACCGGTTTCACGCGCGAGCTGATGGCGCTGGGGCGGGCCGACACGCTGGCCCGGCGCGAGGCGGTGCGGCGCTTCTTCGGCTGGGACGAAGCGCCGGGCCGCGATTCGTAACGGATGTGACGAATTTGGCCGCAAGGCCCGACTGGCGGGCGCTGGCGGCCGATTGCACTTTCGTCCTTCAGGTCTTTTGTCCCGCCCTCGCCGCTTGCGCTTCGAGCATCGCGGCCATCTTCTGGTGGATCAGCTGGATCGCCTTGAGCGGGCGGATCATGACCTTGAAGGCGGTGATGCGGCCCTCGGCATTCCACGTGATCATGTCGATGCCGTTGACGCTGATGCCGTCGATGACGACCTCGAACTCCAGCACCGCATGGTCCGCGGCGACCGTCTCGCGCACGTAGCGGAAGGTGTCGTTGAAGAACACGTCGAAGGCGGCGCGCAGGTAGGCCGCCGTGATGCGCTTGCCCACCTGCGGCGTGTGCACCACGGGCGAATGAAAGACGGCGCTGTCGTCCAGCAGCGTGTCCAGGCCCGACATGTCGCGCTCGCGAACGAGGCGGTGCCAGGTGGCAAGGGCGGGGGAAGTGGCCATGCGTGTCTCCGATGCGTGAGGATGGAAGTGGGCGCACGGTAGCGCACCCCTGGGCGCCGCCGCGTCCGATGCGCGACTGGGCGTGGGCTGCGGCTCAGGCGGGGGCGACGAACTGGCGCACGGCCTCCACCGCCCGCAAGGTGAGCGCCGTGGCCTCGCCGTCCAGTGCCTGGGGGTAGGCCGACAGCTTGGCGATCACCAGGCTGCGCGCGCGGTCCACGAAGATGTGCTGCCCGTGGATGCCCATGGCGAAGAGCAGTGGCGTGTCGCCCTCGAGCACGTACCAGCCGCTGCGGTAGTGCATGGCGCGGCGGCCGAAGGCCTGCGCGAACTCACCCGCAGCCCAGGCGGCGCTGTCGCCCTGCTGCGCGATGTCGTCGATCCAGGCAGCAGGCACGACCTGCGTGTCGCCATGGCGCCCACCGTCGAGCACCAGTTGGCCGACGCGCGCGAAGTCGTGCAGCGTGCCGCACAGGCCGCCGGTGGCGCGCGGTGCCCCGTCCCAGTCGAGCGTGAGGGCCGCGTCGTGCGCCGCGCCCAGCGGCTGCCACAGCCACTCCGACAGCATCGCCGGTAATGGCTGGCCGGCCGCGCGCTCGAGCACCCAGCCCAGCAGGTCGGTGTTGGCGGACACGTAGCGAAACGGGCCGCCGTGCGCCGGCTCGCGCGCCGGCAAGCCGGCCAGGAAGGCATGCAGGCCGGCGGGCGCGTGGCCCTCGGGCACCGGGTCCCAACCGGTGGCCGCGGCGTAGCGGCGCAGGTCCTCGGTGTCCAGTTGCGCGTCGGCGCGCATGTCGGCCAGTTGACGCACCGTGGCGCCGGCATAGCCCGTGTGGGCGATCTCGGGCACGTAGCGACTGACCGGCGCGTCCATGTCCAGCGCACCGCGCATCACCATTGCGCCGCACAGCAGACCGACCACCGACTTGGTCGCCGACATGAAGATGTGCAGGGTGTCGGCCGCCATGCCCTCGCACCACCACTCGCCCAGGATGCGGCCGTGCTGCAGCACCACCATGCCGTCGGTGTGCGTGTGCTGCAGGAAGGCGGCCAGATCCAGCGGCTGGCCGCCGCGCGCAGCGACGCGCCAGGCCGCCCACTCGATGGGTGCGGGCAGCAAGGCGCGGACACGCGACGGGTCGTGCGCCACCGGCGCGGTGGCCAGCAGTTGCGGCACCTGGCGGAAGGCCTGGCGGCTGTGGGTTGGCAGGCGCCAGTTGGCGAGGGTGGCGGGCGTGCCACCGGGGGATGGGATCGAAGGCATGCCCCGAATCTACCGCCGCCCGCCTGACCAGCGAGCGGGCCGGTGGGTTCAGCCACCGAGGGCGCAGAAGTTCATCCAGACATCGACCGCCAGCCCGGCACCGCCACACGTTGCGCCGAGCGCCTGGGCATGGTCATCACCAGCGCCGCACGCCCGGCTCTAGCCCGGCGTGCGCCCCACCTGCGCAAGCGAACCCGCCTGCCCCGGTGTCCACACGTGCAGCGTGTTGCCGATGGTCAGGAGGGCCGGGGCGCCCCCATAGGGCAGCGGCAGTTCCACGCCAAAGGTCGGATCGACGAACTGCAGGCGCGCCGCAGCGCCCGGCGGGACCGCGCCGATGACGAGCTCGCTGCCCTCGGCGCCACCGATCGCCCGCTGCACGATGCGGCCTTCGCAGGGTCGGCCCGCTGCCGGCGCCGGCGCGCAGCCCACCGCCGCTTCCAGGTACTGCAGGTCGGCCACGCGGCTCGGCGCAAAGACCAGCGTGGCACCGGCGGGGCCGGCCGCCAGCGCCGCGTCTTCTTGGCCGTCGAAGGCGACGGTGCGGTGCTCGGCGCCCCGACGCGTGAGGTAAACCATGCGCGTGGCCGTCGCACCGACCGGCGTCGCGCCTTCGATCGACACCGTGGTCCGACCATCGGACTTGGCCACCACGGTGGCGCTGTTGCCCAGCGTCGGGCGCGCCGGATCGGCCTGCCACACCACCAGGTGGGTGTCGGTCATCATGATCGCGTAGACCGGCAGCCCCGCCACGGTCGCGATCTGCACGGGAGGGCCACCCCCTGCCACCTTGAACACGCGGTTGCCGTCGCCGAAATAGAAGGCCTGGAGATCGGCATGCCCGACCACATTGCGGGGCCCGAAATCGGGCCGCGTCAGCGGCAGCAGGGAGGGCGAGAGCGTCGCGGCCTTGGCGTCCCACCGCAGATGCCGCACGGTGTCGTCGACGCGGTAGTAATGCGCCTGGGGCGCGCTGTAGTCGAAGCCCATGAGCTGCGCCTTGCGCACGCCGCCGCCGCCCTGCACGGCGCCGATGCGGCGGCGCAGGTCGACGTCGTAGAGCACCAGCCCCTCCGGCGCCAGCATAAGGTAGGCCAGTGTGTTGTGCGCACCATCGTCCAGCGCATCGACCCACTCGCCGGGGAGTTGCTCAAGCGCTGGCGCGCCCGCATCCATCGTGGTGCGCACATAGGCCGCGGCGGTGCTGCCGTAGGCGCAGTTGCCGCCCGGGCCGGCGGTGTCGACCTTGAACCAGGCATCGCGGCCGTCCGCGCTCACGGTCGGGATCACCATGTCGCGCGCCAGGCGGCAGGCATTGCCGAGGGACGAGACCTGCGTCGGCGCATGCGGGAGGTCGGCGCGCAGTTCGACCTTGAACACCTTGCCGTCCTTCACGAACAGCGCCACCGACTGCCCGGCATAGGTGGATCGGCGTGCGGCGCGGTCCATCCGGTAGGCCTGCGTGCCGCCGGCGATGGGGGGTCCGTAGGGGCTCGCGGTGTCGACGCCCAGGTCGATGGCATGCAGCGCCGGCGAGGGCTTGGCCGGGTCGACCACGTAGAGGGTGCTGCGGCCGCCCGGACGGCCGGCCGCCCCCTCGTTCACGGCGCGCGCCAGCAGGTAGCGCGCGGGCGCGGCCGACGAGGCCGGCGAAGCCAGTGCGCCGTCGGGGGCTGACCCGGCCTCGGGTGCCGCTCGCCGGTCACCGCAGGCGCCGAGCAGAAGCGTCAGGGCAAGGCCCAGGA
Source organism: Pseudomonadota bacterium (assembly GCA_018241185.1). Classification (GTDB taxonomy): domain Bacteria; phylum Pseudomonadota; class Gammaproteobacteria; order Burkholderiales; family Burkholderiaceae_C; genus Xenophilus. The sequence goes on along the minus strand of JAFEEH010000094.1, from coordinate 10,154 downwards.
CAACGGCGGGGTGCCGTCGGATCGGCGGCGCAATCGTGGGTCGCACGGCGTTCCTCGCAGCGGATGGAAGGTGCTCCGACTGTAGAGAGAAATGCCAACAAGCGGGCGTCCTGCGCCACCGGCGGCGGCATCAGCCGGCGCCCTGCGCTGCAGGGCACGCGCGGTTTCGGGCTGAAACGAACCTAGGAGTCTGTGCCAGCGTCGATGCCCAACTCCGTGCACACCCTGACCAACGTGGCGCGCAAGGCGAGGACTTCCGCTTCGAGCTGCGCCACCCGGCCCTGCAGCGCCGCCACTTCGCCCGGATCGGCCGGCGCGGCGGCGCGGGCCACCGGCGATGCCGCCGCGGCAGCCATCAGTTCCTCGGACGGCGGTCCGGCCAGCAGGTGCATCCAACGGCTTTCACGCGCGCCCGGCAGCCGCGGCAGCTTGACCACCAGCGCGCCGGCCGGCCGCTCGGCCATCTCGTCGAGGAAGCCTTCGACCGACGAGATGTCGGCGAAGTTGTGCATGCGGTCGCTGGCGATACGCAGTTCGCCCGCGGTCTGCGGGCCGCGCAGCATCAGCACGGCCAGCAGGATGACCGACTGCGAGGGCAGCTTCAGCACGCGGTCGGCGTTGTGGCCGTAACGCATGGCACGGCCGCCGCTGGTCTCGGTGATCAGCGCATGGGCGCGCAAGCCGTCGAGGGCGGCCTGCACCTGCCCATCGCCCAGTTCCATCACCGGGTGGCGGCTGGTCTTCTGGTTGCAGCCGGCCACCAGGCTGTTGAGCGTGAGCGGGTAGGTGTCGGGCACCGTGCGCTGCTTCTCGATCAGCACGCCGAGCACGCGCGTCTCGGCAGCATCGAGCGTCCAGCCCGGGCCGGGCGCGGCCGCGGGCGCCGATGCGTCGGGTGACTCGCTCAACGCCGTCAACCCTTCAACCGCGCCACCAGCGCCTGCGTGAAGGCCGCCGTGTTGGCCGTGCCGCCCAGGTCGCCGGTGCGCACCTTGTCGACGTTCAGGGTCTGGTCGATGCCGGTGCGCAGGCGGTGGGCCAGGTCGGTACGCTGCACGTGGTCGAGCATCTGCGCCGCAGCGAGCATCAGCGCGATCGGGTTGGCGATGCCCTTGCCCGCGATGTCGGGGGCCGAGCCGTGCACGGCCTCGAAGATGGCCGCGTCGGCGCCGATGTTGGCACCCGGCGCCATGCCCAGGCCGCCGACCAGGCCGGCCACCAGGTCGGACAGGATGTCGCCGAACAGGTTGGTCGTGACCACGGTGTCGAACTGCCAGGGGTTGAGCACCAGCTTCATCGCGCAGGCGTCGACGATCATGGTCTCGAACTGGAACTTGCCCTGGTACTTCTCGGCGTAGAGCTGCTCGGCCGTCTCCAGGAAGATGCCGGTGAGCGCCTTCATGATGTTGGCCTTGTGCACCACCGTCACCTTCTTGCGGCCCTGCGCGATGGCCGCCTGGAAGGCGTAGTCGAGGATGCGGTGGCAGCCCTGGCGCGTGTTGATGCCGGTGGCCATGGCCACGGCATGCGGGTCGCCGTCGATGCGCACGTAGTGCTCGTGGCCGATGTACAGGCCCTCGAGGTTCTCGCGCACCACCAGCAGGTCGATGTTGTCGAAGCGGCCGCCGGGGATGATGGTGCGGGCCGGGCGCACGTTGGCGAAGAGCTGGAACTCCTCGCGCAGGCGCACGTTGGAGCTGCGGTAGCCGCCGCCCGAAGGCGTTTCCAGCGGGCCCTTGAGCGCCAGGCGCGTCTTGCGGATCGAGTCGAGCGTGGCCTTGGGCAGCGGATCGCCGGCGGCCTTGACGCCGCCGAGGCCGGCGATCTGGGAATCCCACTCGAAGGGCGCGCCCAGGGCGTCGAGCGCGGCCAGGGTGGCGTCCATGATCTCGGGGCCGATGCCGTCGCCGGGAATCAGGGTGGCAGGGATGCGGGTGGTGGTCATGCGGGTACTCGGTGGTCGATGCGAACGAGGCCGACAGCATACGCGGCGAAGCTGTCGCTCCGCCCACATCCCCGGGGTGCGCTCAGCCGTTTGGCGCCTGCAGGCGGCGGACCTGATCGATCAGCTGTGCGGCGACCGCCTCGAAGGGCTCCAGGCTCTGGTCGGCGCGGCTGAGCACCACCGCCCCCTCGGCCGAAGCGATCAGCACCATGGCGAAGCGCCTCGCCTCCTCGGCCGGCAGGCCGCCCTGGCGCAACAGGTCGCCCAGGCGCTCGCGCCAGGCGCGGAACACCGCGGTGGCGTGCGACAGCAGTTCGGCCGAGTCGGTCGCCACCGTCACGGCCAGCACCGCGCAGCCGGCCTCGCACTGGGAGCGCGTGAGCACCGTGCGCCAGATGGCCAGGAAGCGCTCGACCACGGCGTCGGCCGGCGCGCCGGCCACCGGCTCCAGCGCGTCGGCCAGCACCGCGCCGGCCCTGTCCACCGCCTCGGCCACCAGCTGGTCCTTGCCGCCCGGAAAGTGGTGGTACAGCGAGCCGCGCGGCGCGCCGGTGGCGGCCAGCACCTCGGAAAAGGACGTGGCATGCAGCCCGCGCCGCGCCAGCAGCGCCATCGCGCCCTCGACCATGCCTTTTCGAACCTCGCCCGCCATGACTTCCTGCACCTTTTCCCGAACTTTGCACCGAAGACTATGACAACCATCATAGATCGCGCTACTATGACGACTGTCATATTCAACAGCTGCCCACCATGCCGCAACGCCGACAACTCCTTGCCGCCCTCGGGCTGCCCCTGGCGCTCGCCGCCTGCGGCGCGCCTTCGCTTTCGCCCCCCTCCCTTTCATCCACCTCCGGAAACACCCCCATGACACTCGCACAGACCCAGCAGGCCCTCGTCGGCGAATGGACCAGCATCGCCCCCGAAGTGCGCCCCAGCGCGCAGAAGAACCCCGACGGCAGCCTCAAGCCCTTCTATCTGAAGCGCGACTTCAAGGCGCTGCCGGGCGACCGCTTCGAGCTGGCCATCGTCAACTTCGCCGACCCCTACGGCAAGGTGCCACTGGCGCGCCTGCTGATCAAGGGCCATACCTTCTGGCGCGGCGAGCACCCCATCGCGCCCGGCGCGCAGAAGGTCGACTTCGTCGCCGACGAGGGCTACGAGGTGACGCCGCTCGTCCAGGGCTTCGCCGACGTGCTCAACAAGGTGGCGGCGCAGGGCTACGCGCCCTGGGCGGTCGGCCAGACGCAGAGCATCTTCGGCAAGGACTTTGTGCCCTTCGGCCTGAAGGCCGGCCAGCACTTCATGGAGTACGACCTGGTGGTCCTGGCGCACGGCATGCTGTTCTGGGGCGCGCGCAACGTCGACGGGCGCGGCTTCGACACCGAGGCCAACCGGCCGACCAACCTGCAGATTCCGATGGTGCGCAAGTAGGCACAGGCAGCCGCCATGAGCAGCTCCCATGACCTGACCGGCCGCGTGGCGGTAATCACCGGCGCCTCCAGCGGCATCGGCGAGCACACGGCGATCGCCCTCGCCGCGCGCGGGGCTGCCGTCGCCCTCATCGCGCGGCGCGCGCACCGCCTGGCGGCGCTGGCCGAGCGTATCCGCCGGGCCGGCGGCCGCGCGGCCCCCTTCGCGACGGACGTGACCGATGCCGCCGCGCTCGACGCCACGGCCGCACAGGTGCGCGATGCACTCGGCCCGGCCGGCATCGTGTTCAACAACGCCGGCGTGATGCTGCCCACCCCGGTGACGGGTGCCGACGCGGCGCCGTGGGAGCGGCAGGTGGACCTGAACATCCGCGGCCTGAACCACACGGTGCGCGCCTTCGTGCCGCAGCTGGTCGAGGCCGCCGCCGCGCAGGGCGTGGCCGACCTGGTCAACACCGCGTCGATCGCGGCCCGCACGCTGTTCCCGACCTTCTCCGTCTACGCCGCCTCCAAGGCGTATGCCACGCATTTCGGGAACACGCTGCGCGCCGAACTGGGGCCGCGCAACGTGCGCGTCACCACGCTCGAACCCGGCATCGTCGACACCGAGCTGCAGGGACACATCGCCGACGACCGCGTGCGCGAACGGCTGCAGGGCACGCGCCAGACGGTGGAATGGCTGCAGCCGGAGGACATCGCCGAGCTGGTCTGCTTCGTGGCATGCCAGCCTGCGCGCGTCAACCTCGCGCAGATCGCCGTGCTGCCGACGCGGCAGGCGGCCTGACCCTGCGCGCACCCCGGCACGGGGCGCTCTCCTAAAATCGGGGGTTCCCGGCGGGCGACCCTGCGGCGCCCGGCATTCACCTCATCCGGCCCTCGCCTTCCCCCGATGCCCTCCCCGCGCAAGCTCTTCGTCACCACCGCCCTGCCGTACGCCAACGGCAACTTCCACATCGGCCACATCATGGAGTACATCCAGGCCGACATCTGGGTGCGGTTCCAGCGAATGACGGGCGCCGAGGTGAACTTCGTGGGCGCTGACGACGCCCACGGGGCGCCGATCATGATCGCGGCCGAGAAGGCCGGCAAGACGCCGCAGCAGTTCGTGGCCGACATCGCCGCGGGCCGCAAGCCCTACCTCGATGGCTTCCACATCGCCTTCGACAACTGGAGCTCGACGGATTCCCCCGAGAACCACGAGCTTGCGAAGCAGATCTACCTCGACCTCAAGGCCGCCGGCCTGATCGAGACGCGCACCATCGAGCAGTTCTTCGACCCCGAGAAGAACATGTTCCTGCCCGACCGCTACATCAAGGGCGAGTGCCCCAACTGCCACGCCAAGGACCAGTACGGCGACAACTGCGAGGTGTGCGGCAAGGTCTACGCGCCGACCGACCTGATCAACCCCTACTCGGCGCTGTCGGGCGCCAAGCCGGTGCTGAAGAATTCGGAGCACTTCTTCTTCAAGCTGTCGGACCCGCGCTGCGTGGCCTTCCTCGAAGAGTGGACGCAGAACGGCCAGCACGTGCAGCCCGAGGTGGCGCGCAAGGTGAAGGAATGGTTCAGTGTGCGCACGAACCCCGACGGCAGCACCAGCGAAGGCCTGGGCGACTGGGACATCAGCCGCGACGCGCCCTACTTCGGCATCGAGATCCCCGACGCACCGGGCAAGTACTTCTACGTCTGGCTCGATGCGCCGGTGGGGTACCTCGCGTCGCTCAAGAACCTGCTCGACAAGGCCTGCATCGAGGTCGACATCGACGACGACACCTCCGAGCCCAGCGGCATGAGCCTGGAGCGCTACATGGCGCAGCCCGAGCTGGAGCAGGTGCACTTCATCGGCAAGGACATCATCACCTTCCACACGCTGTTCTGGCCCGCGATGCTGAAGTTCAGCGGCCGCAAGACGCCGGACAAGATCTGCGTGCACGGCTTCCTCACCGTGAACAACGGCGAGAAGATGAGCAAGAGCCGCGGCACCGGCCTGGACCCGCTCAAGTACCTGAGCCTGGGCCTGAACGCCGAGTGGCTGCGCTACTACCTGGCGGCCAAGCTCAACGGCAGGAACGAAGACATCGACTTCAACCCCGAGGACTTCGTCGCCCGCGTCAACAGCGACCTGGTGGGCAAGTACATCAACATCGCCAGCCGCGCGGCTGGCTTCATCGGCAAGCGCTTCGGCGGCCGGCTCGGCACGCCGGGCGACGACGGCGCGGCACTGCTCGAGGCGCTGCGCGCGGCCGCGCCCGCGCTGCGCGAGCACTACGACGCCCGCGACACCGCACGCGCCGTGCGCGAGACGATGGCCCTGGCCGACAAGGTGAACGAGTACGTCGACGCCAACAAGCCCTGGGAACTGGCGAAGAAGGAAGGCGCCGAGGCGCGGCTGCACGACGTGTGCACCGTGTGCATCGAGGCCTTCCGGCTGCTGACGCTCTACCTCAAGCCGGTGATGCCGGCCCTGGCGCAGAACGTCGAGGCCTTCCTCAAGGTCGAGCCGCTGCAATGGACCGACGCCGGGACGGCCCTGCCGGCCGGCCATGCGATCGGCGAGTACAAGCACCTGATGCAGCGCGTCGATGCCAAGCTGCTGGACCAGCTCTTCGAGTTGCCGCCGGCCGCGGCTTCCGAAGAAAAATCGGCCGCAGCGCTCGCCAAGCCTGCGCAGGCAGCTATCAAAAACGTAGCAAAACCTGTCGACCCCGACGCACCGGGCGGCGAAGCGCTGGCCGACACCATCGGCATCGACGACTTCGCCAAGGTTGACCTGCGCATCGCGAAGATCCTCGCCTGCGAAGCCGTGGAAGGCTCGACCAAGCTGCTGCGCCTCACGCTCGACGTCGGCGAGAAGAGCGACGACGGCCAGCCGAAGACGCGCAACGTCTTCAGCGGCATCGCCTCGGCCTACCGCCCCGAGCAGCTCGTGGGCAAGCTCACGGTGATGGTCGCCAACCTGGCGCCGCGCAAGATGAAGTTCGGCCTCAGCGAAGGCATGGTGCTGGCTGCCAGCCACGCCGACGAGAAGACGCAGCCAGGCATCTTCGTGCTGGAGCCCTTCCCCGGCGCGCAGCCGGGCATGCGGGTGCGGTGATGCGGCGCGCGGCGGCACGACTGGTTGCGCTCACAACACTGGCCCTGGCGCTGGGCGGCTGCGGGTCGGTGGGCGTCGGCCTGGCCGCCAACAACCAGGGTGCCGCCGTGGGCCTGAGCACCGGCATCGGGCTGCCCACGGTCAGTGCGCCGCGCGACAGCTGGCAGGCCCTGCCACCGCCGAGGTGGGTCGACCCGTCGGCCGCCGATGTCGACGCCGACGCGCGCAGGGCCACGCCATGAATCCCGGCCGGCCGCACCGACGTGCCGGGCTGGCCCTGACGTTGATGCTCACCGCATTGCCGCTGCTCGACGGCTGTGCCGTCGCCAGCGTCGCGGGAGCTGCAGTGAGCGTCGGTAGCACCGCCGTCAGCGTCGGCGCCGGCGCGGTCGGCCTGGCCGCCGATGCCGCCATCGGCACCGCGCGCCTGACCGGCAAGGCCGTCGGCGCCGCGGTGGATGCGGCCAGCGGCAGTGACGACCACAGCGGCGTCAACATCCGTTTCCGCGAGCCCACGGCCGCCGACCGCGAGAAGCGGCGCCTCGCCGAGCAGCAGGCGGAAGAGGAAGACCGGCGCGCCGCCGGGCAACTGCCGCCGCGCGGCGATGCGCCCTGAGCGCCGATCCGCTCCACCCCCTTCATCCAAAAAATCCCGTCCATGCCTCATCTCTTCATCGAACATTCCGCCAACCTCGGCCCGCTGCCGGTCGGCGAAATGCTGCCGGCCCTCAACCGGAGCGTCACGGCCAGCCCGGCGATCCTGGACGAGGCGGACCTGAAGACGCGCGTCGTCGCCGTCGACACTTTCCGCGTCGGCAACCAGGACGATGGCCGCGCCTTCGTGCATGCGCAGTTGCGCCTGGTCGCCGGCCGCTCGCCCGAAGCCAAGCGCGACCTGGCCGAGCGCATCGCGGCCGCGCTGCGCAGCGCGGTGCCGCGGCCCTCGGGCGTGCAGGTGCAGCTCAGCGTCGAGGTGGTCGACATGGACCGCGACAGCTATGTGAAGGAACGGCTCGCGTGAGCCTGCGCACGCTGGCCGGCACGGCCGCCGCACTCGGGCTCGCGCTCGGCCCGTTGCAGGCCCAGGCAGAGGACCCGGCCAGCATGGCCTCGCCCGCCACGGTCGACGCGCGCTGCGACCAGGCCGCATCCCCCCGCTGCTTCGTCGGCTTCGAGCTGCCCGGCGCTGCGGGCCGGCTGCACTACTACGCCTCGCTCGGCGACGTGCGCGCCCCCGATGCAGGCACTGCGCCGACCGCGGCGCTGGTCGTGATGCACGGCCACCCGCGCGATGCCAACCGCAGCTTCGACGCCGGCCTGCGCGCCGCGCGCGCGGCCGGCCGCCTTGCCGACACGTTGGTCGTCGCGCCGCTGTTCCAGGTCGGCGATGCGGACGCCGCCCGCTGCCGCACGCGCGGCGTGCCGCCGGCCGAGCCGGGCGATGCGCTGTGGACCTGCGGCGGCTGGCTGGCCGGCGCGCCCTCGCTCGGCACCTGGCCGATTGGCGCCTTCGCCGCGCTCGACGCGCTGATCGCCGAACTGCATCGCCGCTGGCCCAGCCTGCAGACCGTGACGCTGGCCGGCTTCTCGGCCGGCGCACAGATGCTCCAGCACAGCGTCGGCTTCGCGGCCGATCCGCCCGCCGGCCTTCGGCTGCGCTACGTGATCGCCGACCCCGGCAGCTGGCTCTACTTCGACCCCGTGCGGCCGCAGCCACAGCGCGACGGCCAGGACGTGGCCTGGGAGGCCTGCGGCAGCGGCGCGGATTTTCCGGGCGGATGCGGTTTCGCCTTTCGGGCGGCCGATGCCGCGGCCTGCCCCGGCCACGACCGCTGGAAGTACGGCACTGCGGACCTGCCCGCCCTGCTGGGCCGCAGCGCCGCCCAGGCCCGGGCGCGCTATGCGGCGGCGGACATCGGCTACCTCGAAGGTGCGCTCGACAGCAGCAGCGACAAGGGCACCTACTACCCCATCCTCGACAAGTCCTGCGCCGCGATGTTGCAGGGGCCCTATCGCCTGCAGCGCGGCGTGGCCTACGCCGCCTACGACCGGGCGCTGGTGTCGACGACGCGGCCCCGGCCGCTGACGGTGGTGCCCGGCTGCGCGCACGACGTGGCTTGCGTGCTGCCTTCTGACGCCGCGCGCACGGCCCTGTTCGGGGCCCCACGATGACGCGGCGCCATCGCACGCCCGCGCACCCAGGCCAGCGAAGCCGGGAATGCTATTCTTTTGATAGCTGGCTGCGCAAGCTGGACGGGCGCTGCAGCCCTTTTTCTTTTAAAGACCGAGAACAGCGCGTGCTTGCAAAGCAGAGCGCCCTCGTCTTCGCCTTGTGGCGATTCGAGTTCCGGAGCGCCGTCGCATGACAGCCCGCCCCCCGGTACGCGCCGCCGACATCGCCGGCTTCGACGCGCTCATCGACGCACGCTCGCCCGCCGAATTCACGCTCGATCACATCCCCGGCGCCATCAACTGCCCGGTGCTCGACGACGAGGAGCGCCGCATCGTCGGCACGCTGTACCACCAGCAGGGCGCGTTCGAGGCCCGCCGAGTGGGGGGCGCGATGGTGGCCGCCAACCTGGCGCGCCATCTGCGCGAGCAGTTCGCCGACCGTCCTGCCAATTGGCGGCCACTGGTGTACTGCTGGCGCGGCGGGCTGCGCAGCGGCTCGATGGTGAACTGGCTGCGCCTGGTCGGCTGGGACGCGCAGCAACTCGCCGGCGGCTACAAGAGCTGGCGCCGCCATGTCATCGAACGCATCGCGCAGGCCTGCCCTGCGTTGCCGCTGGTCGTGCTGTGCGGTGCCACCGGCAGCGCCAAGACGCGGCTGTTGCATCGCATGGCCGAGGGGGGCGCGCAGGTGCTCGACCTGGAGGGGCTGGCGCGCCACCGCGGCTCGCTGCTGGGTGCACTGCGCGGCGTACCGCAGCCGTCGCAGAAGCACTTCGAGACGCTGCTGGCCGCGCAGATCGAGACATTCGACTTGACCCGGCCCGTGTTCACCGAAGGCGAGAGCCCGCGCATCGGCCGCATCGCGCTGCCGCCGCAACTGGTCGAGCGCATGCGTGCTGCCCCCTGCGTCGAGGTGCAGGCCACGCCCGATGCGCGCCTGGCCTACCTGCTGCGCGACTACGCCGACCTGGGGGAAGACCGCGAGGCGTTGGCACAGCTGATGGCGCATTTCAAGGAATCGCAGGGCAAGGCGACCGTGCAGCGCTGGCAGGACTGGGCGCGCGCCGGCGATCTGCGCGCGCTGTTCGACGAGCTGATGCGGCTGCACTACGACCCGCACTATGCGCGCTCGCAGGCCACGCATTTCCGCCGCTGGGAAGAACGGGTGGTCGTCCTCGCAGACGACCTGTCGGAAGCGTCGATGGCCAAGCTGGCCGAGCAGTTGCGCAACGTCGCGTCGCGCATCGGCGCGTGAACTGAACGGCCCGCAGCGGCCGTTGCGCGCGCGTCCCGCGCTGCGCTACGATGCCGTGCGTCCGAAGTACCGCGTGCTTCGGGCTCAGGGAGGACATCACGAAGCGGCGCAGGCTCCTGGAGCCTGTGACCAAGCGCCGGTTGTCCATGAACGTGATCAGCGTCGGACAACCATGCCATGGCAGACCTCGCCAGTGTCTTCGGCTCGCCCTACCGGCAGGCGCATCGCCTGCTTCGCCTGAGCTTCCCCGATGGGGATGCT
>JAFEEH010000093.1 GCA_018241185.1 Pseudomonadota bacterium | reverse complement strand
GTGCCGAAGGGGTCGAACACGGTGTCGTTCCAGAAGGTCGGGGTGTAGTCACGGCCCAGACGCACTTCACCGAAGCCGCCCGACAGGCTCACCGTCGAACGACGGTTGAAGTTGTCGATGCCCTTGCTGCCGCTGTCGTTGTTGATGCCGGCTTCGAGCCAGAAGCTGGCAGCCAAGCCGCCGCCCAGGTCTTCCGTGCCGCGGAAACCGATGCGGCTGGAGTTGTAGCCCGAGTTGGCCAGGGCAGTCTTGCTCTGCTTGACCGAGCTGGGGATGCCGTAGAACGCCAGGGGGTTGTTGATGTAGGCAAGCGGGTTGACCACATACAGGTCGCTCTTCGACGAATAGCCGCTGATCGAAGCGTCGACGATACCGAACAGGGTCACCGACGATTGCGCCGAGGCAACACCGGCAACAGCCAGGGCAGCCAGAGCAACGAGGGATTTTTTCATTGCAAGTTTCTCCAAGGTTAAGACATAGGGCGCCGGTGCGAAGGGATCACCGTGCTGGCACGTTTGTGCTCCCACCGGGCCCCGGGCCAACCTCCTTTTGGGAAGTTGTTGCTATTGCACCAGAGCCGCTGCTTCAGGGCAAAACAAATTGGCTCAAACTGGTCGGGCCCGAGCCGTTTCGTTGCAGTGGTGCAACAGCTATGGCGCCATGCCCGCACCGCATTGTGAAATGAAGTCGCTGACTCACGCAGTCCAAGACTGCTTTCACAATACGGCATATGTCACTGTCCTTGGACTCCTTCCTTGCGGCTGCCGATTCAGCGCTTCGCACGCTTTTCGCAACTCACCATGCGTCCCGCACTCAGCCTCTGCCTATGACAGGGGGGCCGAGCGTGCCGCTCAGCATCCCCGAGAAGCGGGAAGCCGGCGCGCTGATGCGTGTCAACCACGTGGGTGAAGTTTGCGCCCAGGCGCTCTACACGGCGCAGGCAGCCACCACGCGCGACCCTAAGTTGCGTCAACAATTGCTGAAGGCGGCCGACGAGGAAACGGACCATCTCGCCTGGACGCGCCAACGCCTGGACGCGCTGGGCGCCCACACATCGAGGCTGAATCCCTTCTGGTATGCCGGTGCCTTCACATTGGGCATGGTGGCAGGCAGACTTGGCGACCAATGGAGTCTCGGTTTCGTCGCTGAAACCGAACGCCAGGTTGAAGCCCATCTCGACGGCCATCTCGATCGCCTGCCACCGGGCGACCCGGCGTCCCGCGCCGTGGTGCTACAGATGAAAGAGGACGAAGCGCGTCACGCCCAATGGGCCACCAATGCGGGTGCTGCCGATTTGCCGCCCCCCGTCAAGGCATTGATGCGACTGGCAGCGCGCGTCATGACCACCGTCGCACACAGGATTTGAGCGCAGCCTGCTCAAAGCTCGATCAGGTCGAAGCTCGTCGTGATCTCGGCCGTCTTGCCCAGCATGATCGTGGCCGAGCAATAGGTGTCGTGACTGAGCGCGATTGCGCGCTCCACGGCAGCGGATGGGATGTTCTTGCCGGCGACGGTGAAGTGCATATGGATCTTCGTGAACACTTTCGGATCCGTCGAGGCGCGCTCGCTGGTGAGTTTGACGCTGCAGCGCTCGACCTGATGCCGCCCTCGCTTGAGGATCATCACGACGTCGTAGGCCGTGCATCCCCCCGTGCCGGCCAGCACGGTTTCCATCGGTCGCGCCGCCAGGTTCTGCCCGCCGTTTTCGGGGCGTGCTGCATCAGGCGCACCATCCATCGTCAGCACATGCCCACTTCCGGTTTCGGCCACGAATCCCATGGCCGAGCGCGTGCCGCTCTGACCCGTCCAACTGACTGTGCATTCCATACTGTTCAAAAACTCCGAGAGGCGGCAGCGCGGTCAAAATTCACGTTGACGCGCACTTTGCAGCCGATGTGTGGGGGAATTGCATCTGGCGTGTTGCATCGCAACAAAGCCTCGCTATACTTTATTTCAACGCGCAATCATTTGCGCACTGGTTGTCTCCTCCACCCTCCCAATTGGTGGATTTAGCCCCGAGTCGCAAGACTCGGGGCTTTTTTCTTGGCGATTGGCTGCCGCATGATGCCGCAGCCACACCTGTCGCCGGTCTAGCTGCTCTGGCTGCCCTGGCTGTTGCCGGTGTTGCCTCGGCGCAATCGTCGGTGACCCTGTTCGGTATCGTCGACGCTTCGATCAGCGGCTATTCGTCGAAGAGCAACCTGTACATGGACCCGCTCGTGTACTTGGCCGACCCCCTGGCGTACTTCGGTCAGCCTGGCTCGGTGAAGCAGAGCAAGACTGCCCTGGCCAACTCGGGCTACAACACCAGCCGCATCGGTTTCCGCGGCACGGAAGACCTGGGCGGCGGCCTGGCTGCCAGCTTCTGGCTCGAAGCCGGCATCAGCAATGATGACGGCAAGAAGGGCATCGACAACTTCAACCGTCGTTCGACGGTGAGCCTGTCGGGCGGCTTCGGTGAAGTGCGTCTGGGCCGTGACTACACCCCGACCTTCTGGAACGACACCGTGTTCGACCCCTTCGGCAC
>JAFEEH010000092.1 GCA_018241185.1 Pseudomonadota bacterium | reverse complement strand
TGGAGCCCGGCACGCCCGAGCAACTGCGAACGATGATGGTGACCGAGATCGCGCGTTGGAAGAGGGTCGCGCGAGACGCCAAGATCCAGCCGCAGTGAACGGCAGCGGCTACTGCGTCGGCGGCGCCCAGTTCAGGCGTAGTCGCGTGGAATAGCTTGCCTGGCCCGCTGGGTAGCGGTTGTTCGTCACCATGATGACGCGGCCACTGCCATCGATGAAGCGCCGCACGATGTGAAGGCCCGCCGATCGAGGTGGCAGGTTCAGCGCTTTGGCGATCGCGCCGTTGAGCATCTGCGCGTCCGTCACCTGCACCACCTCGGCCACCTGCGTGCCGAATTGAGCCTCCAGTGCTTCGTGGGACGGCCGGCTGAGCTTGTCCAGCCGCGGACCGAGAGCCCGGAAGATGGGCGGCACGTAGATCTCGGCGTACGCGACAGGCGAGCGGTCCTTGCGCATGCGCCGCACTGTTTCGAAACGGACCCACCGCTGGTTCACTGGGCAGTCCAGCACGAGTGCCAACGGCTCGTCGGCCATCACGTCGCTGGTGCCCAGCAAGAACTGCTCGGTGAGGTCGATGTTCGGAAAGAGTTCGGACAGCGATGCCACTTCGAGCATGTAGCGCGGCGTCGCAGTGCTCGCCTTGACGATCGTGCCGATGCCGGGATGTCGCGATACGAGACCCATCTCGGATAACACGCGAATGGCCGCGCGCACCGTGTTCCTCGACATCGCGAAGCTCTCGCATAACGCCATCTCCGGCGGTAGGTGCGTGCCGACTGGGTAGGTCCCGGCATTGATCTCCCGGATGAGCGTTTCCGCGAGAAGCGAGTACTGAGGCTGGGTTCTCAAGAAGCGTGTCGGTTTTGCGATGAGGCTCAGATTTTAGGGACAGTCTGAACAAGTCCACCGATCGTGCCCTTGGCCGTGGTCTGTGAGACGAGAACGCGACAGTGCCGCCCGAGCTCTCCTGCTCATTGGCCCTAGCCGTCTGCCGCAGTTCCTCGGCGGGCTAACGGCCGCGCAGTCGAGTAGATCGGGAAAACAAAATAGCAAAACTTCTCCGATGCCTGTCGTCGTCCCTGCTGCACTGGTCGGTGAAAAGCAAGGCTGCTGGGCAGCAGAGCCAAGATTATTGCGAGGGTGTTTTCAGGCCTAGTGTGTCCTGCTTAGCCATAGATCTTGCAGGTTTCCAGTGCTCGCGTGCACCTCGCCATTTCAGGACCAGCCGTCGCCAGCCGATCACCACGCCCGTAAGGCTCAGCGCCGTGCCACCCAGGCTCAGCAGGACCAGCACCGCGTCCCACATGGGCCGCCGTTCCAGCAGCGGCAGCCAGTCCCAGCTGTGCAGCATGGCGAAGAGCCAGCGGCTGGCGCGTCGGCCGGCATCGATGCGACCGAGCACGGTGCCGGTGGCCGGGTCGATGTGCACCCAGCTGGCCTGCGGATCGGAGAACACCACGCGCAGCACCGGCAGCGGCATGTCGTTGCCACCGGTCATCGTGTGCTCGGCGCGGTCGTAGTAGTGGAAGTCGTAGGCGCTCAGGTGGTCGATGCGCGCCACAGGCGCCGCTAGCAGGCCGGCGGCGAAGCTTCTCAGTTGTCCCTCGTCGACCGCATGCGGCTGCGCGTCGGTGCTGCGCAGCAGCCGGGGGCGGCCGCCCGGTGACCAAGCCTGAACCACCAGCGTGCCCAGCACTGGCGTCCACCGCAGTTCGCGGGTGCCGGTGCCGGCGGCGGCCAGCAAGACTGCGGGCGCTGCGTCCTGCGGCCCAGGCCGCAGCGGGGCGCCCTGCAGGGCGTCGGCACGCAGCGGTGCGGCGCCAGTGTCGAAGATCCGCCAGGGGTTCATCGACATCAGGCCGCTGAAGATCCAGGTGATGGTGAACCCTGCGAACACCAGGCCGCTGACGTGGTGCCAGCGCATCATCCGCCCCGGGTAGGGCGACCGTGCGCCGCTGCGGTAGGGTCGACGGAAGCGCCAACGCATCACGCCCACGACGGTGCCCGCCACAGCAGCCGCGATGCCGGCGATCGACAGCCAGTTGACGATGTCGGTCCACCAACGGTCGAACACGTTGCCGCGGAAGGGGTACAGCCAGTGGATCCACGCGCCCGCGTAGTTCCACAGCCGCTCGCTGCGCGTCGCATCGCGCACCACCTCGCCCGTGAGGCTGGACACGTAAAGCCAGGTGCCGTGGGTATCGGCCACCGCGATCCGGTGCAGGGGGCGGTGGGCATCGAGCCCGCGCGAATGGGTGAACGCGTCCTCCTGCACCGTGCCCAGGTCGTGGACCGCTGCCTGCGGCGAGGTCGGCCCGGCGAAGGCCGCGGCGCTCGCCAGTGCCACCTCGGTGTCGACGCCCTGGAGGCGGCGGCCGCTCGCGGCGTCGATGACCACGGTACCGCCGCCGGGCGCTGCGCGGCGTCTCTGTCCCGCCTCCGGCGCGGCCGCCTGCTGCACGGCGAGGTACACCGGCCTTCCCCCACGGGCCGCCGCCAGCCTCAGTTCCTTGAGCGGCCCATCCACGCCGGCCGCCTGCAGCGCCGAGTGCGGCGACAGCAGGCCGGCGCCGTCGCCCAGCGGCGGCAGGTGCTGCAGTCGCTCTGCCGCCGTGAGCTTGGGGTAGCCCACGTACATCATCACCACGCCGGAGACGAACCACATGGCGAAGAAGGCGCACAGCACCACGCCCAGCCAACGATGGACGAGGAACAGCCAGCGCTTCAGGCGGACTCGCATGCTGCCGGCTCCTAGAAGGCCACGCGCAGCGTCAGGTCGGCGGTGCGCGGCTCGCCGAGGTAGGCCATGGTGCTGGTGAGGTTGGCCGCATAGGTGCGGTTGGTGGCATTGCGCACGCGCAGCGTCAGCTGGGCGTTGCGGTGGACCTGGTAGCTCAGGCCCAGGTCGAGCAGCGTGTAGGCCGGCCAGCGCAGGGTGTTGGCGGCGTCGGCGTACACGGCACTGACGCGACGCACCCCGATGCTGCCCTGCCACTGCGGCGTGAAGGCGTACGAGGTCCAGAGATTGGCGACCAGGCGCGGCGTGTTGGTGGGCGTCTTGCCGGCATAGGACACGCCACCCTGGGTGTAGTTCTCGTAGCGTGCCCGCGCGTAGCCGACGTTGCCCTGGATCGACCATTGCGCCGTCGGTTGCAGGCCGATGCCGGCTTCCACGCCGCGCGCGGACTGCTCGCCCACCAGCAGGGTGTTGTTGCGGTTCGCCGGGTCCTCGGTGGCGATGTTCTTGCGGGTGATGCGGTAGGCCGCCAGCGTGGCATTGCCCTTGCCCTGCCAGAAGTCGAGCTTGGTGCCCACCTCGATCTGGCGGCCGGTCGTCAGCTCGCTGTTGTCGCGCACGTTGGCGAAACTCGCGGTGCTCAGGATGCCTGCGGGTGGGTCGGCCGCAGTCGCGTATTGCGCGTACAGGTTGGCTCCGGGCGCCACGTCCCAGACCAGGCCCAGACGACCGGTGGTCGGCCGGTAGGTGCGCGAGTAGGTCGCCGGGTTGGTGGCGTTGACCGCGCGGCGGTTGGTCAGGTCGAGCTCGATGCGCTCGTGGCGCAGCGCGCTGACCAGGCTCAGCGAGGGGGTGAGGAAGGTCCGGTTCTCGGCGAAGACGGCGGCCGTGCGCACCTTGTTCTCGCGGTCCGGGCGGAAGCCCGGCGTCATGCCGCGGATGGTGAAGAAGGGCTCCGTCACGAAGAAGTAGGGGTTGACGGTGCTGACGGTGCCCGAGAGGCTGTTCGGGAAGCGCGTCTGCCGGTTCAGGCTCACGTCCAGTCCGAAGGCCCAGTCGCTGCGCAGGCCCCCGATCGAGCCTTTGTAGGTGCCGTCCAGTCGGTTGCCGACCAGGCGCTGGTCGTGCCGCTGCAGCAACGTGCTGGAGCGTGTCACGGCGGTGTTCGTGCGGTTGAAGGCGTAGGTCTCGACGTTGCGATAGTCGCGCAGGGCGTCGTACACGTAGAAGGTGTTGCGCAGCTGCAGGGCGTCGCTCACGCGCCAGTCGGTAATGGAGCGCAGCCACTGCACGCGCTGCGCGTAGACGCCGTCGGCGCTGTTGTAGTTCTTGAAGCGAGTGCCGGGGTCGATGCGCAGCGTGCCGGTGATCGGGTTGAGCAGCGGCGTGCCCCAGTAGGGCCGGTCCACCCATTCGCGCTGGTATTCGTAGGCCAGCGTGTGGCTGACGCCGCCGCCGAAGTCGGACAGCAGCGACGCGGCCAGCTGTGTGGCGTCGCGCTTCGTGCCCTCGGTCCACCCGTCGGCCTTGCGCTGGTTCAGGTCGATGCGCAGGTAGTGGTCGCCGCTGCCCTGGCCGTCGCCCGCGATGCGGCGGTTCAGGCCCACGGAGGCCTCGCGCAGGCGGTCGCTGCCCAGGCGCACCTGTGCTTCGCTGATGTCGTGGCGGGTGGCCAGCTTGGTGATGTAGTTGAGGGTACCGCCGACGGCGCCTGCACCGTTGAGGAAGCTCGACGGTCCGCCGATGGCTTCCATGCGGTCGTAGATCCAGGTGTCGACCGGCCGTGCCGCGATCGTGTACTGGACGTTGATGCCGTTGAACAATTGGGTGATCGACGCCCCGCTGAAGCCGCGGTACTGCACGCCGATGTTGCCCGGCGCGTCGTGCGCAGTCACACCGGGGATGGCGCGCAGCACCTCCTGGGTGTTCTGCGCGCCGCGAGCGTCGATGGTGGCGCGGTCGACGACGGTGACGCTTGCCGGCGTCTCGCGCGGGGTGAGGCCTAAGCGACTGCCGGTTTCGGTCGGCGTGTCCAGTGGCAGCTTGCCGTTGGGCTGTTCACCGGTGTCGGTCACCTGCACGGCGGGCAACTCGGCGGACGCCGCGGGCGCCGGGTCGGAGGTCTGGCCCTGGGCCGCAGGCGCGAGGGCGCACAGCGCGCAGGCCAGCGCGATCGGCGTGGCGGGAGAAAGCAAGGTGAATGGGGGCATGGTCATGGATGTGTCGCGGGAACCGAACGCCGCGCCCTGTCCACGTGGGCGGCGCGGTCGTTCAATGGGAGCGGCCTGGACGGCCGCGGGCGGGCGGGTAAGCGTCTGACGTGCCGCTGGACGCATGACTGCTCGAGGTGCGCCAAAGATCGCAGGCCTCAGGAGACCCGCGAACCAGCAAATCCGCGTGCAAACGCGCGCCAGCGCCCGCTGAACGCGCGCTGGCTGCTACGGATTCAATAGCAGGCGACTAGAGCAGGCGATTAGAGCCGGGGTGGCCCGCGCGCGGGCAGAGGCGCCGCGGTTGCGGCAGCGATGCGTGCCGCAGGAATCGACTGGACGGCCACGCCCAGGGGCTGGGGTTGCGGCACGCGCACCTTGCGTGCAGCCGGTGGCGGTGCACCGGTGGCAAGGCACAGCGGGCAGTCCAGGTGGGCGACTCCGACTTCCTGGCCGCCATCTTCGGTCTTGATCACCAGCTTGGCGGCGCCAGCGCTCGAGCACACCAACTCCATCGCCTGCGGGTTCACGATCGGAGAAGCGATCGCAGCACCCAACGAGAGCACGAACCACAGCAGCACAGCGCGGCCGAGGAGGCCAGCGCCGATGCCGCGGAGGTGGGACAGAGTGTGCATTCGACAAGCATTATCTGCTGCCACAACACTCGCGCCCGAACGCCGGCGTTGCGGGCTCCAAGCCAGTTGGCGCTGAGCACCGCCCGGCCTACTTCGATGCGGAGAGGCGCGGCGTCTGAACGCGCCAGACACCGTAGGCGTATTACCGGTGACACAAAGGCGGTTACGCCGACAGCATCAAGAATCAGCTCGCTAAGAATCAGCCTGCAGTCAGGCCCCGCTTCAACAAAAAACTACACGATCAGGCGATCGTTAGAACTACGCCCCAGGTGTGGCTAGCCTGATGAGTCGACAGCGCAATCTTCCATGCATGACACCAAACTTCTCCGCTTGGCTTATGTGAGCTGTTCCCAGATCGACTCGGCCGGAATTCAGGCGATCATGACAACTGCGCACCGGCGAAATCCCGAGCTTCAGATCACGGGCAGTCTGGTCTTCACCGGCCAATACTTCTTCCAGACATTGGAGGGGCCGGAAGAACGCGTCGATGAGATGTTCTGCCAAATCTGTGGCGACGATCGCCACTTCGGAGTCATTAAGTCGGGAGTCGCAATTGAAGCAGATGCCGCAGGTCGATCGGCGGGCGCCGCTCTGATCTCTCCGGATAATTGTGCCTCGCAGGCAATGAAGAGTATCTGCTGCCATGTGCGTCTATGCTTAGTTAATGGAGACTTGAGCTTAAGTGTCCTGCCGCCTATTGGTCGTGAGACAGGCATTGCTGGTATAGCTCATTTGGAATGCAGATTTCTTCGGCCACTTATACCTAGCTTGAGCTGACTGATAAAAGTCGACTCAATTCCATAGCCCAGCGCGACAGTCAAGTCGCGCTGGGCTTTTTGCCGTCTGTCATCGCATGCGGCCCTTTTTCTACTCAAGCGTCGTACGCGCCACCTTACCAATGCATGAAGACTTCGACCACTCATTCGACTTTCACGAGCCCGCGCCAGGTGTCTCCGCCTGCATCTGCCCCGTCTGCCAATCCGGCCGCGTTGTCTACCGTGATGGCGCCAAGAAGGCTGGCGCCGCCATCGGCACCATTGCCGGTGCGGCTGGCGGAATTTCTGGCGCCTTGTCCGACGGCATCACCGGCGCCCAAGGGCGCGTGGCGTGTGGCGCCGGGGGCTCGCCTGCTATGCCTCCACTTGGCGCGGTTGCAGGCGCGGTCGTTGGTGCCCTGAGCGGGGCGATCGCCGGCTGCGTCGTCGGTGCCTCTCTTGGCGAGGCGGTCGACGCCGCCATTCTGCGCAACCGTCGCTGTCTGGTCTGCGGCCACACCTTCTCCATCGCCAAGTGATCCGCGCCGCGGCTCTTCGCTCTCCCTTCCACCTACACCTTCAAAAATCTATGGCGCACCAACTCCAACAGATGGCCTACGTTGGCCAGACCCCCTGGCATGAACTGGGCAACCAGCTTCCCGCCAAACAACCTCTCGAAGTCTGGGCTGACAAGGCCGGCATGAACTGGACCATCTGCGAGACCCCGGTCCGGTACATGACCGAACAGGCCGGCTCCCTCGGCTCGATCATGACCTTCGACGACCAGAAGGTTCTCTACCGCAGCGACACCAAGGCGGCGTTGTCTGTCGTTGGCGGCCGCTATCAGATCGTCCAGCCCCGCGAGGTGCTGGAGTTCTACCGCGACCTCACCGAGGTCTCCGGCTTCGAGCTCGAGACCGCAGGCGTGCTCAAGGCCGGGCGCAAGTTCTGGGCGCTGGCCCGTACCGGCAAACAGACCGCCCTCAAGGGCAACGACGTCGTCAACGGCTACATCCTGCTGGCCACCTCCTGCGACGGCACGCTCGCCACCACCGCAACGCCGACCACCATCCGCGTGGTCTGCAACAACACCCTGTCCATTGCCCTGCAAGGCGCCACCAGCGCCGTCAAGGTGCCACACAGCACGGTGTTCGACGCCCAGGCCGTCAAGAAGCAGCTTGGCATCGCCGTCTCCGGCTGGGACGCGTTCATGTACCGCATGAAGACCCTCGCGGAGCGCAAGGTCAAGACCCACGAGTCGATGAATTTCTTTCTCAAGGTGCTCTGCCAGGCAGACGCGCATGCAGATCAGGCACAGCTCACCAACGAGAGGGCACTCAAGAAGGTCCAGGAACTCTACGAGGGCAAGGGCCGCGGCGCAGAACTCACTGCCTCCAAAGGCACGGCCTGGGGGCTGCTGTGCGCCGTCACGGAGTTCGTCGACCACGAGCGCCGCGCCCGCAGCCAGGAATACCGCCTGGACAGCGCCTGGTTCGGCCAGGGCGCCACCCTCAAACAGCGCGCCCTCGACGCCGCCCTGCAACTCGTCTCATGAACCCACGCCCCTCACCCCACGACACAAGCCCCGGCTCCCCACAAGGGACCGGGGCTTGTGCTTTGGGGGAGGGGAATGACCACCTTTCCAAGGAGAACACATGGCAGAACACTCCATGGCACACCCTCGCCGGTCGGCCTCGCCGCCGAACCACCGACCCGCTCTGAAGCTGGTCAAGACCCAGGACCTGAGTCGCGACCAGTGGCTCAGCGTCCGCAAGGGCGGCATCGGCAGCTCCGACGCCGCTGCGGCCGTCGGCCTGAACCCCTACAAGTCGCCCCTCCAATTGTGGATGGAGAAGACCGGCCGGGACAGCAACCTTCCCCAGATCGATCCCAACGACGAGAGCAGCCCCGTCTACTGGGGCACCTTGCTCGAACCGATCGTCGCGGCCCACTACACCCGACGCACCGGCCACCGCGTGCGCAGGATCAACGCCGTCCTGCAGCACCCGAGTCACCCCTGGATGCTGGCCAACATCGATCGCGAGGTTGTGGGCGCAGCCGACGTCCAGATCCTGGAGTGCAAGACCGCCGGCTACCACGGTGCCCGGCTCTGGGAAGACGGCGTGCCCGAGTACGTCCAACTGCAGGTCATGCACCAGCTGGCCGTCACCGGCAAGCAGGCGGCGGACGTGGCCGTGCTGATCTGCGGTCAGGAACTGCGCATTCACCGGGTCGAGCGCGACGACGCCCTGATCGGCCACCTCATCGAGCTTGAGGCACGCTTCTGGCGCTACGTGGAGACCGACACGGCGCCGCCAGCAGACGGATCCGATTCGGCCGCGAGCGCCCTGAAGGCACTCTGGCCAAGAGACGCCGGCACGACGCTGGACCTGTCCGATGACCTGGAAATGTCGGCCGTCTTCTCCGACCTCATGGCCGTGCGGGCGCTGCTCGCATCCAACGAAGCATGGGAAAAACAGCTGCGCCAGCGGATCCAGCAGCGCATGGGCGAGGCATCGATCGCTGCCTTCGAGGGCGGCGAGGTCCGATGGAAGCGCAGCAAGGATGGATCCGCGCTCGACACCGAGAGGTTGCAGGCGGAGTACCCCGAGCTCGCCCAGCAGTACGCCACCATCCGGCCGGGCAGCCGGCGGTTCACGGTCAAGGCCCATGCCTCGCTCCTAGGTCGTTCGGGAGACGAGGCATGACAGAGCCGACCGCCTTGTTCACCCCGGAGCAGCGCGAGCAACTGGCGGCCAACTGGCAGGCCATGCTTCCCGTGGACCCGCGCAACGAGCCGAACGACCTGGACCCAAGGCCAGTGGTTCGCCTCTTCACGCCCGATGCGCGCGCCGTCTGGCTCCTCACGGAGCTGGACGAGCCCAATGGCCTGGCCTTCGGACTGTGCGACCTCGGGCTGGGATTCCCCGAGCTGGGTTACGTCTCGCTGGCGGAACTCGAGGCTCTGCGCGGTCCATCGGGTCTGCGCGTGGAGCGCGACATCGCCTTCGTGGCCGACCGGCCGCTGAGCGCCTACACCCGCCAGGCGCTGGCCGCCGGACGCATCGTCGTGTGATGGCCGCGCCTTCGACCGGTCCGGCTGTTCGGACCTCCACCCTCAGGACACCGACATGAACCAGATGCCCGGACCTCTGGAGCACCTGGCCGCTTTCGCGGTTGTGCTCGCGATGGGATTCGCGCTCGGCCTGGCCATGGGCTGGCAGCGCTGGTCCTTCTCCACCTTCGACGGCGTCTGAACGCCCACCGCGCCAGGAGCTCGCCCGCTCTTGGCCGCCCCGCATCCGCCGGGGTCCACACCGGCCCGCCCCCGCGGAAGAAGAGGGGGCGGGGAACGCAACGAACACTCAAAGGAAACACACATGCTCAAGGGATTGGCCCTCACGCCGCCCGTCGTCGGGCGCATCGCCATCGGCAAGGTCGTCGTCAAGGACGGCAAGCGCCTGCCCGAGAAGGACGACGAATTCACCATCACCACCCAGGTCCAGGGTCGTAACGGCTGGGTCCTGCACCCGCTGGACGGCCAACTGCGCAAGGCCGGCGGGGCAGGTTCCAAGCTTCGCGCCATCCCGGTGCGGCTGCTCTTCGACGACCCGGACCTGAACCTGCGCGCCAACTACAGCGTCTTCGACCGTGCCACGGGGCGGCCGCTGTGCGTCGGCAACGGCGAGACCTGCAGGCGTTCCACCCGGAGCGGCGTGCAGAGCCTGCCGTGTCCGTCGCCCGAAGGCTGCGAGCTCGGCGCCAAGACCGGCTGCAAGCCCTATGCGCGGCTGAACGTGCGCATCGTCGACAAGGATGCGAAGGACGACGCGAAGCGCGATGCATCGGGGGACGAACTGGGCTCCTTCATCTTCCGCACGACCGGCTTCAACAGCATCCGTAGCCTGGCCGCACGGCTGCGCTACTTCCAGGCGCTGTCGGGCAACCACCTGTCAGCGCTTCCGTTGGAGCTCCGCCTTCGGGGCAAGTCGACCACCCAGTCTCATCGGGCGCCGATCTACTACGTGGACCTGACTGCGCGCACGGGATCGACCCTGGCGCAGGCGCTGGAGGGTGCGCGCCAGGAAGTCCAGGCCAGGCAGGCGTCGGGATTCGATCAGGCGGCGCTGGACCAGGCGGCTCAGGAGGGCTTCGCGGCTGGGGCCTTCGAAGAGTCGGTAGAGGAGGGCGCTGCAGTCGTCGAGGAGTTCTTCCCTGAGGATGCCGATGAGACAGGCGCGTCTGCACATCGTGGTGCTGGCACCGTCACCCCGCCGAACCACGGTCGGCCCGCCCTGGGCGACAAGCTCCAGCGGCTTGTGAGCAACGATGGCAGAGCCCCGGTCAGGACCGGCGAGGGGACCCCCCATGCGTCCAGCGGCTGACGCACCGGGGCTGGTGCATGCCTTTGCGGCAGGACTGCGTTTCGACGGGGAATTGAGTTTCCTTGCTCGGTTGCCCTTCGGGCGCACGGCCTGGCGCCGGCTACCCATCTTGGAGACGTCTGCACAGGCATCGGGCAGGAGCGCTGTCCTGCAAGCCGAGGTCATCCTGACGGGCAAGGAGCCAACCACCCAGGCGCTGCGACGCGCCTTAAGGGCGGACCCTTCAGACCTGGCGCCCGGTGACTTCCTCGTGCGGATGCCGGAGTTGGCCCCAGCGCTGGTCGCGCGCTGGCATCCGGACCAGACGCTTCTGGACGGGGCGGAGCCGATGTGCTGTCCAGCGCTCGCTTGCCTAGCCGGGTCTGAGGGCAAGCGCTGGGCACTGGTCACTGGGGTCGAATTGGAGATCGGCGGCAACGACACGATTGCACGGGCCTTGCTCCTTCTCGATCCCACCCTGCCCGCGCCCTGGGCCACGGGCTACAACGCCCGATTCCTGCTGGACCCAGACCTCTGGCAGGGGCTCGATGGCGAGGTGCGGGCCGTCGGGCTGTTGGGCCTGATCGAGCTCAGGCGCAAGGCGGCATAAAAGCCGGCGCTCGCCGGCTCAGGATGCGCGTTTGCCCTTGGCGGGCATCCGGCTGGCGGTCGGGTACAGCCGCTGAGTCCTGGGCGCCCGTGTGAGCGAGGCGTCCAGGTTGTTGGCCTCCGGAAAGTCCGGCCGCAGTAGCTCATGGGCCGGATACCCGATCACCTTGGCGATGCGCTCGACGTTGTCGATCGACACGTTGCGCTCCCCCCGTTCAAGCGAGCCGATGAAGGTGCGGTCCAGCTGCACCTCGTCGGCCAGACGCTCCTGGGAGATCCCGGCATTGACCCGCACCACGCGCACGTTGCGCGCAAAAAGCTGGCGCAGCGTGAGCGAGGGGGCGGCGGATCGAGGCATCACCCCGATGCTGTAGATCAGATGCGTTTGAAACCACGGCGTTTAAGTACCATTAACATCCTGTCACTGACCGGTGCCCGTCTTGGGCAGCCGGTCGTTGCCACCTGGAGAACTCACCCACTCATTTCCCGGCCAGGGATGCCTGGCCTTCGTGTTCCGTTCGAGCTACGGCCCTGTGGTCGGCTTATTCATCAACCCTTGAAACCATGAAATCTCAACACTGTCGGCGCCGATCCAAATCTGAGCCACCGTGCCGACCGAATATTGAGCCAGGGGTGGGGGCCGGCCTTCAGAGGGCCGGCGGTGGATAAGTGTAGGTCTGTCCTGGCTCTTTGACCTCCTCGAT
>JAFEEH010000091.1 GCA_018241185.1 Pseudomonadota bacterium | reverse complement strand
CGCCATTCGCGGCGCCGTGCAGTGCCGAAAGCGCGTCGATTCCAGGCGAGCACATCCGTCGTGCCGCACGTCAGTCAGCGCGAGCCTGAGCCGGAGAACGCACACCGGCACCGCCGGCCGGGTTCAGACCCACAGCGCTCGTACCGACCAGCCGAAGAGCCGACCCACCGACCAGCCGACCCACCGACCCACCGACCAGCCGAAGAGCCGAAGAGCCGAAGAGCCGAAGAGCCCCAGCGATCCGATCAACAGCGCAAAAACCCAAAAGTGCAATCGCCCGCCAGCGCAAGCCAGCCGGGCGTCACAGCCAAACTCGTCACAAACGTGACGATCAGGCCGCCACAGGCTGCACGCTCCCCGTCGGTCCCTTCTCCGCCCCGTGGAACGCGAAGTCCACCTCCGGCGTCAACCCCGTCACGATGCGCGCGATCGACTTGCCCGAGCCGCAGGCGT
Organism: Pseudomonadota bacterium; assembly: GCA_018241185.1. Taxonomy (GTDB): domain Bacteria; phylum Pseudomonadota; class Gammaproteobacteria; order Burkholderiales; family Burkholderiaceae_C; genus Xenophilus. The sequence continues at coordinate 11,986 of JAFEEH010000091.1, read as the reverse complement.
GCGTCCAGCCCAACGTGCCGTGGCCCGTGTTGAGGAACAGGTTCGGCACCTTGCTGCGCCCGATGATCGGCACGTTGCTCGGCGTCGCCGGGCGCAGGCCGGTCCAGAACTGCGCCTGCGTGGTGTCGCCGGCGCCGGGAAAGAGCTGCTCCACGCGACGCACGATCGCCTCGCAGCGCACCGCGTTGAGGTCGCGGTCGTAGCCGTTGAGTTCGGCCGTGCCCGCGATGCGGAGCCGGTCACCGTTCGGTCCGGTGAGCCGCGAGAACACCAGCTTGAACTCGTCGTCCGTCAGCGAGACCTGGTGCGCCTTCGACGCGTCCTTCACCGGCATCGTCACCGAATAGCCCTTGGCCGGGTAGATCGGCAGCCGCACACCCAGCGGCGCAGCCAACATCGGGCTGAACGACCCCATCGCCAGCACGAAGGCGTCGGCCGACAGGCGCTGGAAGCGGCCCTCGGTGTCGGTCACCTCCACGTGGTCGATGCGGCCACCCACCTCGCGCAGCGCGGTGATCGTGTGCCCCATCCGGAACTGCACGCCTGCGGCCTCGGCGCGCTTCGCCAGTTCGCGCGTGAAGCGGTTGGCGTCGCCCGATTCGTCTTCGGCGGTGTAGGTGGCACCGGCGAGCTGCGTGCGGATGTGCGCCAGTGCGGGCTCCAGCGCCACGGCCTCGTCGGCCGAGATCACGCGGCGCTCGCAACCGAGTTGGCGCATCTGTTCGGCCGGGGCGAGGGCGCCGTCGAATTCTTTCTGCGTCGTGTAGAAGTGCAGGATGCCCTGCGTGCGCTGGTCGTAGTCGATGCCGGTGTCGCGACGCAGCTGCTGCAGCGTGTCGCGGCTGTAGGTGCCCAAGCGCACGATCTGCTCGATGTTGTGGCGCGTGCGCGCCGGCGCGCATTCGCGCAGGAACTGAAGGCCCCACAGCCACTGGCGCAGGTCGGGCCGCAGGCGGAAGAGCAGCGGGGCGTCTTCCTTGCCCAGCCACTGCAACACCTTCAGCGGCGCGCTCGGGTTGGCCCAGGGCTCGGCGTGGCTCACCGAGATCTGCCCGCCGTTGGCGAAGCTGGTCTCGGCGCCCGGCGTGGCCTGGCGGTCGACCACGGTCACGTCGTGGCCGAGCTGGGAAAGGAAATAGGCGGAGGTGGTGCCGAGCAGGCCGGCACCGAGGACGATCACGCGCATTTTGAGAACCTTTTGAGGTTGCAGCGCTTGAACGGCGGGCGGGAGCAGCTATGAAAAAGATAGCAACCCGAACCGACGGTTCAAGTTGCCGCTCCCCCTGTCCTCGGTACCTGAGAGATTCACCCGCTGCACCCGCAGCGGGCTTGCTCCTTCGGTGCATCCCTGGGCGGGATGACTCTCCAGACGGCTCTGACGATGGCTTGCAGTACGGGCCCGTGCATCGCGTGCATCGGGCAGACCTGAGCGTTTATGGGAGTTTGCGCCTTCGGTAGGGCGCCGCCGGTGGCGTCGCCCGTTCTCCTGCAAGGGCGCGATTGTAGGAGGCGGGCCCCGGCGCCGCCAAGCCCCTTCACAGTCCCGTGAAGGCGAAGGCGGCTTCGGGCCGAAGGCCCGTGACGATGTGCGCGATCGACTTGCCTGCCCCACACGCGTGCACCCAGCCGAGGCGGCCCGGCGCGGTGTTGAGGAACAGGTTGGGCAGGGGTGTACGACCGATCAGCGGCAGTCCGCTCGCGCTCTGGACGAGCACGCGGCTGCCCAGCCGCGCGCGGCAGGTGTCCAGCTGGCCGGGCATGAGCGCCTTGGCCTGGTCGCGCAGCGCCAGGAACCGGGCCGGGTCTGGCGTCAGCGGGCCCGCGAGGTCGATGGTCGAGGTGCCGCGCAGCGCCACGGCCGGCGCGTCCACCGTGCCGGCCGTATGCAGGCTGAACCCGCGGCGGCCGGCGCGTTGCAGCGCATGCTGCGGCATCGAAGCGCCGGGCAGTGTCGGGATGCCGAGGCTGTATTCGCGCACGAAACGCAGGGGCAACTGCACGTCCACATCGCGTGCGTGGCGCATGCTCGCCGGCCCGAGGGCCAGCACGAAGGCATCGGCATCCAGCGCGACGTGCTCCCCCTGCGCATCCACCGCATCGACGTGCGAGATGCGGCCCCGCGTGCGTCGCAGGGCCACCACCGTGTGGCGCGCGAGGAAGCGCACGCCCGCGGCATGGCACAGGAAGACGAGCTCGGCGGCAAAGGCGGAGGCGTCGCCCGAGAAGTCGTCCTGCGACAGCGTCGCGCCCGCGAGCCGGCCGCCCAGGGCCTGCAACAGGGGCTCGATGTGCATGGCCTCTTCGGCGGACAGCAGCTGTCGTTCGCTGCCCATGGCCTGCAGCCGCGGCTGGCGCGACGCCGTGGCCTCGAAGGCGCGGCGGTCCGTGTAGAACTGCAGGAGGCGGCGCCCCGGCCGCGGCGAGGGCACGGCCGATTCCTGCTTGAGCGCTCGCACCGTGTGCCGGCTGAAGCGCCAGAAGTCCTCCATCAGCACGCCGGGGTCGTGGCCGGCACCGCTTCCGGTGCGGCGCGCCCACCACGCGGGGAGCGCGCCCAGGCAACGCGTCAGGTTCGCGCGCACCGGCGCGCGATCGCGTGCCTCGCGTGCCGCCTGCATCAGGGCCTGGGTGGCGGCCTGCGCCGAGTCGCTGAAGGTGCCCTCGCGGCCGAGCGCGTTGGCGGCCGGCTGGGCGTGCCGGTCGACCACCGTGACCTCGTGGCCGAGTTGCTGGAGGTAATAGGCCGACGTGACGCCGAGCAGGCCGGCGCCAAGAACCATCACGCGCATGTCCTTGTCCTTGTGGGAAGACATGAACGGTGAATGCGCGGCACCCGGGGTGGCGGTGCCGGCTTCGACTGTCCAATGGGTTGCCGCTCCCCCTGTCCTTGGTACCTGAGAGATTCGCGCCGGCAACGGTTGCGGCGCTTGCTCCTTCGGTGCACCGCGGTGTGCGGTGTCTCTCCAGACGGCGATGTGGTGAGGCAGTTTCCGGACCCTTGGGGGGTCCACCTGAGCGTTTATGGGAGTTTGCGCCTTCGGTGGGGCGCCATGGCGGCGCCCGCTCTCCTGCAGCCCGCGATTGTCGCCGGGCTGCGTGCGCCCGCGCAAGGCGCCCCGTGGGCGGGCCTAGCGGGGACGCACCGGCGTGCGCGAACCGCGCGCCGTGATCTCGCCGCGGCGCAACTGCGTGAAGGCCTCGAACTCCCAGTTGCGCATGCCCAGCAGCAGGGTGTAGCCCTCCAGGTGTTCGGGCGGCAGTTTCTGGTCCGTCTGGTGCTGCTGCGCGAAGTCGGCCGCCACGCGTTGCAGCCGCTCCAGGAAGGCCGGCGCCAGCGCCTTGCTGATCGTGCCGTGCACCAGCAGCAGGCCCTCGGCCGGGCCGTCGAAGCCGCCGCGGTAGTAGTCGAGCACCACGTGGTCGCGGAAGAACTCCATTACCGGCCCGTTGGCGCGCCAGCGGAAAGTCTTGGCCAGCTTCAGCCGATAGCGGTTCATCGGACGCAATTCGATGATGCCGATGCGGTCGAGCTGCGCCAGGAAGCCGATGCACTCGGCCTCGGTGATGCGATAGGCACCGACGATCTGCTCCAGCGTCCACTGGCTCAGCACGCTGATGGCGACCAGCAGCAGCTTCTTGTCCTTGACCACCGCCTTCTCCTGCTCGTGCGACAACTCCTTGAGCAGCGGTTGCGCGTCGGCCACGCGGCGCGCGAGCTCGGCGAAGTCGATCTTCAGCGCGCGGCAGATCGCATCCACGCGCGACAGCGGCATGTCGCCCTTGGCCAGCATGCGCTTGACGCTCGACTCCGCCATGCCCAGCGCACGCGCCAGGTCGGCGTAGGTCATGCGGGCGGTCTTGAGTTCGTTCTTCAGGGCCTGGACGAGGTCGACGGTGGTGCTCATGGGTGGGTATAGAAATACGATACCGAAAATGTCACGGGCGGGTGCCGTATCGATTTTCGATGCTACACCGCGACGGGTCTACCTACATTGCGGCCGAACCCTGCTCCCTCCTTCCGCCCTTTGGAGTTCTGCCCATGACCGCTTCCCCTCCCCTGAATCGCCGTGAATGCCTGCTGCTCGCGGCCGTGCTCGTGCTGCTGCTGATCGCCCTGGCGGCGCCGGCCGTGCCTGCCCAGGCGCCGGCCCTCGGCGCCTTCGCCGACCAGCGGCCCTGGCACGGCGTGGCCAATGCCATGGACGTGCTGAGCAACCTCCCCTTTGCCGCGCTCGGGCTCTGGGGCCTGTGGCAACTGCGGCGCTTCGACGCTGCGGCCGCTTCCGGCGCGCCCGCCGAGCCGCCGGGCAGCACGCTCGATTGCGCATGGCTGTTTTTCGCCGGGCTGCTGGTCACCGCGGCGGGTTCGGCCTTCTATCACCTCCAGCCCGACGCGGTGCGGCTTGCAGCCGACCGGGCCGGCATGACCGTGGCCTTCGCGGGCCTGGTCGGACTGGCGGCCTGCGAGCGGGTGTCGCAGCGTGCCGGATGGGTGGCCGCCTGGTGCACGCTGGCGGGCGGTCTCGCGGCCGTGGCCTGCGCGGCCGAGGCCGACAACCTGCTGCCCTGGGGCGCGGTGCAGTTCGGCGGCATGGCGGTCGTGCTCGCGTTGGCATTCACGTCGAAGGTGCCGGGCGCCATCGGCCTGCGCCTGGGCTGGGTCATCGCCTTCTATGCGGCGGCCAAGCTGCTCGAGGCTGGCGATGCGTGGGTGTTCGAAGCGACCGGCCACCTGGTGTCCGGGCACACGCTCAAGCATGGCGTGGCGGCGCTCGCGGCCTTGCCGGTGCTGGCCGCGCTGCAGCCAGTCGGCACCAGGGGGCTGCGGCACAATCCGGGCGCGGCTGCGGCAACTGCCTGAGGCCATCCAAGAAGAGAAGACGCGGCACGCAGGTGCCGCCGGTCGACGCCGAGGGATCCACCGATGAGCACCACCGCCAGCAACCCCACGCACCCGGGTGCGAACGCGCACGCCAACCAGTTCGCACTGCTGGGCCAGCGCCGCTTCGCGCCCTTCTTCTGGACGCAGTTCGCGGGCGCCGCCAACGACAACCTCTTCAAGTTCGCGTTCACCGTGATGGTGACCTACCAGCTGCAGGTGGCCTGGATGAAGCCCGCGATGGCGGGGCTGGTGATCGGTGCGCTGTTCATCCTGCCCTTCCTGCTCTTTTCGGCCACGGCCGGGCAGCTGACCGACAAGTACAACAAGACGCAGATCATCCGGCTGGTGAAGAACCTGGAGATCGCGATCATGGCGCTCGCGGCCTGGGGCTTCGTCTCCGCCCACGTCCCCGTGCTGCTGGCCTGTGTGTTCCTCATGGGGCTGCATTCCACGCTCTTCGGGCCGGTGAAGTTCGCCTACCTGCCGCAGGTGCTCGATGCACGCGAGCTCACCGGCGGCAACGGCATGGTCGAGATGGGCACCTTCGTCGCCATCCTGCTCGGGCAGGTGGCAGGCGGGCTGCTCGTGGCGCTTCCGGGCGTGGGGCATGCGACCGTGGCCGTCGGCTGCGTGCTGCTGGCCCTCGTCGGACGCGCGGTGGCGCAGGCGATTCCCGACACGGCCGCCACCGACCCGGCGCTGAAAATCAACTGGAACCCCGTCAGCGAGACCTGGCGCAACCTGAAGCTCGCGCACGGCAACATCGTCGTCTTCCGCTCGCTCCTGGGCATCTCGTGGATGTGGTTCTTCGGGGCCGTGTTCCTCAGCAACTTCCCCGCGTTCGCCAAGGAGGTGCTGCACGGCAACGAGCAGGTGGCCTCGCTGCTGCTGGTGGTGTTCTCGGTCGGCATCGGCGTCGGCTCGCTGCTGTGCGAGACGCTGTCGCGCCGGCAGGTCGAGATCGGCCTGGTGCCGCTGGGTGCCATCGGCATGAGCGTGTTCGCGATCGACCTGTACTTCGCCTCGCGCGGGTTGCCGCCGTCCGCCGAGATGGGTGCCGCGGCCTTCGTCTCGCAGCCCGCGCACTGGCGCGTGATGGCCGACCTGGCGCTGCTGTCGCTCTTCGCGGGGCTGTACAGCGTGCCGATGTATGCGCTCATCCAGCTGCGCAGCCAGCCCACGCACCGCGCGCGCATCATCGCGGCCAACAACATCCTCAACGCGCTGTTCATGATCGGCAGCTCGGTCATCGCCGGCGCGCTGCTGGGCGCGGGCTTCAGCATCCCGCAGATCTTCCTGTTCACCGGCATCGCCAATGCGGTGGTGGCGTTTTACATCTTCATGCTGGTGCCGGAGTACCTGCTGCGCTTCGTGGCCTGGGTGCTGTCGCGCTTCGTCTACCGTTTCGACATCCAGGGCGACGAGCACATTCCCACCGACGGACCGGCCGTGCTCGTGTGCAACCACGTGAGCTTCATCGACGCGGTGCTGCTCATGGCCGCGGGCCCGCGCCCGATCCGCTTCATCATGGACCACCGCATCTTCAAGGTGCCGGTGCTGGGGTGGATGTTCCGCCTCGCCAAGGCCATCCCCATCGCGCCGCAGAAGGAAGACGCCGCCGCCTACGAGCGCGCCTTCGCCGAGGCCGTGAAGGTGCTGCGCGAGGGCGACCTGCTGGCCATCTTTCCCGAGGGAGCCATCACCCGCGACGGCCAGCTGCAGCCTTTCAAGGGCGGCGTGATGAAGATCATGGAACTCGCCCGGGCCGAGGGCATCGAAGCGCCGGTGATTCCGATGGCACTGACCAACCTCTGGGGCTCCTTCTTCAGCCGGATCGAGCAGCGCCGCGGCGAGAGCGTCGCCATGGTGCGTCCGTTCCGCCGGGGCATGTTCAGCCGGGTCGGCCTCAACGTGGGTGCGGCCGTGCCGCCTGTGGAGGTGCAGCCCGAAGCTCTGCGCCAGCGCGTGAGTGGCCTGCTGGCCGCCTGACCGCGCCTTGACGCCGCCATCCCAAACCCGACCTCGTCGCCGTGCCCGCCTTCGCGCGGGGAGGAGCCGCGAGCGTGCTTGACTGGCAGACTTTCACCTGGCTGGGCGACAGCGGCCTGTTGCTGCCGGCTGCCGCCTTCGTCCTTGTCTGGCTGGCTTCATCGCGGCGCACCTGGTACTCGGCGGGCCTGTGGGCGCTGTGCTTCGGCGCCTGCGGCGGCATCGTCATGTTGTCCAAGCTCGCCTTCATGGGCTGGGGGTTGGGCGACAAGGAATTCGACTTCACGGGCTTCAGTGGCCACACTGCGTTGTCGTCCTGTTTCTGGCCGGTGGCGCTGTGGCTTCTGGCTTCGCGCGGCGGCCATCGGCTGCGCGTGGTGGCTGCCTGTGCGGGCTGGCTGCTGGGCGCGGCCATCGGCGTGTCGCGGCTCGCCATCGATGCGCACAGCGTGTCGGAGGTGATTGCCGGCTTCCTGCTGGGCGCGACCGCGAGCGGGCTGTTCCTGACGCTGCAGCACACCCGGCCCCATCCGCTCCTGCCGGCCTGGTGGGTCGCCGCGAGCCTCGCCGTGCCCATGGTCCTGATGCCTCCGGGGCATCGTGCGCCCACCCACGGGCTGCTGGAACGTGCGGCGGCCCGCGTGGCCGGGCTCGAACGGCCCTACACACGCGTGGACCTGCACGCCGGAACGCACCCGCTGCCTCGCATGCGGGCCGTGAAAAGTATCTTCTGAAGATACTTGACGCCTCAATTCAGCAGACCGGTGCAGTCTCCTGAGGCTGGTGGAGCGAGCGCGGACCATGATCCGCCCACCTTCACTACCGCCGCGAGGCACACCATGCATCCCACCTCTTCGAACCTCTCGATTCCGCGCGACACCCGGGCCTGGACCGTCCAGGTCTGGGTGTCCTTCGGCCTCGCGGTGTTCCTGTGCGCCACCGGCCTGAGCTGGCTGCCGGGCCAGAACCTGGAACGCGCCTTCATGGTGATGGGGTACGTGTTCTGCCTGTCGGCCGCCTTCGTGCTGGCCAAGTTCGTGCGCGACAGCCAGCGCCCCGCGCTGGCCGGCGACACCCCGATGTGGAAGCTGGTCGTGTGGGGCGGCTTCTTCACCGCCATGGGCCTGACCGGCTGGGGCCTGGTGCGCATGGAGATCAACGACGCCTACAAGGCCTACCTGGGCGTGAGCTGGCTGTTCCTGATCAGCTCGGCCTTCACGCTGGCCAAGACGCTGCGCGACCGCCACGAAGCCGACCTGACCGAGGCCCGGCTGCAAGGTCGACGCGAAGCGCGTGCCGACGCCGCAGCCGCCGAGTGACGCCGCCGCCGAGTGACGCCGACCCGGCACCTTCTTCAGGAGATCCGACCATGACATTCCTGCGTTCTTCCTTCGCCGCCCTCGGCCTCGCGGCCTGCGCGGCGCTCGCCGGCCTCGGGGCGGCCGGACCCGCCCGCGCCCAGAGCGAGACGTCGGCCGCCCTGTCGCTGCTGCCGGTGGCGTCGGTCGTCGGCGCCGCCTCGGTGGCCGGGGCCGCATCGACCGCCGTGGTGGCCGTGCCCGCCGCGCTCTCCGTCGGCGGCGCTGCGCTCAGCGTGGTCGCCGTCGAGGTGGTGGCCGACGGCACCGTCTACCTGCTCGAGCGCGCCTCGGACGGCGCCCGTGCGAGCGTCAAGGTGCTGGACCGCGGCAGCCGGCGCGCCTCGATGGCCGTGGGCACCTCGGTCGAGGTCGGCGTGATCGGCAGCGGCATCGTGCTGTCGGCGGCCGGCGAGGTGCTGGCCTTCATTCCCAACGCCATCGGCCAGGCGCTGCTGTACAACGAGAGGCTGCTGTGAAAGACGAACCCCGCACCAACTTCGGCCCCTACGACGAGGAAGCGCAGGCCAGCGAGCCGCGCCTGCAGCGCTTCGTGCGCGGGCTGCTCCAGGCGGCCGTGCTCGTCGTGCTGGTGGTGCTGGCCGGGCTGTTCCTCTTCCCCGTTCACGCACATGCCGGCCGCTCCTGTGAGTCCGTCAAGCCGACGCCCGCCGTGATCACCAAGGGCATGCAGTTGGCCGAACGCACCGCGCAGGCGCTGGACGCCAGCGGGGCCCGCGTGGTCGTGCTGGCCCGCGCGGGCCAGGACCTGAGCAAATACGGCCTGCGCTATTCGCACCTGGGCCTGGCCTACAAGAGCACCGAGGGCCCCTGGCGCGTGGTCCACAAGCTCAACCGCTGCGGCACGGCCGAGGCCGCCCTCTATCGGCAGGGGCTGGGCGATTTCTTCCTCGACGACCTGTGGCGCTACGAGGCGGCGTGGGAGGTGCCTGCGCCGCAGGTGCAGCAGCAGTTGCTGGCCTTGCTCTCCGAACCGGCGCCACGCCTGGGCGAGGCGCTGGCCCGGCTGCACACGCCCGCCTACAGCCTGGTGAGCTACGCCTGGGGCCAGAAGTACCAGCAGTCGAACCAGTGGGCCATCGAGACGCTGGCCGCCGCCATGGAGCCGGCGACCATCCGCACCCGCCAGCAGGCGCAGGCCTGGCTGCAGTTCAAGGGCTACGAGCCGACCACGCTGCGCCTGGGCCCGCTGACGCGGCTGGGCGGCCGCGTGGGTTCGGCCAACGTGGCATTCGACGACCACCCGAACGAGAAGCGCTTCTCGGATCGCATCGAGACCGTCACGGTCGACTCGGTCTTCGACTGGCTGCCGCGCGCCGGCTTGGGCGGCCCGGTGGTGCGCCTGAAGATTTAAGCCAAATCGGCCTGCAGCGCCCGCCGGACGGGCGCGAGCAGCTATCAAAAAATGAGCAAAACAGCGAGGAGCGAGTGGCCATGAGCAAATCCCTGCGTCTTTCCGAAAAATGGTTCCGTCGCGGCCTGTGGCTGGTGGCGGTGGTGTTCGCAAGCTTCCTGATCGGCCTGGGCGGCACGGTCGTCGGCGACCTGCCGCGGGTCCAGCGCCCGCTGCAACTCGACGACTTCATGCCGCCCGGCGCCGCCGGGCCGCTGCGCGCTGCGGTGCGCGAGGCGGGCGATCAGGAGGTCGCGGCCCGCCGGGCGCTCGAGCAGGCGCAATTGCGGCTCGATGCCGCCGAACAGGCCAGCCGCAATGCGCGCGAGACCTTCTCGAACTGGATCGCCACGCGACGCGCCACCCAGGCGCCCGACCAGGACACCGAGCTCATCGCGCGTACGCGCCAGCTCGACGCCCTGAAGGCCGCCGAAGACGCCGCGCAGAAAGCGCTGGGCCAGCAGCGCCAGCAACTGCTCGATGCCCAGCAGGCGCAGGAGAGCGAGCAGCACCAGCTGAACCTGCTGGAGGAAGCGGCGACGCAAAGCATGGTTGCCGAGCAGCGCCGGGTGGAGCTGCGCGTGTTCGGCTACCGCCTCGCACTCACGCTGCCGCTGCTGCTCGTGGCGGGCTGGCTGTTCGCGAAGAAGCGCAATAGCACCTGGTGGCCCTTCGTCTGGGGCTTCATCTTCTTCGCGCTCTTCGCCTTCTTCGTCGAGCTCGTGCCCTACCTGCCCAGCTACGGCGGCTACGTGCGCTACGTGGTGGGCATCGTCGTCACCGTGCTGGTGGGGCGCTACGCCATCGTGGCGCTCAACCGCTACCTGGCGCGGCAGAAGCTGGCCGAGGCCCAGCCCGACCAGGTGCGCCGCGAAGAGCTGAGCTACGACACGGCGCTCGCGCGGCTGGCCAAGGGCGTGTGCCCGGGCTGCGAGCGGCCGGTCGACCTGAAGAACACGGCGATCGACTTCTGCCCGCACTGCGGCATCGGCCTGTTCGACCACTGCCGCGTCTGCGAGACGCGCAAGAGTTCCTTCTCGCGCTTCTGCCACGGCTGCGGCAGCTCGGCACAGGCGGCTCCTGCGCCATCCGCGATTTCAGCAACGCCGGGTTCGGTCGCGCCGGCCTGAGATGCACGCCACGTAGGCGCCGAGCGCTTTTTGCGTGCCATGCGGGGCATTCCGCACGCTCGGCCCCGATCTTTGGCCGAACCGTCGCCGCAAAGTGTTAGAACCTCGGTCTGCGCTGCATCCGGCGCGCAGCCGGCGATCACTTACGTCTTGGCCGGCCCCGCAGAACCCACCCAGTCGAGGACCCATCCATGAGCTTTTTCGGCAAGATTTTTTCCAAGATTTTCCCGTCGGCCAACGCCGCAGAGGTGCAAGCCGCGCCGCCCGCACCGGCACCCGCGGGCGCCCCGGCCGTCGCTGCACCGCCGCCCTCCATCCCGCTGGGCGACGTGCCCGCCATCCTGGACGCCATGCCCGGTGCGGCCGCGCTCAACTGGCGCACCTCGATCGTCGACCTGCTCAAGTTGCTGGGTCTGGACAGCAGCCTCGCCGCGCGCAAGGAACTGGCCAACGAGATCCTCTACAGCAACGGCGAGCCGGGCTCGGCCGAATGGAACATCGGCCTGCACAAGCAGGTGATGAGCCGCATCGCCGCCAACGGCGGCACGCTGCCGCCCGAACTGCGCGACTGAGCGTCCGCACCGCGCGCCGAGGCGCCGGCCCTGCCATCGCGGGGCCGGCGCCTTTTTCGTTGGAGGCGTGCCGCCGGGGGGCTCGCGCGCGTAGGTTCAGTGCGGCACTTCGGCCGGCCCCGTGGCCGCGCGCTGCGGCTTGCGGATCAACAGCAGCAGCGGGATCGCGACGGCCGTGATGAGCATCATGATCCAGAAGTCGTCGAGGTAGCCGATCATCGCGGCCTGCCGCGTGACTTCGGCGTTGAGCGCTGCCAGCCCGCTCAGGCTGCCGGGGTTCATCGACGGCGGCAGGGTGGCCAGTGCCGCATTGCCGGGCGCAACGAGCGCGGCCAGGTTGGCGTGGGCGCTCACCGTGTCCTCGATCAGCAGTGCCTGCACGATCGAGATGCCCACGCTGCTGCCGATGTTGCGCAGCAGGCTGAAGATCGGCGTGCCCTGGTGCCGCAGCTGCGGCGCCAGCGTCGCGAAGGTGGCGGTGGACAGCGGCACGAAGGTGAAGCCGATGCCCAGGCCCTGGATGAAGCCCGAGGTGATGACCAGCGTGCTGTCCATGTCGGGCGTGAAGCGCGTCATCTGCCACAGCGAGAAGGCCGTGAGCCCGAAGCCCACCGCCATGATGCCGCGCACGTCGATGCGCT
>JAFEEH010000090.1 GCA_018241185.1 Pseudomonadota bacterium | reverse complement strand
CTCAGTGCAAACCAGTTCTGCATCAGGTGCACCCGCAGCATCGATTCCAGCGCATAGGGCCTGCGGCCCCGACCGGCCACCGGATAGTGCGGCTCGATGATCTTGAGCAGTACCTTCCACGGCACAACCAGTTCCATCTCCTCGAGGAAGACCTCGCGCCGCGTCTTCTTCCTCTTGCCTGCGTACTCCGCGTCCGAAAAGCTCATCTGGATCATCGTGTGTGTCCTCATCTCCACGATCAACGGCCAAGAGCACGATCGGTGGACTTGTTCAGACGTTCCCTAGCGGTCCATCTGACGTGTCCGGGGATGGTCGCCACAGTAATGTGAAGCTGGAGAAGAATTTCAACTCCCCCTTGTTGACCGGCGACCCGCCAACGAAGGAAAACGGGCGTACCGCCGCGCAGAAGGCGCGTCAACGTGGCTGGGGCGAGGTCATGTTCAAGAGTTATGGACAAATCCTTCAGCACATGGAGCGGCGGCTCAACAACCCGTGCACCGACGGCAAGGTGTCTGCAGAGTGGAAAGACATCGTGGACGTAAACCCGAGCGCATGGTCGCCGGAGGCGTCCAAGCTGCTGCAGGCTATTACGGAGGAAGAGTTCAAGAAGGCCGTGGCCCAGTGCTGGTTCCCGGTGTACGCGTTCGGGTACAACTGGCTTCAATCGAATTTAGACAGCGCAAAGTCCACCGCAAAACGCGTTCAGGCCGTGATCGACGGTTTCAAAAGCGGAGGCTACGAGTGTGAGAAGGTGATTCTCGTCACCCATAGCATGGGCGGCTTCGTGGCGAGGGGCATCGTGCACCCAGACATTGGGGGCATGCAGGACAAGGTGCTGGGGGTCGTTCACGGGGTGCAACCTGCGATCGGCGCGGCGGCAGCCTACAAGCGCATGCGTGCTGGCTTCGAAGATCCGGGCATGTGGCATTCGCCCACCGAAAGCATCGCTGCCAAGGTGACGGGCAATATGGGGGACGAAGTGACGGCGGTGTTGGCCAATGCACCCGGGGGCCTGGAGCTGTTGCCCAACAAGACCTATGGCAACGGCTGGCTTCAGGTCAACATCAATGGCCAGCGCAAGGAAGCTTGGCCCAAGAGCGGCGACCCTTACGAGGAAATCTACAAGGTCAGGGGCAAGTGGTACTCCTTGATCCGGGAGGAGTGGATCAATCCTTCTGGACTGCCGCCTCGGGATGGCGGCGGCACATTTTCGAGGACGATGGGCTATATCGATGAGGCTAAAGCTTTCCACGAGATGATCACCAATACGTATCACGGCACGAGCTATGCCCACTACGGCACCGATGCTGCCCATCGGTGCTGGGGCGATGTGGTGTGGGAGGTGGATGCAGCGAAGGGCGCCGATCTGGTGAATTGGGACGACTGGGCCATCAATACCGACACAATGCAAGGCACCCTGCAACTGGCTTCACCCAGATACGATGCTCGCGACATACCGTCGCCCGCCAAAGTGACTGCAACGATTGCGCCGGGCACCGAGCCGGGCGACGCCACGGTGCCGCAACGCTCGGCGCGCAATCAATTGCAAAGTGGCAAGTTCAGTGGCGTGTTCGAACAGGCGGGCTACGACCACCAAGGCAGCTACCAGAACAGGCTGGCCATTGCATCGACGATGTACAGCATCGTGCGCATCGCGCAAAAAGCCGAGTGGAAAAACCAGCAGTAAGACCATGTCGCATCACGCCCTCACCAACCCCGTCCGTCGCGCGCTCTTGCTGACCTCGCTGTGCGCAATCACTGCCTGCGCGCAACCATCGTCCGATCCAAGGAAAGCAACCAACATGACCCCATTGAGCCCGCGCCTACAGACCGTGTTCGAGAAGACCAAGACGGTGTGTTTTGGACGCTTCTTGATTGATGTGCCGGCGACGGCGCAAGTCGCTTGGGGGCGTACCTCTGTTCCGCTCGGCGTAGTCGTCGCTAAAGGCGCGGCGCCCAAATTGCAGCAAATGGTCGCCAAGTACGAAGCCGAACTCAAGAGCGAGGAGCGGTTTCCTCTCACCAAGAAGCTGAACCAATACATCGAAACCGTCGATGGGCTCTTGAAAGGTCAGAAAACAGTTGTGGGGTACTCAGGGTTCAGTGGTTCCGACTTGCGCATCTACTCGTACTTTGCGATGGGGGCCGATTTGGTCCAGTTGGACGCACGGCCCGTGTACAACGACAAGGTTGGAACCATTACTGAATTGAATGACATGGCCCGTCGCCTGCGTCCTCGCGCGGACAATGAGGTTCCCACTGAGCCGGGCATGTGTGTCGAGCATGCATTTCTGTCCGATCATCCGACCGATGGGCCGTCGAAATACGACCTGGTGCAAATCGGCTTTCGGCTTCAGGAGCTTTCGGATGTGCATTTGTCCATCCAGACCAACCCGGCCAACCCCAATGCGGGCGACAACAGCCGCCTGAAGTACCGAATGGCGCAGGCAGAAAAGGCCAATCCGCTGGCGTACTCCAAGCTCAAGTACCTGCGCCGTACCGATGGTCGTCAGATCGACCAGTGGACGGGTATCTACGAAGCGCTGACGCGCACGCCGGATGAAGGCGCGTCACTTTCACATCACGATTTCGTCTTGGACTATCCAGGCGTTCCCGGTGACGAACTGAAGCCGCGCGCAGACATCCGCTTGTCTTCGGGCGTGAAGGAGAACCAGGCAGGCGCCATCAAGCCGAGCATCACGGACGACGAGGCATTGGCCATCTGGGAGCGAATCACCAGCAGCATTCGAGTACGGCCGACGAGCACTTCGGTACCCAGGAAAACTAGCGATAGCAGTCCGGTCGCGCCCGCCGGCTCACTGAAAGCCGCCACTGGCGAACTTTGTCCCGCCACCGGAGAGTGGGAATGCATCGATCACGGCCAGGCGCAACGTCGCCATATCCGCATCGGCCAAGTCATGCCCCAGGGTGTTTTCGCTGCGCCGCAAAATACATGGCAAAAGTTGCGTGGCGAGGCGTCTACCTACGTTGTCCACACCGTGTGGACGCTGCTCGACCCCGATGCGTCGTCGCGTGCGAACACCTGAGATGTTGCTATGAACATTGCAGCGTTCTGTACTCATGGCGCTGGTGCTGCCGATCGATCCGGCCAGCGAGACTTTCGGTGACTCCATGAGCGCCCGGGAGATCATCCTCAGCCACGACCGCTGGCGCCGCGGCGTTGGCGGCGCCCCGGCCGGCCTCGCGGGCGAAAGCGACGCCAACGCCTATGCGGGGCTGAACCTCGATCTCGCCCAGTTCACGTCAAGCAGCTTCAGTGGCAGCAGCTTCGCGTCGACCACCTTCCGTGAGGCGGTGTGGACGGACTGCCAGTTCAGAGGGGTGACGTTCTCCGGGTGCGACCTGACGGGGATGGCGATGACGCGGTGCAGTTTCACCAGTTGCCTCCTTGTCGGCTGCACGCTGGACCGCAATACCCTTCAAGGCTGCCTGTTCACCGCCTGCGAATGGGAGAGACTGACCTTGCACAACAGTGCGTGGACGGCCGTCCAACTGTTGGAATGCCATGGCTCGTTCATCGAGGGACGTGACATGTGGGGTGAAAAGGTGAAGTGGGAGGGCAGCCGGTTCAAAGCGATTCGGTTGCAGCGCGCCCGGATCAACTTGTCGATGTGAGCCGCTTCGGCTTGACCTGTGCATATGCCTCGAGGCCAGCTCAACGACCCGTCGATGTATGCCATTCGCCTGTGTGGCACCGGCTTGGCGTGGGAGGTGCTCTTGTATCGCCGCTGCAAGGTGCACAAGAAAATGTTCCCTTTCTCGAAATGGGGTGACAAGAATGCCGCATTGCTGGCCGCTCGAGCGTGGCGCGATGAGCAGGTGCGCCTGCATGCGCCCATGCCGCTCGCCGAGCGGGCTGGGCAACTGACCAAAGCCAACACATCCGGAGTTCCGGGGGTGCGCTGCGAACTGTGGCCGGACGGGGCGCCACGGGCTTGGTTTGCGCGGACCAAGATCCGCAATAGAGGGTTCTTGACCAATCGATTTGCCGTCAGTGTGTATGGCGAGGAAGGGGCCAAAGCCCGGGCGATCGCTGCGCGGGAGCAGCATCTGACGCAGATGAAGGGCCACATGGGCGTCCATCCGGCTGCAGTGCCGGCTCCGGGTGCACCGGTGACCAGGGCCCCGCTTCCAGTTGCCGAAGCGAAGGCTCGGCGTACCCGGATCGAGGGCCGATCAATGTCGAACAACAAGTCTGGCATCTCGGGGGTCGGTTGCGTGCGTGGGCCGGATGGTGAGCCGATCCAATGGAAGGCGACGCTCGGCACGACCAACAGAGGGTTCTCGGTCAGAAAATATGGCGCAGAGGAGGCTCGCCGACGAGCCATCGAGGCTCGACAAGCCTTCCTGGATGGAATCTGGCCAGACGGCGCCCAAGGCAGATAACGCCCTGTTGCAGGCGTCGAGTTCGTGCTGGGCAGGCAGGACCGTGTCGGCCCGCAGGTCGGTGGCCCGCCCGGCGTCGCCAGGATTGCCGGAGTCTTCCGGGCGCTGGGGCGACGCCGCAACGCGGATAATCCGCCTTCCCCCGGCCGGCCGCGCCGGGACTGCCCGTTTTCCCAGCCATGAATCCCACCTACCAACCCAGCGAGGTCGAGTCCGCCGCCCAGGCCCACTGGACGGCCGCCGATGCCTACCGCGTCACCGAACAGGCCGGCAGGAAGAAGTACTACGCCTGCTCCATGCTGCCCTACCCCAGCGGCAAACTGCACATGGGCCATGTGCGCAACTACACCATCAACGACATGCTCACGCGCTACCTGCGCATGAACGGCTACAACGTGTTGATGCCCATGGGCTGGGACGCCTTCGGCCTGCCGGCCGAGAACGCGGCGCTGAAGAACGGCGTGCCGCCGGCGAAGTGGACCTACGAGAACATCGACTACATGCGCAGCCAGCTCCAGGCCATGGGGCTGGCCATCGACTGGAGCCGCGAGATCGCCACCTGCGACCCGGCCTACTACAAGTGGAACCAGTGGCTGTT
The DNA here is from genome assembly GCA_018241185.1 of Pseudomonadota bacterium. Classification (GTDB taxonomy): domain Bacteria; phylum Pseudomonadota; class Gammaproteobacteria; order Burkholderiales; family Burkholderiaceae_C; genus Xenophilus. The sequence continues at coordinate 12,111 of JAFEEH010000090.1, read as the reverse complement.
CCTGAAGATGCTCGAGAAGGGCATCGCCTACCGCAAGACCCAGGTCGTGAATTGGGACCCGGTCGACCAGACCGTGCTGGCCAACGAGCAGGTGGTCGACGGCCGCGGCTGGCGCACCGGCGCGCTGGTCGAGAAGCGCGAGATCCCCGGCTACTACCTGAAGATCAGCGACTACGCCGCCGAGCTGCTCGAGCACACCCAGCACAAGCTGCCCGGCTGGCCCGAGCGCGTCAAGCTGATGCAGGAGAACTGGATCGGCAAGAGCGAAGGCGTGCGCTTCGCCTTCACGCACGACATCCGCGGTGAGGACGGCCAGCCGATCCAGGGCGGGCGCATGTACGTCTTCACCACGCGCGCCGACACCATCATGGGCGTGACCTTCTGCGCCGTGGCGCCGGAGCATCCGCTGGCTGCGCATGCCGCCAAAACCGACCCGAAGGTCGCTGCCTTCATCGAAGAGGCCAAGTCCGGTGGCGTGACCGAGGCCGAGCTGGCCACGCAGGAGAAGAAGGGCGTGCCCACCGGCCTCACGGTCACGCACCCCATCACCGACGAGCCGGTGCCCGTGTGGGTCGGCAACTACGTGCTGATGAGCTACGGCGACGGCGCGGTGATGGGCGTGCCGGCGCACGACGAGCGCGACTTCGCCTTCGCCAACAAGTACGGCATCGACATCATCCAGGTGGTGCTGGTCGACGACGAACCGCACTTCGACTACCACCGCTGGCAGGACTGGTACGCCGACAAGGAACGCGGCATCACCATCAACTCCGACAACTTCAGCGGCATGCGCTACCAGGAGGCCGTCGACGCCGTGGCCCACGCCCTGCAGCAGAAGGGCCTGGGCGAGAAGAAGACCACCTGGCGCCTGCGCGACTGGGGCGTGAGCCGCCAGCGCTACTGGGGCACGCCGATCCCCATCATCCACTGCCCCGAGCACGGCGCCGTACCCGTGCCCGAGAAGGACCTGCCGGTGGTGCTGCCCACCGACTGCGTGCCCGACGGCAGCGGCAACCCGCTGAACAAGCGCGAGGACTTCCTGGCCTGCGAATGCCCGATCTGCGGCCAGGCCTCGCGCCGCGAGACCGACACGATGGACACCTTCGTGGACAGCTCGTGGTACTTCATGCGCTACTGCGACCCGAAGCTCGACACCGCGATGGTGGGCGAGGGCGCCGCCTACTGGATGCGCGCGCAGGGCGATGCACCTGGCGGCAGTGGCATGGACCAGTACATCGGCGGCATCGAGCACGCGATCCTGCACCTGCTGTACGCGCGCTTCTGGACCAAGGTGATGCGCGACCTGGGCCTGGTCAGCATCGACGAGCCCTTCACCAAGCTGCTGACGCAGGGCATGGTGCTCAACCACATCTACTTCCACCGCGACGAGAAGGGCGGCAAGCACTACCACCCGCCGCTGGAAGTCACGCCCACACTCGACGCGCAGGGCCGAATCGTCGGCGGCATCACCGCCGACGGCCGCCAGGTCGAGTACGGCGGCGTGGGCAAGATGGGCAAGAGCGAGCGCAACGGCGTCGACCCGCAGGACCTGATCGAGAAGTACGGCGCCGACACCGCGCGCCTGTACACCATGTTCACGGCGCCGCCCGAGGCCACGCTGGAGTGGAACGACGCCGCCGTGGAGGGCAGCTTCCGCTTCCTGCGACGCGTCTGGAACTACGGGGTTGCTATGAAAAACATAGCTGCTCCCGCAGGCGGGACGGGCGCTGCAGCCGCTTTTGGCAAGAATGCCAAGGCCCTGCGCCACGAGGTGCACACCGTGCTGCGCCAGGTCGACTACGACTACCAGCGCATGCAGTACAACACCGTCGTCTCGGGCGCGATGAAGCTGCTCAATGCGCTCGAAGGCTTCAAGCCCGACGGCTCGGCCGGCGACGCACTGGCCGCGCGCGAGGGCTTCAGCATCCTGCTGCGCGTGCTGTACCCCGCCACGCCGCACCTCACGCACCAGCTCTGGCACGCGCTGGGCTACGCCGCCGAAGGCGGCGAGCTGCTCGACGCGCCCTGGCCGCAGGTCGACCCGGCGGCGCTGGAGCAGGACGAGATCGAGCTCATGCTCCAGGTCAACGGCAAGCTGCGCGGCTCGCTGCGCGTGCCGGCGGGTGCGGACAAGGCGGCGATCGAGCAGCCCGCCATTGCGTGCGAGGACTTCGTGAAGCATGCCGAGGGCGCCAAGCCCAAGCGTGTGATCGTGGTGCCGGGGCGCCTCGTCAACATCGTCATCTGAACCGGAGCCCGCGCATGGCCTCTTCTCCCCGCCTTCCGCGCCGCGTCCTGCTGCTGGCCGCCCCGGCCCTGCTGCTGGCCGGCTGCGGCTTCGAACTGCGACGCGCGCCGGACTATCCGTTCAAGACCATTGCCGTGACCGGCGGCAATCCGCTGGCCGCGCAGGTGCGGCGCGACCTCAAGGGCCAGGGCCTGCAGGTGCTCGACGCCTCGGCCAAGCCCGACGACGCCCAGGTGGTGTGCGAGATCCTCGCGCAGGACCGCGGCACGGCCATTGCGGCCAGCACCTCGGGCGGCACCATCCGCGAACTGACGCTCTCGCTGGCCGTGCGCTTTCGCCTGCGCACCGCGGGCGGCAAGGAGCTGATCGCACCCACGACGGTCACGCAGTCGCGGGACATCAGCTACAACGAGACCGCGGCGCTGGCCAAGGAGAACGAGCAGAACCTGCTCTACCGCGACATGACCTCCGACATCGGCCACCAGATCGTGCGCCGCATCGGGTCCGTCAAAGCACTCTGAGCCCCTCTCGCGCATGCAACTGGCCGCCGCGCAGCTCGGTGCCCACCTGGGCAAGGGCCTGCGCTCGCTCTACACCGTGCACGGCGACGAGCCGCTGCTGGCACAGGAGGCGGCGGACGCCATCCGCGCCGCCGCCCGTGCGGCCGGCTACACCGAGCGCAGCAGCCACACCGTGGCCGGCGCGCACTTCGACTGGAGCGCGGTGCTCGCCGCCGGCGGTTCGCTGAGCCTTTTCGCCGACCGGCAGATCGTCGAGATCCGCATCCCCTCGGGCAAGCCCGGCAAGGACGGCAGCGTCGCGCTGCAGCAGATCGCCGAGGCGGCCGACGGCAACGACAGCACGCTCACGCTGGTCTTCCTGCCACGGCTGGACAAGATGACCAAAAGCGGCGCCTGGTTCGCCGCGCTGGAGGGACATGGCGTCACGATCCAGGTCGACCCCGTCGAGCGCGCCGCCCTGCCGCAGTGGATCGCGCAGCGCCTGGCGCAGCAGGGCCAGCGCGTGAAGGCCGGCGAGGAGGGCCAGCGCACGCTGCAGTTCTTCGCCGACCGCGTCGAGGGCAACCTGCTCGCCGCGCACCAGGAGATTCAGAAGCTGGCCTTGCTGCACCCGCCCGGCGAACTGGGCTGGGAGCAGGTCGAGGCGGCCGTCAACAACGTGGCGCGCTACGACGTGTTCAAGCTCTCCGAAGCCGTGCTGGCCGGCAACGCGCCGCGCGTGGCCCGCATGCTCGAGGGCCTGCAGGCCGAGGGCGAGGCCGAGGTGCTGGTGCACTACACGCTGGCCGAGGACATCCGCGCCTTGAAGCGCGTGAAGGACGCGATGGACGCAGGCCGGCCGCTGCCCCTGGCGCTGCGCGAGAACCGCATCTGGGGTCCGCGCGAGCGCGCCTTCGAGCGCGTGCTGCCGCGCCTCGATGCCCGCCTGCTGACGCGCCTGCTGCGCGCCGCCCACACCGTCGACGGCATCGTCAAGGGCCTGAAGCAGCCCGACTGGCCGGCCAGCGGCTGGCAGTCGCTGCAGCGGCTGGCGCTGATGCTGTGCCGCGCCTGCGCGGTGCGCTGAATTCGGGCAGCTGAACGCAGAGGGCGCAGAGATTGCGCAGAAGACGCAAAAGGAAGAAATCGGATTCGGTATTCCTTCTGCGCCCTTTGCAGAACCTTCGCGTCCTCTGCGTTCGGCTGCCCGATCCCGCGTTTCCTGACGCCGTGGGAAAATGCCCCGGATGAACGCCTTCAACGTCGCCGAACAAATGCAAACCCTTGGCCTGCAGGCCAAAACGGCCGCAGCCCATATGGCACGGGCGGATGCAGCTACCAAAATGAGAGCGCTCAAGGCCCTGGCCCGGCGCCTGCGCGACGCCGGCACCCCGCTGGCCGAGGCCAATGCCCAGGATCTGGCGCGCGCCACCGCGGCCGGCCTGGCGGCGCCGATGGTGGACCGGCTCAAGCTCACGCCCAAGGTCATCGAGACGGTGGCCCAGGGCTGCGAGCAACTGGCCGCCATGCCCGACGTGATCGGCGAGATCATCGGCATGAAGCAGCAGCCCAGCGGCATCCGCGTGGGCCAGATGCGCGTGCCGATCGGCGTATTCGGCATGATCTACGAGAGCCGGCCCAACGTGACCATCGAGGCGGCGAGCCTCGCCATCAAGAGCGGCAACGCCGCCATCCTGCGTGGCGGTTCGGAGGCCATCGAGTCGAACAAGGCGCTGGCCGCGCTGGTGCGCGCCGCGCTGGCCGAAGCGGGCCTGCCCGAGGATGCGGTGCAGCTGGTGCAGACCACCGACCGCGAAGCCGTGGGCCAGCTCATCGCCATGCCCGAGTTCGTCGACGTCATCATCCCGCGCGGCGGCAAGGGCCTGATCGAGCGCATCAGCCGCGACGCGAAGGTGCCGGTCATCAAGCACCTGGATGGCAACTGCCATGTGTTCGTCGACGCCACCGCCGAGCTGGACATGGCCGTCACGGTGGTCGACAACGCCAAGACGCAGAAGTACAGCCCCTGCAACGCGGCCGAAGGCCTGCTGGTGGCGCGCGCGGTTGCGCCGCAGTTCCTGCCGCGCATCGGCGCGGTGTTCGCGGCCAAGGGCGTCGAGATGCGCTGCGACGCCGAAGCCGCGGCGCTGCTGGCCGGCGTGGCCGGCGTCGTGCCGGCCACCGAGCAGGACTGGTACGAGGAGTACCTGGCTGCGGTCATCAGCATCAAGGTGGTCGAGGGCGTGGACGAGGCGATCGCGCACATCAACCGCTACTCGAGCCACCACACCGACGCCATCCTCACGCGCGACCACGTGAACGCCCAGCGCTTCCTGCGCGAAGTCGATTCGGCCAGCGTGATGGTGAATGCGAGCACCCGCTTCGCCGACGGCTTCGAGTTCGGGTTGGGCGCCGAGATCGGCATCAGCACCGACAAGTTCCACGCGCGCGGGCCGGTCGGCATCGAGGGGCTGACCTCGCTCAAGTACGTGGTGCTGGGGCAGGGCGAGATCCGGACCTGAGCGGCGCGCGGGGCGAAGGCAGGCGCGTGCGCATCATCATCCTCGGGGCCGGCCGCATCGGCGAGAGCGTCGCGGCCACGCTGGTCTCGGAGCAGAACGACATCACGGTCATCGACCAGGACGCGCAGCGGCTGCGCGACCTGGAGAGCCGGCTCGAGTTGCGCGGCGTGGTGGGCAACGGCATCGAGCCCGCCCTGCTCGAGGAAGCCGGTGCGCGCGACACCGACATGCTGATCGCCTGCGCCGCGCAGGACGAGACCAACCTGGTCGCCTGCAAGATCGCGCAGCAGCTGTTCAACATCCCGACCCGCATCGCACGCGTGCGCTCCGAGGCCTTCCGTGGCGAATCGGTGCTGCTGGGCCGCGAAGGCTTCGCGGTCGACCGCGTGATCTGCCCCGAGGACTCGCTCACCCGCTACATCGTGCGGCTGATCGACTACCCCGAGGCGATGCAGGTGCACGAGTTCGCCGGCGGGCTGGCCAGCCTGGTGTCGGTGCGCGCAGTGGCCGGCGCGCCACTGGTGGGTTGCCATGTCGACGAACTGGGCGTGCACGCGCCGGCCGAGGGCACGCGCATCGTGGCGCTGTACCGTCGCCAGGACGACGGGCCCGACCGCTTCATCCCGGCGTCACACCGCAGCGTGATCGAACCGGGCGACGAGGTCTTCGTGCTGGCGGCACGCAGGAACCTGCGCACGGCGCTGGCCGCGCTGCACCGGCGCGACGCCAACACGCCGCGCACCGTGCAGCGCGTCACCATCGCCGGCGGCGGCCGCGTGGGCCTGCGCCTGGCCCAGCAGCTGCACGAGACCTTTCCTGGCCTGCAGATCAAGCTCATCGAACGCAGCCCCGAGCGCTGCGTGGTGCTGGCCGCGCAGCTGCCGTCCTCGGTCATGGTGCTGCAGGGCGACGCTACCGACGAGGAGCTGATGGGCGACGAGAGCGTGGGCGAGACGGATTTCTTCCTCGCGCTCACCAACGACGACGAAGACAACATCATGGGCGCCCTGCTGGCCAAGCGCATGGGCGCGCGCCGCGTGCTGGCGCTCATCAACCGCCGCAGCTACGCCGACCTGATCCACGGCACGCAGATCGACATCGCGCTCACGCCCTCGCAGACGCTGCTGGGCGAGCTGCTGGCCTTCGTGCGGCGCGGCGACGTGCAGGTGGTGCACAGCCTGCGCCGCGGCGTGGCCGAGGCGATGGAGATCGTCGCCCGTGGCGACGCGCGTACCTCGCGCGTGGTCGGCAGGCGGGTGGGTGACATCAAGCTGCCGAAGGAGGCGCATTTCGGCCTCGTGCTGCGCGGCCTGCCCGATCCCGATGCCGAGCACGATGCGGCCGGCGAAGCCGTCGACGCACCCGAACCCGAGGTCATCGTCCCCGGCCCCGCCACGGTGATCGAGAGCGGCGACCACGTCGTCATCTTCATGCCGCGCAAGCGGCTGGTGCGCGAGGTGGAGAAGCTGTTCCGCGTGAGCGCCACCTTCTTCTGAAGAACCCCAAGGGCCGCACACACCCGATGTCCGATCTGCTGCCCGTGCTGCGCCTGCTGGGCGTGCTGACGACGCTGTTCTCGCTCGCGCTGCTGGTGCCTGCCGGCGTGTCGTGGGTGCAGGGCGACGGCCTCCTGGGACTGTGGCTGGGCTGCGCGTGCGCCGCTTTCGCGGGCGGCGCCTGGCTGTGGGCGGGGTTGCATGCCTACCGCGGCGAATTGCGCTCGCGCCATGGCGTGATCCTGGTCTCCGCCACCTGGGTGCTGTTGCCCCTGGTGGCCTGCGTGCCGCTCATGATGGTGTGCAGCGCCATCGGCCGCGAACTCGCGTTCTCCCACGCCTACTTCGAGGCGGTCTCGGGCCTCACCACCTCGGGCGCCACGGTGATGCAGGGGCTCGATTCGCTGCCGCTGTCGATCAACGTCTGGCGCACCTTCCTGCAATGGATGGGCGGCATGGGCATTCTGGTGCTGGCGGTGGCCGTGCTGCCGATGTTCGGCATGGGCGGCAGCCAGATGTTTCGCGCCGAGGTGGCCGGCCCGATCAAGGACAACCGCCTCACGCCGCGCATCACGCAAACGGCCAAGGGGCTGTGGGGCATCTACATCGCGCTGTCGCTGGCCTGCTTCCTGGCCTACTGGGCCGGCGGCATGGGCCTGATGGACGCGCTGATGCACATGTTCTCGACCGTCAGCCTGGGGGGGCTGTCATCGCACGACGCGAGCTTCGCGTACTTCGACTCGCCGCTGCTGGAGGCCATCGCCATGGTCTTCATGGTGCTCGGCAGCGGCAGCTTCGCGCTGTACTTCGTCGCGTTGCGCAAGCGCAGCCTCGGGCTGTGCTGGCGCGACGTGGAGTGGCGCGCGACGATGGCGACCTTGCTGGGCGGCGGGCTGCTCGTCTCGCTGGTGCTGCTCATGCAGGGCGGCCACGCGCCGGCCGACGCGCTGCGTCACGGCCTGTTCAACACCATTTCCATCGCCAGCACCACCGGCTACGCCTCGCAGGACTTCCTGCTCTGGCCTGCCTTCGCGCCCCTGTTCATGCTCCTGCTGTCGGGCGTGGCCACCAGCGCGGGCTCGGCCGGCTGCGGCATCAAGATGGTGCGGGTGCTGATCCTGCTGAAGCAGGCGCGGCGCGAGATGACGCGCCTGGCCCACCCGCGTGCGGTGCAACCGGTGACGCTCGGGCGCACGGTGGTGGACCACCGCGAGATTTTTGCCGTGCTGGCCTTCATGCTCGTGTACGGCGCCACCATCGTCGTGCTGGGCATGGCCATGGTGCTGTCGGGGCTCGATCCGGTGACGGGCTTCAGTGCCGTGGTCGCCAGCGTCAACTGCATGGGCCCGGGCCTGGGCAGCGTCGGGCCCGCAGCACACTACGGCGTGCTGACCGAGTTCCAGGTCTGGGTCTGCTCCGTGGCGATGGTGCTGGGGCGGCTCGAGATCCTCAGCCTGCTGGCCCTTCTCACCCCCTCGTTCTGGCGGCATTGAGCGCCGCCGGCACCCCAGTCGCCGGGTTGCAATCCTGCCGGCCGCCCCCAGTTCCTACAATCCGCGGTTCCGTCCGCAGCCCCGTCACCAGAAGGCCGTTCGCATGGTCCCCCATCTCGTCACCGCCCTGACCGGCCCGATCAACGAACTCGAGCAGCGTGTGCTCGACGGCATGCCGGCCATCGAGCGCTGGTTCCGCCTCGAATGGATGGAGCACACGCCCCCCTTCTACACCTCGGTGGACGTGCGCAATGCGGGCTTCAAGCTGGCGCCGGTGGACACGAACTTCTTCCCGCGCGGCTGGAATTTCCTGACGCCCGAGATGCTGCCGCTGGCCGTCCAGGCCGCGCAGGCGGCGGTCGAGAAGATCTGCCCGGAAGCGCGCAACCTGCTCATCATTCCGGAAAACCAGTCCAAAAGCACGTTTTACCTCGCCAACGTCGCCCAACTCACGCGCATCTTCCAGATGGCGGGGCTCAACGTGAAGATCGGATCCATCGATCCGGCGATCAAGTCGCCCAAGAAGGTCGAACTGCCCAACGGCGACACCGTGTGCCTGGAGCCGGTGGTGCGCAGCAAGCGCCGCCTGGGCCTGAAGAATTTCGACCCCTGCACCATCCTGCTCAACAACGACCTGGCCGCCGGCACGCCCGGCATCCTGGAAGACCTGCACGAGCAGTACCTGCTGCCGCCGCTGCATGCGGGCTGGTCGGTGCGGCGCAAGAGCAACCATTTCCACAGCTACGAAGAGGTCTCCAAGCGCTTCGGCAAGCTGCTGGGCATCGACCCCTGGCTGATCCAGCCCATCTGGGGCAAGGTCGAGGACGTGGACTTCGCCCGTGCCGAGAACACCGATGCGCTCACGGCCCAGGTCGATGCGGTGCTGGCCAAGGTGCGGCGCAAGTACAAGGAATACGGCATCAACGAGAAGCCTTTCGTGATCGTGAAGGCCGACAACGGCGCCTCCGGCCTGTCGATCACCACGGTGCGCGACGCCAAGGAGATCGAGCCGCTGGTCGCCCGCACGCGCCAGAAGAAGGGCACCGACAAGGCCCCCGTGGCCGAGGGACTGGCCGTGGGAAGCACCGACGTGGTGGTGCAGGAAGGCGTGCTGACGCACGAGCGCGTGCACGACGGCGTGGCCGAGCCGGTGGTCTACATGATGGACCGCTACGTGGTGGGCGGCTTCTACCGCGTGCACCCCGACCGCGGGACCGACGAGAACCTGGCCATGCCCGGCGCGAGCTTCGTGCCCCTGGCCTTCTCGGAAAGCGCGCACCTGCCGCAGCCGGGCGCCAAGCTGGGCGCCAGCGCGCCCAACCGCTTCTACATGTACGGCGTGATCGGCCGGCTCGCCATGGTGGCCGCCTCGTACGAGCTGGAAGCCACGAATCCCGAGGCCGAGGTCTACGAATAAGCGGCGCTGGTAGCGCGGCCGCCGGCGGGCGTCAAGCCTTGCGGCGCCATGCTGCGGGCGCACAATAGCGACCCCCACAGCAACGGAAATCCAAGGGCGGAGGGTGAACGGCGGCCGGCGCGGCCCCGTGACCGCGCGTGCGATGCAGCACGCGGCTTTGCCTGTTCCCCGACCTCGTGTCTGTCCCCAAATCGCCCCTGCCGGCACTGATCCTCGGCGCCATCGGCGTCGTCTACGGCGACATCGGCACCAGCGTGCTGTATGCCGTCAAGGAAGTCTTCGGCCACGGCCACGTTCCTTTCACGGTCGAGAACGTCTACGGCATCCTGTCGATGTTCGTGTGGACGCTGACGGTGATCGTGTCCATCAAGTACGTGGTGCTCGTGTTGCGGGCCGACAACGAGGGTGAGGGCGGCCTGGTCGCCATGCTGGCGCTGGCCTCGCGCGCGGTCCACGACCGGCCGCGCCTGCGCAACGTGCTGCTGGTGGTGGGCATCTTCGGCACCTCGCTCTTCTACGGCGACGGCGTCATCACCCCGGCCATCTCGGTGCTGTCGGCGGTCGAGGGCCTGGAGGTGGTGTCGCCGCAGTTCCGCCATTACGTCATCCCGATCACGCTGGTGGTGCTGTTCGGCCTGTTCGCCGTGCAGAAGCGCGGCACCGCGGGCATCGGCCGCTTCTTCGGGCCGATCACGCTGGCCTGGTTCGTCGCCATCGCTGTGCTGGGCGTGCACCAGGTGCTCACGCACCCGGAAATCCTCAAGGCCATCAGCCCGCACTACGCGCTCAAGTTCATCTGGGACAACCCGGGCACCAGCTTCATCATCCTGGGCGCCACGGTGCTGTGCGTGACCGGCGCCGAGGCGCTGTACGCCGACATGGGTCACTTCGGCAAGGGGCCGATCCGCATCGCGTGGTTCTCGGTCGTGATGCCGGCGCTGATCCTCAACTACTTCGGCCAGGGCGCGCTGCTGCTGGAGAACCCGGCGGCGGTGAAGAACCCCTTCTTCATGATGGCGCCGGAGTGGGCGCTGATCCCGCTGGTGCTGCTGGCGACGGCCGCCACGGTGATCGCGTCGCAGGCCCTCATCACGGGCGCCTTCAGCGTGACGCGCCAGGTCATCCAGCTGGGCTACCTGCCGCGCCTGAACATCGAGCACACGAGCGTGAAGACGGCCGGGCAGATCTACATCCCGTTCGTGAACTGGGGGCTGTTCGTGGCCATCGTGCTGGCGGTGGTGATGTTCCGCAGCTCCAGCAGCCTGGCGGCGGCCTACGGCATCGCGGTGACGACGGACATGCTGATCACCACGGTGCTGACCTTCTTCGTGATCCGCTACGCGTGGAAGTTGCCGCTGGCGGTGTGCATTGCGTCGACCTCGCTGTTCTTTGTCGTCGACTTCGCCTTCTTCGCGTCGAACCTGCTCAAGCTGCCCGAGGGCGGCTGGTTCCCGCTGCTGATCGGCGGCGCCATCTTCATGATGATGCTGACTTGGAAGGAAGGCCGGCGCCTGATGGGCGAGGTGCAGCGCGCCGAGGCGATCGACCTGCGCGATTTCCTCGATTCGGTGTTCGTGAGCCCGCCGGTGCGGGTGGAGGGCACGGCGGTGTTCCTCACGGCCGAGCCGGGCGTGGTGCCCAACGCGCTGCTGCACAACCTCAAGCACAACAAGGTGCTGCACGAGCAGAACCTGTTCGTCACGGTGCGCAGCCACGAGGTCCCGTGGATCCCGATGAACAAGCGCATCGAGATGGAGCCGCTGGGCCACCACTGCTGGCAGATCATCGTGCACTACGGTTTCAAGAACGACATCGACCTGCCGCGCGCGCTGGAGCATGCCAAGCTGCGCGGCTGCCAGCTGGAGCCGATGACGACCAGCTATTTCCTCTCGCGCGACGTCGTCACGCCGACGCTCGGGAGCGGCATGGCGCCGTGGCGCGAGAAGCTGTTCGCGCAGATGCACCACAACGCGAGCGGGGCAGCGAACTTCCTGGGGCTGCCGACGAATGCGGTGGTGGAGCTGGGGTCGAAGGTCGAGATCTGAGTCGCGACTTCTTGCTCGAATAGATCGTCACGTTTGTGACGAGTTTGGCTGTGACGCCCGGCTGGCTTGCGCTGGCGGGTGATTGCACTTTGAACTTTTTGGGCTGTCGGTCGGATCGTCCGGGCTTCTTCGGCTCTTCGGCTCTTCGGCTGGTCGGCTGGTCGGTGGGTCGGTACGAGCGCTGTGGGTCTGAACCCGGCCGGCGGCGCCGGTGTGCGTTCTCCGGCTCAGGCTCGCGCTGACTGTCGTGCGGCACGACAGATGTGCTCGCCTGGAATCGACGCGCTTTCGTCACTGCACGGCGCCGCGAATGGCGCCTGCGCCCGCACACCGGCACCACCGGCCTGGACCGGGCGCGCGTTCGGCCGGCATGGCGCGGGCGCGTCCGGT
>JAFEEH010000008.1 GCA_018241185.1 Pseudomonadota bacterium | reverse complement strand
GTGCGCTGGTGTCGCCGCGCGCCCGTCTTCTGCAGCGTTTTGCCGTGGATGCGGACGGGCTGGGTTTCCTCGTCGACCTGCGCGCGGAACTGCTGCCCGAGCTGAAGAGGGACCGTCGGCTGCTCGCGCTCGATGCGGAACTGGAGCAACTGTTCTCGACCTGGTTCGACGTCGCCTTCCTCGAGCTGCAGCGCATCAGCTGGGATTCACCCGCTTCGCTGATCGAGAAGCTGATCCGGTACGAGGCGGTGCACGACATCAAGAGCTGGTCCGACGTGAAGAACCGGCTCGACGAGAAGGACCGCCGCTGCTACGGCTTCTTCCACCCGCGCATGCCGGGCGTGCCGCTGATCTTCGTGGAGGTCGCGCTGACCGACGCCATCAGCGACAGCATCACGCCGCTGCTGGACGAATCGGCGCTGCCCGGCGTGGAGAAGGCCAGCACGGCGATCTTCTATTCGATCAGCAACACGCAGACGGGCCTGCGCGGCGTGAGCTTTGGCGATTCGCTGATCAAGCGCGTGGTGGAGACCTTGCGCGCCGAGTTCCCCAGGCTCAAGACCTTCGCGACCCTGTCGCCGATCCCCGGCCTGCGGCAGTGGTTGGGCCAGAACGCTACCGGCCTGCTGGCGCGCCTGCCCGAGAAGCAGGCCGAGGCGCTGGGCCGGCTGCTGGGCTCGATGCCGCCCACGGCCGAGCGCTTCCTGCCCGCGCTGGACGACGCGCTCGCGCTGGGCCCCAAGTCGCCGCTGCGGCAGGCCCTGCTGCAGTGCGCGGCCGAGTACCTGGGGCGCGGACTCAAGGACGACAAGCCGCTCGATGCCGTCGCGCGCTTCCACCTGGGCAACGGCGCGCGCGTCGAACGTCTGGACTGGGCAGCGGACCCCTCGGCCAAGGGCATGAAGCAGTCCTGGGGCCTGATGGTGAACTATCTTTACGATCTCAAGCGCCTCGACAAGCACCGTGCACAGCTCGCGCAGGGCAAGGTGCCGGTGTCGGGCGACATCGAGGACCTGTTCCTCAAGATCTGATCCCAAGCTGGCCGCACTAGAACGAAGACGCCGACGGCCCCGGCGCATCGAAGAGGGAGCTCCGAGGGCCGTCCGGCCCGGACCGCACACCCGGGCGAGACAAGAGGCCGGGGCGGTCCTGCGTTTTTCATCACAACTGGAGACAACAGATGGCAGAACAGTTTCAGCGGCGCGACGTCTTGCGCCTGGCCGCCGCGGGTGCGGCGCTGGCGGTGGGCGGCGTGCAGGCCCAGGGCAGCGGCTGGCCAACCAAGCCGGTGACGATGGTCGTGCCCTTTCCGGCCGGCGGAGGCACCGACGCCTTCGCGAGGCCGCTCTCGGCGCAGTTCGGCAAGGTGGTGGGCCAGACCCTGGTGATCGACAACCGCGGGGGCGCCGGCGGCACCGTGGGGGCGAGCATCGCGGCCAAGGGCGCGCCCGACGGCTACATGCTGTTCATGGGCGCGGTGCACCATGCGATCGCGCCGTCGATCTACCCCAAGCTGGACTACGACATCGAGAAGGATTTCGTGCCCATCATGCTGCTGGCCAACGTGCCACAGGTGGTGGTGGTCAACCCGCGCCGCGTGACGCAGCCGACCATCCAGGAATTCATCGCCTACGCGAAGAAGAATCCCGGCAAGCTCAATTACGCCTCGGCCGGCGCGGGCACCTCGCACCACCTGGCGGGCGAGTTGTTCAAGCTGCAGACCGGCACTTTCATCACCCACATCCCGTACCGAGGCGCGGGCCCGATGCTGCAGGACCTGATCGCCGGCAACGTGGACTGCGGCTTCGACGGCCTGGGCTCGTCGGCGCAGCACATCAAGGCCGGCCGCATCAAGGCGTTGATGGTGGCCGGTGCCAAGCGCAACCCCGCGTTTCCCGACGTGCCCTGCGCCGCCGAGGTGGGGCTGCCGGACTACACCGTGACCACCTGGTACGGGCTGTGGGCGCCCAAGGGCACGCCGACCGACACTGTGGCACGCATCACCGACGACATGCGCAAGTCCCTGGCCACCGATGAGCTCAAGACCATCTGGGCGCAGAACGGTTCGGAGATCCCGAACCTGGCGGGTGCGCCCTACGGCCAGTTCGTGAGCAGCGAAGTCAAGCGGTGGGCGGCGGTGGTCAAGGCCTCGGGCGCAAAACTGGAGTGACAACCCCCATGCCGCTTCGCGGCTCCCCCTTCCGCTGCGCGAAGGGGGCGCACCCAGCGGCCTGGCAAAGCCAGTTCCGCGGGTGCCCTGAGATGACGCCCCTACGTTTATGGACAGAATGCGCACCATGAACGATGCGTCCGCCGTCCTCCTGCACCGCCACGCCGCGGTCGTCACGCTCACACTCCGTAATCCGGGCCGGTTGAACGCCATGACCCGGGCGATGTGGCGCGAACTGCGGTCCGCGGCCGAGGCGCTGTCGGCCGACGCGTCACTGCGCTGCGTGGTCGTGCGGGGGGAGGGCGGTGCTTTCTGCGCCGGCGGCGACATCTCGGAGTACCCGGACTTCCGCTACGACGAAGTGCGCCTGCGCGCCTTCCACGAGGACGAAGTCTGGGGCGCGCTGGCGGCGCTGCTCGCCTGCCCGGTGCCGCTGGTCGCGCAGATCGAGGGCACCTGCATGGGGGCGGGGCTGGAGATTGCCAGCTGCTGCGACATCCGCCTGGCCGGTGCCGGGGCGAAGTTCGGCGCGCCGATCGCCAAGCTGGGCTTTCCGATGGCGCCGCGCGAGGCGGCCCTGGTACGCGGCGCGGTCGGCGACGTGCTGGCGCGCGACATGTTGCTCGCCGCCGGTGTGCACGATGCCCAGCGGCTGTACGACGCGGGCTTCTTGCTGCATGTGCTTCCCGACGACACCGTGGCCGATGCGTGCTTGCAGCATGCGCGCCGCATCGCCACACTCGCACCCCAGGCTGCGCGGCTGAACAAGGCCAGATTTCTTGCATTGAATCGGGCGCTGGTGCCCGCGGATGCTGCGCAAGGCGCTATCGATCCGATAGCAAGGCTGTTGCCCGGCGCGTACCGTTATGCCGATTCGGCCGAGCACCGGGAGGGCATCGGCGCCTTCCTGTCCAAGCGCCGCCCGAATTTCTGATTTCGACCTTTTCTCATTCGTCCTTCTTCCACCGCCATGAGCCCGACCCAGAACGCCAACCTGTTCGCCCACCTGCGCGCCGCCTTCCCGCACGACCTCGACGCCATCGCCGTGGAGACGGACGAGGGCCTGGCCTATTCGTGGCGCGACCTCGACCGGGCGAGCGCGATGATCGCCAACCTGTTCGAGGCGCTCAAGCTCAAGGCCGGCGCGCGCATCGCGGTGCAGGTCGAGAAGTCGGTCGAGGCCATGATGCTGTACCTGGCGACCCTGCGCGCCGGCTACGTGTTCCTGCCGCTCAACACCGCCTACCAGAGCGCCGAGATCGAGTACTTCCTGGACAACGCCGAGCCTTCGGTCGTGGTGTGTTCGAGCCGCAACGCGCCGTGGATCGGTCCGATCGCGCAGAAGCTGCAGAAAAAGATGGGCAGGAAGGGCGGCCCGGTGCACGTCTTCACGCTCGACGACGACCGCACCGGCACCCTGCTGGAACTGGCCGCGCAGTGCAGCGACGAGCACGCGGTCGCCGCGCGGCAGGACGACGACCTGGCCGCCATCCTGTACACCAGCGGCACCACCGGCCGCAGCAAGGGCGCGATGCTCACGCACCGCAACCTGCGCTCCAACGCCGAGGTGCTCAAGGACTACTGGGGCTGGACGCAGGGCGACGTGCTGCTGCATGCGCTGCCCATCTTCCACGTGCATGGCCTCTTCGTCGCCATCCACGGCGCGCTGCTCAACGGCAGCAAGATGATCTGGTTCTCCAGGTTCGATCCCAAGCGCGTGGTGGCCCGACTGCCCGACGCGACCGTGTTCATGGGCGTGCCAACGCTCTACGTCCGCATGCTTGCCGAGCCGGCGCTGGGCAAGAAGCAGTGCGAGGACATGCGCCTGTTCATCGCCGGTTCGGCGCCGCTGCTGATCGAGACCTTCAACGAATGGCAGGAGCGCACGGGCCATACCATCCTCGAGCGCTACGGCATGAGCGAGACGATCATGCTCACCTCCAACCCCTACACCTCGGTGCAGGGCGCGCGGCGCGGCGGCACCGTGGGTTTCCCGCTGCCGGGGGTGAGCCTGCGCGTGCGCGCCTACGACGACAAGGGCGAGGCGCGTGAATGCGGCACCGACGAGATCGGCAACATCGAGGTCAGCGGTCCCAACGTCTTCGCCGGCTACTGGCGCATGCCGGAGAAGACCAAAGAGGAGTTCACCGCCGACGGCTACTTCAAGACCGGCGACGTGGGCAAGGTCGACGGCCTGGGCTACGTCACCATCGTGGGCCGCAGCAAGGACCTGATCATCAGCGGCGGCTACAACGTCTATCCGGCCGAGATCGAGGGCTACATCAACGAGATGCCCGGCGTGGCCGAGAGCGCGGTGGTCGGTGTGCCGCATGCGGACTTCGGCGAAGTGGGCGTGGCGATCGTCATCGCCAAGCCCGGTGCCGGCCTGGATGCGGACGGCATCGTGGCCGAGCTCAAGGCCAGGCTCGCCAACTTCAAGATCCCCAAGCGCTGCTTCGTGGTGCCCGAACTCCCGCGCAACACCATGGGCAAGGTGCAGAAGGCCCTGCTGCGCGAGCAATACAAGGCGCTGTTCGCGGGACATTGATCACGGTTGTGCCCTGGAGAACGGTCGGCACGCGGGCTGCGCGCCCGCGTGCTGACTAAAATTTGTGCACAAAAGTATCAGGGATTGCCGCGATGGATTGGGATATGACGGTCATGCTGTTCTGCGCTGTGGGCATCGTATGGATGGCGGTCGCCATGCCCTATTCGCGTGGGTGGCGCTATCTGAACGTGCGCATGGAAGACAGCCTCTCACGCTCCAATGCGGTGCTGGAAGCGCACAGCCGCCCCTTGGAAAGCGAGGCCGCCGACGAGGCGGCCATCACCCTCACTGGACCAGCAACACGCTGATGTCCGCCTCGGCGATCACCTTGGTCGCCACCGATCCCATCAGCGCGCGGCCGAAGATGCCATGGCCGTGCGTGCCCATCACGATCAGCCCGGCCTGCGCGGCGTTGGCGGCGCGCAGAATCTCCTCCGGCGCGTAGCCGTGCCGCAACTCGATGCTGTAGGCCCCGATGTCGTGCGCCGCGAGCTGCGCCTTCACCGGCTCGATCACCTTGGCGCCTTCTTCGGCGTAGTAGCCCTGCAGCACGTCCTTGCCGATGTGCCGGGTCACGTGGGGCGGGATGCCCGTGCACACGTGCACCATCAGCAGTTCGTTGCCCTCCACGAACATGCGGCGGTTGACCGCGATGTAGTCGATGGCCTTGCGGGTGAATGCGCTGCCGTCCACGGCGACGACGATCTTCATGATTTGACTCCTTGGTTTTGAAAGGGACGCGAGCCCCGAAAGGGCAGCAGGCCCATCGGCCTTGTAGGGCAGGCCGGCAGTGTGGGCAAGGTGACCTGGCTGCGATTGCTATGGTTTCGATAGCTGTTGGCGCCCATCCGGCGGGCGTTCCGGCACTTTTTCTTTTGAAGAATTTTCAGCGCAGGACCAGCACCGGAACATCGGAGTGCGTGAGCACGTTGAGCGTCTCGCTGCCCATCAGCACCCGCTTGAGGCCCTTGCGCCCGTGCGACGCCATCACGATCAGGTCGGCCTTGTGCTTGGTGGCCGCCGACACGATGGATTCCGCCACCAGGTCGGACTTCACCACCACGGCCCGCGCCTGGACGCCGCGCGCCTGTGCCTGTTCTGCGACGCGGTTCACGAGCGTGCGCGCCTGTTCGGCCCACTGCTTCTCGACCCGCGCCACGTCTTCGGCCTCGAAGACCATCGCGCCCTCGAGATAGCTCGTGGGGTAGCGCGGCATCACGTTCAGCACCACCAGCTCGGCGCCTTGCTCGGCGGCCAGGGCCAGCGCGTGCGTCACGGCCTTCTTCGACAGCGGGGAGGCATCGGTGGGAACGAGGATGCGCTGGTACATGGCGGGAACTCCGTTGAAGGGGATGGGCGCCAGCTTAGGTGCCGCCGCTGCCGCGGCCCTTGACGTCGATCAAGGTGGCGCCGGCACGGCCGCCGCACCATGCGCACACCATGGTGGACGCTGTGCTCGAACCTCCTGCCCCGCTGCTGGCCGCCGCGGGACTGTCTGCGGCCGTACCTGCGCAGGAGGCGCTGCCTGCGGGCATCGACGACCCGGCCGAGTGGCCGGCCTTCGGCCGCCCGCTGGGCGGCGACGATCCCCGTTGGGAGTCGTGGGTCGCGGTCGAGGGCATGCACTGCGCCACCTGTGCGCTCACGGTCGAAGACGCGCTGTGCGCCGTCCCCGGTGTCAGCGCCGCCGCGGTGCAGTCCGGCGGCCGGCGCGCGCGCGTGCTGTGGTCACCGCAGGCCACGACGCCCTCGCGCTGGTTCGAGGCCGTGCGCGGTGCCGGCTACCGCCTGGCGCCCGTCGGGGCCGATGGCCGCCAGGCGGTGCGCCGGCGCGAGTCGCGCCGCGCGCTCTTCCGCTGGCTGGTGTCGGGCCTGTGCATGATGCAGGTGATGATGTACGCCGTGCCGGCGTATGTGGCGGGGCCCGGCGAGATGACGCGCGACATCGAGCTGCTGCTGCGCTGGGCCTCGTGGGTGCTGTCGCTGCCGGTGGTGCTGCTGGCCTGCGGCCCCTTCTTCCATGGCGCCTGGCAGGACCTGCGCCGCCTGCGCGTGGGCATGGACACCCCGGTGGCCCTGGGCATCGCAATCGCCTTCGCCGTCAGCACGGCCGGCACCTTCGACCCCGACGGTGCGCTGGGCCGCGAGGTGTATTTCGACTCGCTCACCATGTTCGTCTTCTTCCTGCTCACCGGGCGGTGGCTGGAATCACGCCTGCGCGACCGCACCGCCGGTGCACTGGACGCGCTGCTCGAACGGCTGCCCGACAGTGTGGAGCGTCTGCGGCCGGACGGCAGCGCGGAACGTGTCGGCGCCCACCGCCTGCGCGTGGGCGACGTACTGCGCGTGAAGCCTGGCGAGTCCTTCGCGGCCGACGGCTGCATCGTCGAGGGCGACACCAGCGCCGACGAGGCACTGGTGACCGGCGAGGCGCATCCGGTGCCGCGGCCCCGTGGCTCGCACGTGCTGGCGGGCAGCCACAACGTCGGCGCGCAAGTGCTGGTGCGCGTCGACGCGCTGGGTGGTGACACCCGCTTCGGCCGCATCGTGGCGCTGATGGAGGCCGCATCCGTCGAGAAGCCGCGCCTGGCGCGTGCGGCCGACCGTGTGGCGCGGCCCTTTCTGCTCTTCGTGATGCTGGCCGCGCTGGCGGCGGCCGTGT
>JAFEEH010000089.1 GCA_018241185.1 Pseudomonadota bacterium | reverse complement strand
GACGGCCGCTACACGTTCACACCGGCGGCCGACTGGAACGGCACGGTGCCGACGGTGACCTACACGGTCAGCGATGGCCAGGGTGGCACGGACACGGCGGAGCTGGTCATCACGGTCACGCCGGTCAACGACCCGCCGGTGATCCAGGGCGGACCGCAGACCGGCGCCGTCGTCGAGGCGGGCCATGACGATGGCGGTGTGGTCGTGCCCGGTACGCCCAGTGCAACGGGTGCCTTCACCGCCACCGACATCGACAGCAACGTCGCCAACCAGGTGTGGTCCGTGGTAGGCACGCCCGATGGCACCTACGGCAGCTTCTTCATTCATCCTGTGACAGGAGAGTGGACCTACACGCTGAACAACAGTTTGGCCGCCACGCAGGCGCTCAACGAAGGCGATACGGTCCAGCAGACCTTCACCGTCCAGGTTGGCGACGGCAACGGCGGCACGGCGCAGCAGACCGTCACCATCACCATCCAGGGCACGAACGATGCGCCTGTGGCCAACGTCGACACGGGCGTGGTCAAGGAGTCGGGCGTCCGCGATGGCGGCAACACAGCCGAGACCGGAACCTCCTCGGTCAGCAGCAACGTGCTGACCAACGACACGGACGTCGACGACGGGGAGAAAGCGACTCTGCAGGTCGACAGCGTGAGCGTCGGCGGCACGCCGGGCACGCTCGGCACGGCGCTGCAGGGCGCCTACGGCGCCCTGGTGCTCGGCGCGGACGGCAGCTACACCTACACGCTCGACAACGGCCTGCCGGCCACGCAGCATCTGCCCCAGGGCCAGAACGCCACGGAAGTGTTCACCTACACCATCGTGGACGTGCACGGCGCCGTGAGCACCAGCACGCTGACCATCACGGTGCAGGGCACCAACGACCGGCCGGTGATCACTTCCGACAGTACCGCCGCGCAAGGCGAGGTGACGGAGCAGGGGACGGACAATCACGCCGAACCGAACACCGTCGGCGGCACCTTGACTGCTTCCGACGTGGACACGGGCGCGACGCAGACCTGGAGCATCGTGGGCGCGGGGGGAACCAACGGCACCTACGGCACCATCAGCATCGACCCGGGCACTGGGCAGTGGGTCTACACGCTGGACAACACGCGCACTGCCACTCAGGCGCTGAACGACGGCGACCAGCGGACCGAGACCTTCACCGCCCGGGTGACCGACGAGCACGGCGCATACAGCGAGCAGCAGATCACGGTCACGGTTCACGGGTCCAACGACGACCTGCAGGCCGTCAACGCCGTTGTCCCGGTGGTCGAGGACCCGAGCGGGGGCGCGCACACCGGCACGCTGCAGACCTACGTCACCGATGTGGACGACACCATCGAACTGGTGGACTTCACCATCGCAGGGGATCCGGCGACCTACGCGCCCGGGCAGACCGCGACCATCCCCGGCGTCGGCTCCGTGACCATCAGCCTGAACGGCAGCTACGTCTTCACCCCGCTGCCCAACTATTCCGGCGAGGTGCCGGTCATCACCTTCACCGTCAAGGAAGAGACCGGAGGACAGACGGCGACCCAGACGCTGACCTTCGAGATGACGCCGGTGTCCGACGCGCCCGGCATGGAGGCGGCCAGGACCGTCACCACCGACGAGGACGTGCCAGTCGCCCTGGGCCTGAAGCTGCCGGTCATCACCGACGCTACCGACCTCAACGGCGCGGGCCATGGCGACGATCCCGAGCGCCTGGGTGCCATCACGCTCACCATCGGCGGCAGCGGCGCGAGCGGCGTGACCTTGAGTACCGGCTCGACCGTGCTGACGCCGGTCGGTGGCGCGGTCACCATCGTCATTTCCGACGAGCCACATATCTCCAACGTGCCGGCGGCCAATTCGGCAGCCGGCGTGTATCACCTGACTCGGGCCGAGTACGAGGCCCTGGTGGCCAATCCGGCCGCCGAGAGCGGCAACAACTTCACCGTGACCGTCAGCGCGACCAGCTACGAGGTGGATTCGGCCGGCGTGGTCATCCCCGGCGTGGCGGGTGCCACCAGCACGCAGGTCATCAGCGTCGACGTGCAGGCCGTGACCGACGGGGCGACGCTGTCGATCGACAGCAACCACCTGACCCTTGCCGAAGACACCACGATCGACCTGTCGTCCCATCTGACGGCCACGCTGCAGAGCCCCGACGCCAACGCCGGCAACGACACCGACGGCAGCGAGACCTACTGGTACACGGTCACTGGCCTGCCGCCCGGCACGGTTGTCCACATCGGAGGCATCGCCTACACCGCGGATTCAACGGGTACGGCGACCTCCACCGCAACGACCAATTTCACGGCTTCGCCGAGCATCACCGTGACGCCGCCGGCCGATTTCAGCGGCGCGATCGCCGGCATCACGATCACGCTGAATTCGAGAGACACCGACGGCGATTCGAGCGGCACGATCGACACTGTCACCAGTTCCGTCACGCTGCAGCTGGACGTGACCCCGGTGGCGGGCGACGTGGCCGCGGGTGACGTCTCCACGGCGGAAGACACCGCTGTGGCCTTCCTGCAGAACGTGCGCGTCACCGATACGGGCACCGGCACCGAAGTGATCGATTCGGTGGTCTTCGATGTGCCCTCAGGCTGGACACTCACGCCGCCGACGCCTTTGGCCGGATGGACGTTCAATCAGAGCGGTAGCACCTGCACCATCACCTTCGACGGCACGCTGAGCGAGGCCCAACGCGAGGCGGTGCTCGACACTTTCATGATTCGGCCGCCTGCGCACAGCAGCGAGGATACGGCGATCAGCGTGAGGGTCACCAGCACCGACTCCAACAGCACCGGTACGGACACGGACTTCAGGGATTTGACGATCGATGTCACTGTCACCCCCGTTGCCGAGCGTACGGACGCCGACACGGGTGGCGCGGCGGGCAACGACGTGACCATGAACAGTAGCCACAGCTATGCGGGATCGCTCGGGGAGGAAGACCAGTGGTTCGCGCTGGGCACTGACGCCACGGACGCCACCAACGCTGGCAGCTTCGCCCTGAGCGCAGGCTGGGGCAACGAGGACGGTGACGAATTCACCTATGCCGTCCTGACGCCTACGCTCACCGGCGGCGCATCGGGCGACTCCGCCATCGGCACCACCTTCCGCTACTACGACGGCAGCGCCTGGCACGAACAGACTTACAGCGGCGAGGCGGTCTGGGTGCCGTCGCAGTATTTGGACACGTTGCAGATCAAGGCGCCGCCCAACGTCTCGGGCACGCTCTCGGTCGGCATGCAGGCTGCCACGGTGGACTACGACGACGACGCGGACATCTCGACGCTGCCCATTGACCCCCCGAACGAGAGTGGCTCGGGCGTGAACGTGCAGATTTCCGGCTCGGCGCAGCTTACCGGCATCGTGATCGATCCCGTCGCCGACGACGTGACGCTGGCGCTCAATGGCCGCGCGAGCGGGAAGGAGGACACGCTCATCCCGCTGTCGATCAAGGCGACGAGTTCTGATCCTTCGGAAACCATCACTCTGACCATCAAGGACATCCCGCCGGGCGCCGTGCTGTATGTCAACGGCGGTGCCGTGACGGTGACGGGCGGCGAGGTGACGATCCAGAACTACACCGCCGCCACTACGCTGGCCATCATGCCGCCGCCTCAAAGCAACGAGGACTTCACGCTGCAGGTGTCGGCGGTGTCGGTGGACGGCAGCGACACGTCCACCCCCACGCCGTCGCGGCCCCTGGAGGTCAGCGTGAACGGCGTTGCGGATCCGGCGACGGTCACGGCAAAGACGCCGCCGACCTATGCGGAGGCGGACCTGGACGGCAACGTGGAGTCGGTGCGGCTGTCGGATCTGGTGGCCGGCGTCGCCTCGCCTGACGCCGACGGCTCCGAGACGCTCAGCGTGCGCATCACCGGGCTGGCGGAGGGCTTCTCGCTCACCGGCGCCACGCTGGTGTCGACCGGCAACGGCGGCGATACCCGCGTCTGGACGGTTCCGGCTGATTCGATGGGCTCGGTGCAAGTCCACACGCCGGCCAATTACAGCGGCACCGTGAGCTTCGAGGTGGCCGGCGTCACCACGGAGAACGACGGCGACTCCAGGACGGGCTCGCCCACCCCCGTCAGCTTCACGGTGACGCCCTCGCCCGAGGCCACGGCGACCGGCAGCGCGGTGCTGGTGGAAGACGAGATCACGCCGCTGCACATCGGCATCGTCCATCAGAACGGCGACAGCGACGAGACGCTCGGCGATGTGTTCATCGCGGTCGACGATGCCGCCACGCCGGACTTCACGCTGTACCTTGGCAACACGGCGCTGGCCGATGCCGGGCTGGCGACGCAGACCATCGGCGGCGTCGTGTACTACGTCATTCCTGCCGACCAAGTGGACCAGTTGGGCGCCGTGGGCGCCGCGCATCGCGACGGCGACCTGGGCGGATTCCGCTTCCAGTACGAAGTCATCGACAGCGGCTATGGCGCGCAGGCGGCGGGCACCTCGACGACGGCCATCCAGAACGGCGGCACTTTCACGCTGACGGCCACGCCCGTGACGGACCCGGTGTCGCTGTCTATCACCGGCATCAGCGGGGCGCAATCGACGGCGGACAACCACTCAGGCGACGACGCCAGCCCCGACACGGCCATCGTGAATGCAGTGGGCACCACCGTCACCGTGAACCTGAACGTCGCCTCGGTCGACAGCGACGGCAGCGAGCACGTGATCCGGGTGCTGATCGAAGGCGTTCCCGAAGGCGTGACGGTGGTGGGCGGCGCCCAGACCGGCGCGGGAGGCTGGGTGCTGGTGTTCGATGGCGCCGGCGCGCTGCCGATCAATGCCGCAGGCGGGATCGACGTGCCCGTGCAGTTCATCGTGGGCGCGGACGCGGCCACCGCCGATCCGGCCGAGTACCCGATCACCATGACGGTGCAGAGCCAGGACCGCGGAGACGCATCGGCGCCGGGCACGGCGGTCGTGCAGGACACCGTCTCGTGGAACCTGGTCGTCGATCTGGAACCGGGCCCTGGCCTTGTGCCGCCCGTCATCGACGCCTGGGAGTACAACGATGCGCACGCCACGGAGGATGCGCCTTTCGCCTTGTCGGACGTGGTCACGGCGCAGGTCAGCGTCCAGACCCCCGGCGTGCCCAACACCTTCACCGTCATGCTGACCGACGTGCCGGCGGGCACGACGATCAGCGGCATGGTGCTGACCACCATCAACGGCGTGCCCACCTGGACGGCCAGCGTGACCGCGCAGCCCGGTGAGGACGGCCAGGCCGCGCTGGAGGCTTTGCTGGACGGCATCACCATCATCCCGCCGGCGGACAGCAACAGCAACAACGCCCCCGGAGCGTTCAATTTCAACGCCACCCTCAGCGTCTCGGCCGCCGGGGGGCAGAGCGAGTCGGAGACCATCGACAACGGCGAGATGGTCATCCCGGTCGATCCAGTCACCGACGACGCAGTGGTCACCGTCAACGCCGCCGACGTCGCCGAGGGCGAGGGCAACACCATCGCAGTGAGCATCTCCGTCAGTGACCCGAAGGACGGCACGCACGGCCAGATCGTGGACGGCAAGCTGTACGTGAGGTTGGACGCCAGTGCCGGCAACGAGGGCGGTACGCTGTCGCTGGGCGGCACCGCGCTCAGCATCACCGCCGTTTCGGGGGTGGCCGGTGTGCCTGACGGCGACTACTACGTCATCGACGTCGGCACCGGCGGCGGCACGGTGGATCTCGTTTACACACCGGCGCCAGGTCAGTCTTTGCAGCCGGGTGACGTGAGTTTCACCGCCTACGCGCAGACACAGGAAACCGGTGCAGCCAATACGGCCGCAGGCCACGCGGCCGACACCGCTGCCATCTCGTTGATCAACAACGGCGTGACGGTCGCCGACCACGGGCCTTGGACGGGTAATGAGCCCGCCGCAGCCGCCAAGGACCAGGCCATCGAGCTGACCGACCTCGCGGTGACGCTGAACGACAGCGACGGCTCCGAGAAGATCAATGCCATCCTGCTTTCGGGTGTGCCGGTCGGCTTCCTGGTTTACATCGGCAACGATGCGGCCTCTGCCACGCTGGCCAACAACGCCGGCGGCGACGGCACGTCGAACACCTGGGTGCTGTCGGACAGCGGTGCGTTGCCCTCCTACGTGGCGATCCTGCCTCCGGCGCACTGGAGCGGCACGCTGGGCGGGCTGGAGCTAGTGGTGGATTCGGGCGAGACCAGCTTGCCCTCCACATTGACGGAGACGCTTCCGCTGGCGGACGTGGTGGTCGCTCCTGTGGCCGATGGCCTGACGATCGCCCCCACCAACGCCTTCGGCAGGGAGGGGGTGATCATCGATTTGAACCTGAACGCGGCGATGAAGGACCCGGCGGCGGCGGCCGCGGCCGTGGATGACGGCAGCGTGGAAACCACGACGCTGCAGTTCAAGGGGTTGGGCGCCCACGCGGCTTTCTACATCGACAATGCGCTGATCGATTCCGACGACGTGGGTTACGACGCGGCGACGGACACCTACACCTTGTCAGGGCTCTCGCAGGACGACCTGGACAGGCTCGGCTTCGTGCAGGCTGTCTCGGCGCTGACCGATCAGGATGTCGGAACCAGCGGCACGCAGATCACTGTGACGGCCTGGACGGTGGAAAGCGCGACCGGCGCGCAGTCCACCCACGTGACCGACGCCATGACCCTGCAACTGTCCCAGGTGCAGGGCACGACGGGCAACGACAGCTTGCTTTGGGGCGGCGCCGGCCACTCGATCATCAACGGGAGGGCGGGCGATGACACCGTCGCGCTACGCGTCGGCGAAGACGCCAGCGGCGAGGAACTGCGGCTGGGCCTGCGCAACATCGAGACATTGGACCTGAGGGCAGAGGGCGCCAACGAGATCACCGGCCTGACGCTGCAGGACGTGCTGAGCATCACCGACAGCCGCCATACGCTGACCATTCTGGGCGGCGGTACCGGTGCAGAGCAGGACAGCGTCTCGTTGGGCGCCGGCTGGACGGCAGGCACCTCCAGCGGCGGCTACACCGAATATGCCGGCTCCATCAGCGGCAATCTGGTGAAGGTGCTTATCGACGACCAGATCCACGTCTCGCACGTCTGACCCGCCGGGCCGAGGCGCCGGGCGCCGGCCCGGCGATCGCTCGGCGCAGGCCGCTTTTCCGTTCCAAGTTCCGATGATGTCTCCCATGTCCGTCCCGCGTGCGAAACGCCGCCGCGCTCTTTCCGCCGCGGCGGCGGCTTGCCTTTGCCTGTCGCTCTGGGCCGGCTCGGTTGCCGCGCAGCCGTCCTCCGCGGGGCCGCTGAGCATGGTCGAGGCGGTGCGCGCGGCCGCACAGTGGCACCCCGGCGTGCGCAGTGCGGCGCAGCAGCAGTTGCAGGCGCAGGAGGGCATCGCAGCCGCGCGGGCGGGCTACCTGCCGCAGGTGCGCGCCGGCATCGGTTCGCAGCTGAGCAACCGCGACATCCCGTCCTATGCATCGCGGCGCGTCCACACCGCCTCGTTGTCGGTGTCGCAGATGCTGTACGACTTCGGCAAGGTGTCCAGCGCGGTGGAGGGCGCCGAGGCCACGGCGCAGGCGTCACAGGCGCAGGCGCAGGTGTCGGTGGACGACGTGGCCCGCGACACGGCGCAGGCATGGGTGGAGGTGCATCGCCAGCAGGCGCTGGGGCAGATCGCGCGCGATCAGCTCCAGGGCGTCATGGCGCTGACGGATCTGGTGGTCGAACGCGAGAACAAGGGCGCCAGCACCCGCTCCGACGTCGCGCAGGCGCAGTCGCGCGTGGCGGCGGCGCGCGCGCAGGTTCTGGGCACCGACGCACAGGCCGCGCGCGCCCGCATCAGCCTGATGCATCTGACGGGCAGCCCTGCCGCCGTAGGCATCGCCGGCGAGCCGCCCGCCTGGCTAGGCGAGGCTTGCCGTGCCGCAGCCGAGCCGCCGCTGTCGCCCGCCGTGCGGCTGGCGCGTGCCAGGCGCGACGAGGCGCAGGCGCTGGTGCGCACGGCGCGGGCCCAGCAACTGCCGACGCTGTCGCTCGACGGCTCGGCCAGCCACGGCCTGGATGCGCGCTCGCGGATCGTGGGCGAGCCGGGCACGCAGACCACCGTGGCGCTGAACTTCACGGCGCCGCTGTATGAGGGCGGCGGCGGCCAGGCACGCGAGCGCGCCGCGGCACATGCGCTCGGCGCCGCGGAGGCCGCGGTGGAGCAGGCATTGTTGGCCGCGCGCCAGGGCTTCGAGGACGCGCAGTCCCAGGTGCAGGGCTACGCGCTGCGCGATCCGGTGCTGGCCGAACGGGTGGAGAGCATCCGCGCCACGCGCGACCTGTACCGCCAGCAGTACCTGCAGCTGGGCACACGCTCGCTGCTCGATCTGCTCAATGCCGAGCAGGAATACCACGCGGCGCGCTTCGAGCAGGCCGAAAGCCTGCACGAGCAGCAGCGTCTGGCGGTGGCCTGCCTCTACCACACGGATCGACTGCGCAGCACCTTCGGTCTGGAGGCGTTGCAGGCGGCCGGCGAAGGGAGTTCCCCATGACGCAGATGCCACCGCAGCCCGCGCAGGCGAGTGCTCCTACGCAAGCGTCCGGGGAAGGTGCGGCGCTGCGGACAGGCTGGCGTGACGCCGTGCTGGCAGTGGCAGCGCACTACCACCTGGAGGCGTCGCCCGAGCACATACGCGTGTCGTCGCGCTGGAACGAAGGCTTGCCCATTCAAGAGCAGGCGCGACAGATGGCGCGCCAGGCCGGCTTGGCGCTGCACATGGTGCGCGCGGACCTGGACGGCCTGAGTCCTTGGCGCCTGCCCGTGGCGGTGCAGCTTGAAGGCGGACAGGTGGCGGTGATTACGGCCATCACGGCCGAGGGGCTGCGCCTGTTGTACAGCGGCGACGAGGGGGCTGAAAGCACCTGCCGTATGCAGGAGCTGCAGCCGCGCGTGCAGGCCATGGCGGTGCTGCGGCCGCTGCGGTCGGCACCCGATTCGCGAGTGGACGGCTACATCCGGCCAGTGCAGCCGCACTGGCTGCGCAGCCTGGTGCTGGCCGACTTGCGGCCCTATGCGCACATCCTCGTCGCCTCCTTCGTCACCAACCTGATGGCGTTGGCCGGTGTGTTGTTCTCCATGCAGGTGTACGACCGCGTCGTGCCGGCACAGTCCATGCCCACGCTGTACGTGCTGTTCGGTGGCGTGCTGCTGTCGATCGTGTTCGCCTGGGTGATGCGCGACGCGCGCATGCGCATCACCGACCTGCTGGGCAAGCGCGCGGACCTGCGCATCTCCGACCGCGTGTTCGGCCACGCGCTGCGCGTGCGCAACAGCGCGCGGCCGCGCTCGACGGGCAGCTTCATCTCGCAGGTGCGCGAGCTGGAGCCGGTGCGCGAGATGCTCACCTCCACCACCATCACGGCGGCGGCGGACGTGCCCTTCTTTCTGCTGTTCTGCGTGGTGTTCTGGTTCATCGCTGGCCCGCTGGTGCTGGTGCCGTTGGCTGCCTTCGTGCTCCTGTTGCTGCCAAGCCTGCTGGCCCAGCCGCGGCTGCGCGCGCTGGCGCAGGAGAACATGCGCGAGGCCTCGCTGCGTAACGCCATGCTGGTCGAAGCGGTGCAGGGCATCGAGGACATCAAGGTGCTGCAGGCCGAGCCGCGATTCCAGAACCAGTGGAATCACTACAACGCGGTCAGCGCCGAGTCGGGGCTGCGCATGCGCGCCTTGCTCAACAACCTGAACAACTGGATGCAGACGGTGCAGGGCGGGGCCTTCGCGGTGGTCATTTTCTGCGGCGTGCCGCAGGTGATGTCGGGCGAGATGAGCACAGGCGTGCTGGTGGCCGCTTCCATCCTCGTCAGCCGCATGCTGGCGCCGCTGGCGGGCGTGACGCAGGTGCTCAACCGCTGGCAGCAGGCCAAGGTGGCTGGCCATGCGCTGGACCAACTCATGGCGCTGCCGGTGGATCACGCGCCGGACGCCACCCGCGTACACCGCCCTGCGCTGCAAGGCGAGTATGAACTGGCCGATGCGGTTTTCAGCCATGATGGGCAAACCGCCGCGCTGACAGTGAAGGCCCTGAAGATCCGGCCGGGCGAGCGCGTCGCCGTGCTCGGGCGCAACGGCGCCGGCAAGTCCACGCTGCTGCAGGCCCTGTCGGGCCTGATGGAGCCGCGCGCGGGCACGGTGCTGCTTGACGGCGTGGCGCTGGCCCACATCGATCCGGCCGACGTGCGTCGCGACGTGGGCCTGCTGACGCAGAACGCCACCCTGTTCCACGGCACGCTGCGCGAGAACCTGCTGCTGGGCGCCCCGCATGCTGGCGACGATCAGGTGCTGGCGGCGCTGCAAGCGGCGGGCGCATGGACCTACGTCCGGCGCCTGCCGCTGGGGCTGGACCATCCGGTGCTCGAAGGCGGCCTGGGCCTGTCGGGCGGCCAGCGCCAGAGCCTGCTGCTGGCGCGGCTGCTGCTGCGCCAGCCACGCGTGCTGCTGCTGGACGAGCCGACAGCCGCCCTCGACGAGGTGGCCGAGCGCGAAGTGATCGAGCGCCTGCGAGCGCTGGCCCCGGGCCGCACGCTGGTGGTGGCGACGCATCGCCCGGCCGTGCTGGAGGCGGTAGAGCGAGTCATCGTCGTCGATGGCGGCGCCATTGTGATGGACGGTTCGCGCGAGCAGGTGCTGGCGCGGCTGCGCGCCGGCGGCAGCGCAGTGCGGCCGGCGCCTGCGCCGCAGCGCGTACAACTGCGCGAGGCGCTCAGGCACAACGGCGCGCCGCCGCCGGCGGCAGGGGAGGGCGCAGCATGAGCGACGGCGTCGCTCTGTCCCCGCGTGCGACGCCGCGCGGGGCCGTCTTGCCGAACCTGGACGACCTGGACGAGACCCGTGCCACCCGCTCGGCCAGGGTGGTGTGGTGGATCGCGCTGTTCCTGGCGCTGTTCCTCGCCTGGGCCTGGTTCTTCGAGATCGACGAAGTCTCCAGCGGCACGGGCAAGGTGATTCCCAGTTCGCGCGAGCAGCGCATTCAGTCGCTGGAGGGAGGCATCCTGGCCGAATTGCGCGTGCGCGAGGGCCAGATCGTCGAGAAGGGGCAGGTGCTGGCGCAGCTCGACCCGACGCGCGGCGAGTCCAGCGTGGAGGAGACGGCGGCTCGCTACCGCGCCGCCCTGGCCAGCAGCGCGCGCCTGCGGGCGGAAGTGGAGGGGCATCCGTCGATCGACTTCCCCGCCGAGCTGAACGACTGGCCCCAGTTGAAGGCGGCCGAGACGGCCCTGTTCCGCTCCCGCCGCGCTAGCCTGAACGAGACCTTGAGCGGCCTCAACCAGGCCCTGGGCCTGGTACGCCGTGAACTGGACATCACCCGCTCGCTGGTGGCCAGCGGCGCCGCCAGCAACGTGGAGCTGATCCGCCTGCAGCGCCAGGGCGCGGACCTGGAGCTGAAGATCGCCGAGGCGCGCGCCGGCTACATGGTCAAGAGCCGCGAGGAACTCGCCAAGGCCGATGCCGAAGTCAAGTCCCTGTCTTCCGTGGTGCGTGGCCGGGCCGACACCCTGGAGCGGCTGACGCTGCATTCGCCGGTGCGCGGCATCGTCAAGAAGCTCGACGTCACCACCATCGGCGGCGTGGTGCCGCCCAACGGCTCGGTCATGACGCTGGTGCCGCTGGACGACCAGCTTCTGGTGGAGACGCGCATCTCGCCGCGCGACATCGCCTTCATCCACCCGGGCCAGCCGGCGCTGGTGAAGGTCACCGCCTACGACTACGCCATCTACGGCGGCCTGGAGGGAGAGGTCGTGACCATCGCCCCGGACACACTGCGTGACGAGGTCAAGCCCGAGATCGTGTACTACCCGGTGTTCGTGCGCACCACTGCCGATGCGCTGGTCAACCAGGCCGGCAGGCGCTTCCCCATCGTGCCGGGGATGGTCACCACCGTCGACATCCGCACCGGCCGCAAGAGCGTGTGGGACTACCTGACCAAGCCCTTCAACCGCGCCCGCGAGGCGCTGCGGGAGCGCTGAGCGCGTGCCCCGTAATTTCGATGAATCCCAGAGTGAGGACGATGCCATGAAGACGATCCGATCCATTTCGCTGAGCGCCGCGGTGCTGGCCGCCTTGCTGGCCGGCTGCGTGGCCGGCGGCCACCACAATCCCATCGATCCGGTCAGCAACCAGAGTCGGCTGTCCTATGCCGACGTCCATGCGCGGCGTCCCGACTTCAAGGAGCCCTTCCTGCGCGACGGCGTGGTGTCTCAGTCCGAGCGCTTCCGGACGATCCAGGCCGGGCTGCCGCAAGCCCAGGTGCTGGTCGCGCTTGGTCAGCCCCTGAAGGTGCACGACGGCGCCCAGGGCGCCGAGTGGGACTACAACTTCAAGTTCCTCCTGCCGCAGTCGGAGAACTACCTCGTGTGCCAATACAAGGTGGTCTTCGATAGTAGCCAGGCCGTGCGCGATGCCGTCTGGCGCCGGCGTCAGTGCCTAGACCTGGTATCGCGCTGACCTGCGGGATATGCACGGGTCGCGCACTCGTCAAGGCAATGCTATGGGGCGCTATGCAGCCGCTAAGTTGCGGCGCTGGATGATGGCTGGGGCGGACTCACCGCGCGTGAATTTCATTGCTCGGCCGGCCAGCAGGACGCTTGTGCGAACTTGTTGTCCGCATTTGGCCCCGTTGCAAGCTATCGACCATAGACGACTTCCGACGACGTCGCACTAGAGTGGGTCGCGGAAAGGCAAACGCCACGCCGCTGTACGGCATCCATCGCCGCAAGTACGGCTGGACTGTCAGAGTGGTGCGTGCAGGAATTCGGTACGAAAGAAGCTTCAGTGACCGGGCCTTCGGCGGCGACACGCAGGCATTGGAGCATGCTCAGTATTGGCGGAATTCCATACTGGTGCTCCATCCGCCAACTTCAAGGCGTGAACGAGCGGAGCGGCCGCGCGCTCGCCGCGTGCAGACGAATTCGAGCGAACTTCGCGCCGGTGTTACTGCGGAGATGGATCGACGCGGTCGCCTCATACTCTGGCGCGCTAAAACCTACCTGGGCCCGGGCACGATCATGCAGAAGACATTCAGCATCGCGCGCTGGGGAAATCAGGCGGAGGCCATGGCGCATCAAGAGCGGGAACGGCAGCTGAATCTCATGCAAGGATTGCGTCATGTGCATCCAGCGGAAGAATTGCTCAGAACTGGGGCAGGTGTTCAACGTGATCAGCCGCCTTCTCTCATTGCTGCACCAGAGCCCGCGGATGTGCTTCGAAGTACGAACAGCAGTGGCTATCCTGGGGTTGTAAGGCGGACATCAGGCGAGCGGACCTATTGGACTGCGCAGACCACTCAGGGGAGGCGATGGGTGAGTAGATCCTTCTCCATTGATAAATATGGCGAAGAAGTTGCATTGCTGCTGGCCGTCATGGAGCGGCAAGCGCAACGGGCGGCCTTTGATCGAGTGATGCAGCGTCGAAGACGGTGAAAGAATGCGGTGTAGTGCGGGTCCCGAATTTGCGCCGAGGGAAGGTTGCCTAATACGGTCAAGACCGGCACGGCAGCGAGTGAGGTTGCCCCCGAATATCGGAGTTCATAGCCTGTTGGCGCCGACCGAAAACTGAGCCAGTTTTTCGGGTAGTACCGAAGTAAAAGTGAGCCAGGTGTTCAACCTACTCTGCTGTTTTTTTGTGCAGCGGGGTTTGATGAGTGATCACCATGGACATGATTGGCAAGATTCGACGGCTGCACGCGAGGGACAAGCTGTCGGAGCGCGAGATCGCACGCAAGACGGGGCTGTCGCGTAATACGGTGTCGAAGTGGCTACACGCGCCGGTGAACGAGGCGCCGAAGTACCGGCGCGAGCCCAGGCCCAACAAGCTCAGCGCGTTCGAGGCGGTGCTGAAGCAGGCATTGACGGCCGATGCGAAGCGACCCAAACAGGAGAGGCGCACGGCGCGTGCGTTGCACGGCGAGATCAAGGCAGTGGGCTACGCTGGTGGGTACACGGCCGTCACCGACTTCATTCGAGCCTGGCGTCAGGGTGAGGGGCAAGCAGTCAACGTCACGGCCTACGTGCCTCTGAGCTTCGAGCTTGGCGAGGCCTTCCAGTTCGATTGGAGCGAAGAGGGCCTGGTCGTGGGCGGTATCTACCACCGGGTACAGGTAGCCCACCTGAAGCTGTGTGCGAGTCGTGCGTTCTGGCTGGTCGCCTATCCGAGCCAGGGCCACGAGATGCTGTTCGATGCGCACACGCGCTCGTTCGCGGCACTGGGCGGCGTGGCCCGGCGCGGGATCTACGACAACATGCGCACGGCCGTGGACAAGGTCCACAAGGGCAAGGGCCGCACCGTCAACGCGCGCTTCGCGGTGATGTGCGCGCACTATCTGTACGACGCTGACTTCTGCAACGTGGCCTCGGGTTGGGAGAAGGGGCGCGTGGAGAAGAATGTGCAGGACAGCCGCCGGCGCATCTGGATCGAGGCGGCCCGGCGCCGCTTCGGCTCCTTCGTCGAACTCAACGCGTGGCTGGGCGAGCGCTGCCGGGTGCTGTGGGGCGAGATCCGCCACCCCGAGCACAGCCGGTTCAGCGTGGCCGAGATGCTCGAGCACGAGCGGCCTCACCTGATGCCCATGCCCGCGCCCTTCGATGGATACGTGGAGAAGCCGGCGCGCGTGTCGAGCACCTGCCTGGTGTCGGTGGCGAAGAACCGCTACTCGGTGCCGTGCGAGTTGGCCGGGCAGATGGTCAGCACGCGGTTGTATCCGGGCAGCGTGGTGGTCGTGGCCGATGATGCGGTGGTCGCACGTCACGAACGCCTGAGCAACGCGGGCGGCACGCGATACGACTGGGAGCACTACATTCCGCTGATCCAGCGCAAGCCGGGGGCGCTGCGCAACGGAGCACCGTTCGCGGACATGCCCGAGGCATTGCAGCAACTGCGGCGCGGCCTGCTGCGTCAGCCCGGCGGTGACCGTGTGATGGCCCAGGTGCTGGCGATCGTACCGACGGCTGGCCTGGATGCCGTGATCGTCGCGGTGGAGTTGGCGATGGAGAGTCGTCCACCCTCTGGACGAGTCAGCGTGGAGCACGTCGTCAACGTGCTGGGCCGGCTCACCGCGCCGGCAGCGCCGCCCCTGGGAGCCGAGACGGCGCTGCAGGTCGCCACGCCGCCGTTGGCCAACACGGCGCGCTACGACCGCCTGCGCGGCCAGGAGGTGGATCGGGAGGTGGGCCGTGCGTGACGTGACGGTCGAACTCAAGGCGTTGCGCCTGCACGGCATGGCTGGTGCCTGGTGCGACCTGCAGGAGCAGGGCCCGGCCTCGGGGCTGGACAGCTCACGCTGGCTGGTCGAGCATCTGCTGCAGGCCGAGGCCACGGACCGGGCGATGCGCTCGGTGCAGTACCAGATGACCTCGGCGCGCTTCCCCGTGCACCGGGACCTCGCGGGCTTCGACTTCGATGCTTCGGTGGTCGATCGCAAGCTGATCGAGCAGTTGGCGACACTGGAGTTCACCGAGGCTGCGCACAACGCGGTGCTGGTGGGCGGGCCGGGCACGGGCAAGACCCATCTGGCCACCGCCTTGGGCGTGTCGGGCATCACGCGCCATGGCAAGCGCGTTCGCTTCTACTCGACCGTCGATCTGGTCAATGCACTGGAGCAGGAGAAGGCCCAGGGCAAGGCCGGGCGCATCGCCAGCGCGCTGCTGCGCATGGACCTGGTGATCCT
This sequence comes from Pseudomonadota bacterium, assembly GCA_018241185.1. GTDB lineage: Bacteria > Pseudomonadota > Gammaproteobacteria > Burkholderiales > Burkholderiaceae_C > Xenophilus. The sequence continues at coordinate 839 of JAFEEH010000089.1, read as the reverse complement.
GGACGAGCTGGGCTACCTGCCGTTCAGTCAGGCCGGCGGGGCGCTTCTGTTCCATCTGCTGAGCAAACTGTACGAGCACACCAGCGTGGTGATCACCACCAACCTGGACTTCGCCGAGTGGTCGACAGTGAACCGCCCCGGGTATCGCGGAGGCTCCCTCGTTTGAGAAGATGGAGCCATCATGAGGAAGTCAGTCAAGTTTTCGCCAGAGGTTCGCGAGCGAGCGGTGCGCATGGTGTTCGAGCACCGCGAGGAGTACGAGTCGCAGTGGGCGGCGGTCGTATCGATCGCCGGCAAGATCGGCTGCACAGCGCAGACGCTGCTGAACTGGGTTCGTCAGCACGAGCGTGACACGGGCCAGCGTGAAGGTGTGACTACCGCTGAGGCCAAGCGCGTCAAGGAGCTGGAGCGAGAAGTGCGCGAGCTTCGCCGAGCCAACGAGATCCTCAAGCTGGCCAGCGCGTTTTTCGCCCAGGCGGAGCTCGACCGCCGGCTCAAGTGATGTACGCCTTCGTGGACCGGCATCGTCAGCAGCATGGGGTCGAGCCGCTCTGCAAACTGCTGCAGATCGCCCCGTCAGCGTACCGGCGCCATGCAGCCCGCCAGCGCGATGAGTCCTTGCTCAGTGCCCGCGCCCAGCGTGATCAGGCATTGATGCGCCAGATCGAACGGGTGTGGCAGGCCAACCTGCAGGTCTACGGGGCTGACAAGGTCTGACCCTGCCTCGTTTCCACGTACATCAAGTCATGCAGCCAAGCGGGTGCTCTCCCAGATCACTGGGGGCAGGAAGCCGTTGGCCGAGTGCAAGCGCTGGCGGTTGTACCAGCCTTCGATCCAAT
>JAFEEH010000088.1 GCA_018241185.1 Pseudomonadota bacterium | reverse complement strand
TGGATCGAAGGCTGGTACAACCGCCAGCGCTTGCACTCGGCCAACGGCTTCCTGCCCCCAGTGATCTGGGAGAGCACCCGCTTGGCTGCATGACTTGATGTACGTGGAAACGAGGCAGGGTCACACGTTCTGGGCATCCTCCCTGAACTCGCATCGGTGCAACTGCCGCACCAAGGCTTCGTTGACCTCGCTGTGCGCGAAGTCGAAGCCTGTGAGGTCACGGTAGGCTGGGAAGCGTGCGAGCTTCAACTGGTAGGCCACCGAGCGCACTTCACGTTCGGCCGTTTCGGCCTTGAGCAACTGCGAGAGCATCGGCTGCGCGGCCTCGAACGCCGGCGAGCCCTGCTCTGCGAGTTCGGCGACGGCGTGCGCCATGCCGTGCATCTTGAGTTCACGCAGCATGATCACGATGGCTGCGCTGGCGGGGTCATGGCGCATGGCGCACCTCCTTGATGATGGGATCTACTGCATTCATGCGGCCTCTGAGAGCGTCGTAGCGCAGCACATTGGCCTGGGGCTCGTTCGCCAGGCGCAGCGCTTGAGGGGCGGTCACGGGTGCCGGTGCGACCGGCTTGCCATCGAGCAGCCGATGCAGGACGTTGAGTACATGCGTCTTGCTCGCCACGCCGGCCTCCAGGGCGAGCTCGACGGCAGTCAGCACGGCCTGCTCGTCGTGGTGAAGGACCAGTGCCAGGATCTCCACCATCTCCCGATCGCCACCGGGCTGCTTGAGCAGGACGGTCTGCAACCGTCGAAAGCCTTGCGGCAGTTCACTGAAGGGCGCGCCGTTCCTGAGCGCCCCGGGCTTGCGCTGCAGCACCGCGAGGTAGTGACGCCAGTCGTAGACGGTCTGGCCGGCCGTGTCGTGGCGGCGGTCGATGATCCGCGTGTGTTCACACACGAGCTGCCCCTCGGCCGCCACGACCAGGCGATCGGCGTAGACCCGCAAGCTCACCGGGCGGTTCGCATAGGACGCGGGCACGCTGTAGCGATTGCGCTCGAAGTGCACCAGGCAGGTGGGCGAGACGCGCTTGGTGCGCTCGACGAAGCCGTCGAAGGGACGAGGCACGGGCATCAGCAGCGGCCGCTCCTGAACCCACACGTCGGCCAGGGTGCCGGGCAGCTTGCCGTGGGCGATCTCGCTCCACAGCGTCTTGCAGCGTCGCTCGAGCCAGTCGTTGAGCAGCGGCAGCGTCGCGAACGTCGGGACGGGCTGCCACAGCCGGTGACGCGCATCGCGCACGTTCTTCTCCACCTGACCCTTTTCCCAGCCTGACGCTGGGTTGCAGAACTCGGCCTCGAACAGGTAGTGGCTCACCATGGCGCTGAAGCGCGCGTTGACGTCGCGCTCCTTGCCTCGGCGCACGCGATCCACCGCCGTCTTCATGTTGTCGTAGATCCCGCGCCGCGGCACGCCGCCGAACACCTCGAAGGCGCGGTTGTGCGCGTCGAACAGCATCTCGTGGGTCTGCAGCGGGTACGCCCGCACGAGGAAGGCCCGGCTGTGGCTGAGCTTGAAGTGCGCGACCTGCAGCTTGGTGCGCTCCCCGTCGATGACCGCCCAGTCCTCGCTCCAGTCGAACTGGAACGCCTCGCCCGGGCCGAAGGCCAGGGGTACGAAGGTGCCTCGCCCGGTGGTCTGCTGAGCCTTGTGACGAAGCGCATGCCACGCCCGTGCGAAGGCCGCCACGCGGTTGTAGGAACCCTGGTAGCCGAGCGCGACCAGGTCGGCATGCATCTGCTTGAGGGTGCGCCGCTGCTTGCGCGGCCTGGATGCCTTGCTCCTGAGCCAGGCGCCGAGCTTCTCGGCATACGCGTCGAGCTTGCTCGAGCTGACCCGCTTCGCGCAGCTGGGCGCCGCCTCGCCCTCGCGAAGGTACTTGCGGATGGTGTTGCGAGACAGGCCCGTGCGTCGGGCTATCTCCCGGATGGACAGTTGCTCACGCAATGCCCAACGTCCGATGACACTCAGTGTCGCCACGTCAATCACTCCTGTGCTCCTGCCGCTAAAAGCAGCAGGTTAGGGTTCTTACGTGGGTCAGATTTGGACGGAAATCGCCGCGCTTAGTGGGTCAGTTCTAGATGGAAATCAACAGGCTGAGTTCAGGGTTCAGTGTCGGTTCTTCGACGCCCTGTCATTGTGGGTCTCCAGTGCGCGTGCTCGTAGGCCTGGGACCTCGCTTCGCGCGCAGCGTCCAGCGGACATGTAGTCCGAAGCGCATTGGCGCCGAGCGGGGTCCATTCCTACTTTTCGCTGCAAGCTGGACTCACAAAGCCGCACCACGCGTCAAGCCAAGCTCAAGCCTTTCAAACGGAGATCAACATGGGCATTCTCAGCAATATTTTTGGCAAGATTTTCCCATCGTCGCATGCAGCTAACGCACCCGCACGAGCCGGGTCGACCACCCCTACAGCTGGTGCTGCTGCCGCTGCGCCGTCCGCCGCCACACCCGGAGCATCCGCAACGCCCACTGCTGCGCCTGCGCATGCCGCCATGAGCGAAGTGGACGTGGAGAAGCTGCTGGACGACAAGGCCGCAAAGGCCGGCGAAAAGCTAAACTGGAAGACATCTATCGTCGACCTCATGAAGCTCCTGGACCTGGACAGTTCGCTCAACTCGCGCAAAGAGCTCGCCAAGGAGCTCAACTACACGGGGGACACGAACGATTCGGCCAGCATGAACATTTGGCTTCACCGCCAGGTCATGAACAAGGTTGCGGCCAACGGCGGCAAGGTGCCGGCGGACCTCAAGGACTGAAGCGCCGACGCGTCAAAACAGGGCCGCCGCATGGCGGCTTGAACCGCCCCGGTTTTTGAGGAGGTTCCAACTTTTGAGAGGATGGAGCCATGAGGAAGTCGATCAAGTTTTCGCCTCAGGTGCGCGAGCGCGCGGTACGCATGGTTTTCGAGGACCGCGGTGAGTACGAGTCGCAGTGGGCTGCAGTGGTGTCGATCGCCAGCAAGATTGGCAGCACGCCGCAGACGCTGCTGAACTGGGTGCGTCAGCACGAGCGCGATACGGGCCAGCGCGAGGGTGTGACGACGACGCAGGAGCAGCGCATGAAGGAACTCGAACGGGAGAACCGCGAGCTGCTCAAGGCCAACGAGATCTTGAAGCTGGCCAGCGCGTTTTTCGCCCAGGCGGAGATTGACCGCCGTCTGAAGTCGTGAAGGCATTCATCGACGCGCATCGCGCCGTGCACGGGGTCGAGCCGATCTGCAAGGCACTGCAGGTCGCCCCGTCGGCGTACCGGCGCCATGCGGCGCGCCAGCGCCACCCTGAGCTGCTGTGCGCCCGTGCCAAGCGCGATGCGGTACTGATGCCGCAGATCGAGCGCGTGTGGCAATCGAACCTGCGGGTCTGCGGCGCCGACAAGGTCTGGCACCAGTTGCGGCGCGAGGGCGTCACGGTGGCGCGCTGCACCGTGGAGCGGTTGATGCGCCGCATGGGTCTGCGCGGCGTCGTGCGTGGCAAGGCCGTGCGCACCACGATCAGTGACGCCAACGCGCCGTGCCCGCTGGACCGGGTCAAGCGCCAGTTCAACGCGCAGCGACCCAACAAGCTGTGGGTGTCGGACTTCACGTACGTATCCACCTGGCAGGGCTGGCTGTACGTGGCCTTCGTCGTCGACGTGTTCTCCCGGCGCATCGTGGGCTGGCGCACGAGCAGCTCCATGCGCACGGACTTCGTGCTGGACGCGCTGGAGCAGGCGCTCTATGACCGTCGGCCCCAACGCGAAGATGGCCTCGTGTGTCATTCCGACCGCGGGTCGCAGTACGTCAGCATTCGCTACACCGAACGGCTCGCTGAGGCCGGCATCGAGCCCTCCGTGGGCAGCAAGGGCGACTCGTACGACAACGCCCTGGCCGAGACCATCAACGGGCTGTACAAGGCTGACCCTGCCTCGTTTCCACGTACATCAAGTCATGCAGCCAAGCGGGTGCTCTCCCAGATCACTGGGGGCAGGAAGCCGTTGGCCGAGTGCAAGCGCTG
>JAFEEH010000087.1 GCA_018241185.1 Pseudomonadota bacterium | reverse complement strand
GCGAGGAGCGCGCTACCGACGCCGCAGAGCGTCAGGCGGCGGAGCGACGAGAAGAGGACGGAGACGGGCGCACGGCGGCGCGGCGGTGCAGGCAACTGGGGCATCGACGCGAGAGGCGGGCGGGTGGAACACGGCGACATGCTGCCGCGGAGCCGGGCGTGGCGACGCAGGCCGTCACGCCGTCTGCCTGTCCATGCGCTCGCCACGTGGGACCTGTTTCATGATGATTTCGGGCTGCAGCGCCCGCCCCGCTTGCGTGAACAGCTATGAAATCGATAGCGAATCGAAGCGCTTCACGACCAGGTCGTGCAATGCCTGCGCCGCCGCCGACAGGCTGCCCTCGCGCCGCCGCACCAGCAGCATGCGCCGGCGCAGCGCGGGCAGCGGCAGCGCGCGCGTCACGATGGTGTCGCGCCGGAACTGGTAGAGCGTGAGCGTGGGCACCACGCTGATGCCCAGTCCGGCCTCGACCATGCCCATCACGGTGGCGAGCTGCTCCACCTCCAGCACGGTGTTCATCTGCAGCGGGTGCAGCGCGGCCTCCAGTGCCTGGCGCACGCTGGAATTGCGCGTCATGTGGATGAAGGGCCATGGCGCGAGCTGGCGCAGCGTGAGGCGCGGCGCGGTGGCGAGCGGGTGGTCGGCGCGGCACACGAGGTGAAAACGTTCGCTGCCCAGCACGCGCGTGTGCAGCTCGGCCGCATCGCTGCCGCGCAGCCCCGCGGCGGCCAGCGCGAAATCGGCCTGGCCGCCGCGCACGAGGTCGATGCAGGCGTCCGACAGCAGGTCCGACAGCGCGATCGTCACGCCCGGCCAAGCTGCGCGGTACTCGGCGAAGAGGGCAGGCAGCCAGCCGGCCGCCAGCGAAGGCAGTGCGGCGACGTGCACGCGGCCCTTGCGGCGTTCCACGTGGTCGGCCAGGTCGCCCAGTGCGCGCGAGGTGTCGGCGAGCAGCTGGCGCGCAGACGGTTCGAACAGCCGCCCCTCGGGCGTGAGCTGCACGCTGCGGGTGTTGCGGTCGAACAGGCGCGTGCCCACGGCCTCTTCCAGCGAACGGATCAGCGCGCTGAAGGCTGGCTGCGACAGGTGCGTGGCCTGCGCCGCGCGCGTGAAGTTGCGCAGTTCCACCAGCGCCAGGAAGGCACGCAGTGCGCGCGTGGACAGGTCGGGGACGGCCATTGATTTGCGATGCGGATCAATCGATCCGAACTTTCGATTTTACGGATGAGGATGCGTTGCCTACATTGGCCCCACAACGACGATCCCGGAGACATGACGAGCCCTGCGCCTTCCCCTTTGCTGATCGGCTGTGCCGCCGGCTTCTCGGGCGACCGCACCGATGCGGCCGGCCCGGTGGTCGACACGCTGGTCGCCCGGCTGCGCGCGCCCGGCGCCCCGGCCGGGCAACGTGCCTTCCTGATCTTCGAGACGCTGGCCGAGCGCACGCTCGCGCTGGCGCAACTGCGCCGGCGTGCCGACCCCGGGGCCGGCTACGAGCCGCTGCTGGACGACATGCTGCGCCCCGTGCTTGCGCGCTGCCTCGACAACGGCATCCGCATCGTGAGCAACTTCGGCGCCGCGAACCCGCGCGCCGCCGCGCGCCACATCGCGCGCATGGCCGCCGAGCTGGGCCTGGTGGTGCCGGCGATCGCGGTGGTGGAGGGCGACGACCTCTCGGCCCCGGCCCAGCGCGCCCTGCTGCGCGAGCAGCTGGGCGCCGGCTTCGACGCGCTGCAGGTGGTCAGTGCCAACGCCTACATCGGCGCCGAGCCCATCGCCGCGGCGTTGCGTGCGGGCGCGCAGGTCGTCGTCTGCGGCCGCGTGGCCGACCCCTCGCTCACCGTGGGCCCGGCGCTGGCGCACTTCGGCTGGGCCGCCGACGACTGGGACCGCATCGCCCGCGCAACCATGGCCGGGCACCTGCTGGAATGCGGCGCGCAGGTGTGTGGCGGCTACTTCGCCGACCCGGGCTTCAAGGACGTGCCGGTGCCGGAAGCGATCGGGTTTCCCATCGTCGAGATCGATGCCGACGGTGAGGTCGTGATCGGCAAGGCCGACGCGCCGGGCGGCCTGGTGAGCGAAGCGACGGTCAAGGAGCAGCTGCTCTACGAGGTGCACGACCCCGCGGCCTACCTCACGCCCGACGTGGTCGCCGACATCGGCGAGGCCGAGGTCGCGCAGATCGCGCCGAACCGGGTGCGCCTGTCGGGCGTGCGCGGCCACGCGCGCCCGCCCAGCCTGAAGGTCAACGTCTGCCACGAGGGCGGCTGGCTGGCCGAGGCCGGGATTTCCTACGCCGGGGCGCGCGCCGAGGCGCGTGCCCGACTCGCGGCCGACACGCTGCGCAAGCGCCTGCCGGGCCTCGCGCTGCGCGTGGACCTCATCGGCGCCGTGAGCCTGTTCGCCGACGACGCGGGGCGCCTGCTGGCCGACACGCCCGCCGGCGAGGCGCGCGACGTGCGCCTGCGCGTGGCCGCCGCGCACGCCGAGCGCGCGCATGCCGAGCGCG
>JAFEEH010000086.1 GCA_018241185.1 Pseudomonadota bacterium | reverse complement strand
GGTAGCCGCAGCCAGCATCGTGGCCTGGGGCGACGAGACCCACGTGGTCGACAACCGCGCCCAGTACCGCGCCAAGTTCGCTGCCGTCACGCCCTTGCTCGAACCGGTGCTCGATGTGCGCCTGCCCGACGCCAGCTTCTACCTCTGGGCCGGCGTGCCGCCCGGGTGGAACGGCGACGACGCCGCCTTCGCCCGCGCCCTGTACGCTCAATACAATGTGACGGTGCTGCCGGGCAGCTACCTGGCCCGCGAATGGCAGGGCCACAACCCCGGCCGCGGCCGCATCCGGATGGCCCTGGTGGCCGACACCGCCGAATGCATCGAAGCTGCTCAGCGCATCGTCCGCTTCTGCCAGTCGAACCCCGGCGCCTGAAGCTCCTCTTTGTTCCTTCGACCCGTTTGCCATGACCCAACAACTGCAACAGACCATCGACGCCGCGTGGGAGAACCGCGCCAACCTCTCGCCCGCGCAGGCGCCCAAGGAGGTGGTCGATGCGGTCGAGCACGTGATCGCCGAGCTCAACAACGGCCACCTGCGCGTGGCGACGCGCGAATCGGTCGGGAAGTGGACCGTTCACCAGTGGATCAAGAAGGCCGTGCTGCTGTCCTTCCGCCTGAAGGACAACGAGCAGATCCAGGCCGGCTCGCTGGGCTTCTACGACAAGGTGCCGACCAAGTTCTCGCACCTGTCGGCCGGCGAGCTCAAGGAATCGGGCGTGCGCATCGTGCCGCCGGCCGTGGCGCGCCGCGGCAGCTTCATCGCCAAGGGCGCGATCCTGATGCCCAGCTACGTGAACATCGGCGCCTACGTGGGCGAAGGCACCATGGTCGACACCTGGGCCACCGTGGGTTCGTGCGCACAGATCGGCGCGGGCGTGCACCTCTCGGGCGGCGTGGGCATCGGCGGCGTGCTGGAGCCGCTGCAGGCCGGCCCGACCATCATCGAGGACAACTGCTTCATCGGCGCGCGCTCCGAAGTGGTCGAGGGCGTCGTGATCGAGGAGAACTCGGTGCTCGGCATGGGCGTGTACATCGGCCAGAGCACGCCGATCTTCAACCGCGACACCGGCGAGATCGTCTACGGCCGCGTGCCCGCGGGCAGCGTGGTCATCAGCGGCAACCTGCCCAAGAAGACGAAGTCGGGCCAGGACTACAGCACGTACGCAGCGATCATCGTGAAGACCGTCGATGCGCAGACGCGCTCCAAGACGAGCCTCAACGACCTGCTTCGCGACTGAACCAGAAGGCCGCTGAAAAGCGGCCTTCCGACTGGACCGCAGACACCACCTGGGGGGCACGATGGGAACGATGGACCGCATTCTTCGGCTGATGGCCGAGCGCAAGGCTTCGGACGTTTACTTGTCGGCCCACGCGCCGGCGCAGATCCGCATCAACGGCGCCTGCGTGCCGATCAATTCGCAGATCCTGCCACCCGACGCGCCGCTGGAGCTGCTGCGCGAAGTGGTCGACCCGCTGCGGCTGGGCGAGCTCGAACGCACCGGCGAACTGAACATGGCGGTGGCCATCGAAGGCGTGGGCAACTTCCGCATCAGCGCGATGCGCCAGCGTGGCACCTACGCCGTGGTGGTGCGCTACATCGCCAACATCATCCCGGCCTTAGACGAGCTCAACCTGCCCGAAGTGCTCAAGTCGCTGATCATGGACAAGCGCGGCCTGATCCTGATGGTCGGTGCCACCGGCGCCGGCAAGACGACCACGCTGGCGTCGATGATCGACTACCGCAACGAGAACGCCTCGGGCCACATCCTGACGGTGGAAGAGCCGATCGAGTTCACCTACGTGAACAAGATGTCGCTCATCAACCAGCGCGACGTGGGCAGCGACACGCAGTCGCTGTCGGTGGCACTGAAGAACGCCCTTCGCCAGGCGCCCGACGTGATCCAGATCGGCGAGATCCGCGACCGCGAGACGATGACCGCCGCCATCGCCTACGCCCAGTCGGGCCACCTGTGCCTGGCCACGCTGCACGCCAACAATGCCTACCGCGCACTCAACCGCATCCTGAGCTTCTACCCGGTCGAGGTACGCCCCACCCTGCTAGGCGACCTGGCCGGCGCGCTGCGCGCCGTGGTGGCGCAGCGCCTGTTGCGCACCCCGCGCGGTTCGCGCCTGCCCGCCGTCGAGGTGATGCTGAACACCGCGCTCGTGGCCGACCTGATCGAGAAGGGCGACTTCTCGGGCATCAAGGAAGCGATGAACAACTCCATGGCCGAGGGCTCGCAGACCTTCGAGGAAGCGATCGCCCAGCTCATCCTGGACGGCCGCATCAGCCGCGAGGAAGGCCTGACCCATGCCGACTCGCCCACCAACCTGATGTGGCGCCTGCAGAACCACAACGCCGCGCCCGCCAAGGCGGATGCCGACCGCCCGCTGATGGACCAGGTCGAGGCGCCCACCTTCACCGAGATCACGCTGGACGTGCACCACTGAGCCAGCCGCCACTTTCCTCCAGCATGTCCCGCACGCTCCAGCTCGCCGAACAACTCATCTCCCGCCCCTCGGTCACGCCGGAGGACGCCGGCTGCCAGCAGATCCTCGGCGAGCGGCTCGCGAAGCTGGGCTTCTCGCTGGAAACCATCGAGAGCGGACCCGAGAGCTTCCGCGTGACCAATCTCTGGGCCGTGCGGCGCCCTGCAGGTTTCAAGCCAAATCGGGCTGCAGCGCCCGCCCCGCTTGCGCAAGCAGCTATCGAAAACATAGCAGATACCGCGCCGGCGACGCGCACCCTGGTCTTCGCCGGCCACACCGACGTGGTGCCCACCGGCCCCCTGGACCAGTGGACCAGCCACCCCTTCACGCCCACGCACCGCGAGGGCCGCCTGTACGGCCGCGGCGCCTGCGACATGAAGACCTCGCTCGCGGCTTTCGTGGTCGCGATCGAGGAGTTTCTGGCCGCGAACCCCGACCCGGCCATCACGCTGGCCCTGCTGCTCACCAGCGACGAGGAAGGCCCCGGCGTCGACGGCACGGTCGTCGTCTGCAACGCCCTGGCGGCAAGGGGCGAAGTGCTCGACTGGTGCATCGTCGGCGAGCCGACCTCCGTCGAGCGCTGCGGCGACATGATCAAGAACGGCCGCCGCGGCACCATGAGCGGCAAGCTCACGGTGCACGGCGTGCAGGGCCACATTGCCTACCCGCACCTGGCGAAGAACCCGGTGCATGCCTTCGCGCCGGCGCTGGCCGAGCTGGTGGCCATCAATGCCGCGGGCGGCTGGGACGCCGGCAACCAATACTTCCAGCCCACCAGCTGGCAGATCAGCAACTTCCACGCGGGCACGGGCGCGAGCAACGTCATCCCCGGCAGCGCGGTGATCGACTTCAACTTCCGCTTCTCGACCGAATCGACCCCCGAGTCGCTGCAGGCACGCGTGAAGGAAGTACTGGACCACCACGGCGTCGAGCACGACCTGACGTGGACCATCGGCGGCCTGCCCTTCCTGACCCAGCCCGGCGCACTGGTGGCGGCCGTGCAGGGCGCGATCCGCAGCGAAACCGGCATCGAGACCGAACTGTCCACCAGTGGCGGCACGAGCGACGCCCGCTTCATCGCCAAGGTGTGCGAGCAGGTCGTCGAGCTCGGGCCGGTGAACGCCAGCATCCACAAGATCGACGAACACATCGAGGTCGACGCGATCGAGACGCTGAAGAACATCTACCGGCGGACGATCGAGGCGCTGGAAAGTGGGTTGCGGGGCTGAATGCGGACAGCCGGACGCAGAGGACGCAAAGGTTTCGCAGAAGTCGCAAAAGAAGTCATGAAAGGTGGCCTGCGCGTTCAGCATCGGAGCAGGTCGCATGACTGTTCGCCACGCCCCTCTTCCACTTCTTGAGTTTTTTGCGTCCTCTGCGAAACCTCTGCGTCCTCTGCGTTCGGCTGTCCGTCTCTTCCACCCATGCCCACCGTCCTGAACCTGATCGAACAATCCGCCGCCCGCCTCGACGCGGCCGGCGTGGGCTATGGCCACGGCACGACCAACGGCTTCGACGAGGCGGCGTGGCTGGTGCTGTGGCGGCTGAGGCTGCCGCTGGACGATCTGGACGCGGTGGCCGAACGCGAGGTCTCGCCCGGCGCCCAGGCGCAGGTGGACGCCCTGGTCGATGAACGCATCGCGAGCCGCAAGCCGGCCGCCTACCTCACGAAGGAAGCGTGGCTGCAGGGCGTGCCGTTCTACGTCGACGAGCGTGCGATCGTGCCGCGCAGCCTCATCGCCGAGCTGATCGCCGATGGCAGCATCGACCCCTGGCTCAGCGACCGCACCCAGGCGGTGCTGGACCTGTGCACCGGCAACGGCAGCCTGGCGGTGCTCGCCGCCATGGCATGGCCGGAAGTGCGGGTCGACGCCGCGGACATCTCGCCGCCCGCGCTGGAAGTCGCGGCGATCAACGTCGCGCGGCATGGCCTCGACGCGCGCATCACGCTGCGCGAGAGCGATGGCCTGGCCACCCTGCCCGGCCCGTACGACCTGATCCTGTGCAACCCGCCCTACGTCAATGCCCAGAGCATGGCGGCGCTGCCGGCCGAGTACCGTGCCGAGCCCGAGCTCGCGCTGGCCGGTGGCGACGACGGCATGGACTTCGTGCGCCGGCTCTTCGCCGACGCGCCGGCCCGCATGGGCGCCGACGCCGTGCTGGTGCTGGAGATCGGCAACGAGCGCGCGCATTTCGAGGCCGCTTTTCCGTCGCTGGAGGTCGTCTGGCTCGACACCAGTGCGGGCGACGAGCAGGTGCTGCTGGTCATGCGAGAGGCGCTGGCAGCAATGGCCCCGCCCTGACGACGGCCGAAACGCTATCGAATTCATAGCTGCTCGCGCCCGCCGGACGGGCGCTGCAGCCACTTTTTCTTCGAAATTCCTGCGCCATGCGCAGGGCCCCGCCGCGCGCCCGGACAAGGCCGCGCCGGGATAATCGGACCCAGTCCATGATCACCCTCAAGAACGTCATCCTGCGCCGCAGCGCCAAAGTGCTGCTCGACGGCGCCACCGTCACCATCAACCCCGGCGAGAAAGTCGGCCTGGTCGGGCGCAACGGCGCCGGCAAGTCCACCCTGTTCGCGCTGCTCAACGGCGGCCTGCACGAGGACGGCGGCGATTTCTCCTTGCCAAAGCAATGGCGCCTGGCGCAGGTCGCGCAAAACATGCCCGAGACCAGCGAGTCGGCCACTGACTTCGTGGTGGCGGGCGACACGCGCCTGGTCGAGCTGCGCGAGCAGCTCGCCACCGCCGAAGCGGCCCATGCCGCCGAGCCCGACGACGCCGACGCCGGCATGGCCCTGGCGCATGCGTACACCGACCTGGCCGATGCCGGCGAGCACGATGCCGTGCCGCGCGCGCAGGCGCTCATCCTCGGTCTGGGCTTCAAGGTGCACGAGCTGGACCAGCCGGTCGACAGCTTCTCGGGCGGCTGGCGCATGCGCCTGCAGCTGGCGCGCGCGCTGATGTGCCCGAGCGACCTGCTGCTGCTCGACGAACCCACCAACCACCTGGACCTGGACGCGCTGGTGTGGCTCGAGGCCTGGCTGCAACGCTACGCCGGCACCATGATCGTCATCAGCCACGACCGCGAGTTCCTCGACGCCGTGACCGACGTGACACTGCACATCGAGCACGCCAAGCTCACGCGCTACGGCGGCAACTACAGCAAATTCGAAGACATGCGCGCGCTGCAGCTGGAGCAGCAGCAGGCCGCTTTCGCCAAGCAGCAGGAAAAAATCGCCCACCTGCAGAAGTTCATCGACCGCTTCAAGGCCAAGGCCAGCAAGGCCAAGCAGGCGCAAAGCCGCGTCAAGGCGCTGGAGCGCATGGAGCGCGTGGCGCCGCTGCTGGCCGAAGCCGACTTCACCTTCGAGTTCAAGGAACCGGCGAACATCCCCAACCCGATGCTCACCATCGGCGACGCCAGCTTCGGCTACGTGCAGGAAGACGCGCCGCCCAAGGTGATCCTGACGCACGTCAACCGCTCGGTGCTCGCGGGCCAGCGCATCGGCATCCTGGGCGCCAACGGCCAGGGCAAGTCGACGCTGGTCAAGACCATCGCCCGCGAAATGGGCGCGCTGGCCGGCACCGTGACCGAGGGCAAGGGCCTGAACATCGGCTACTTCGCCCAGCAGGAACTCGACGTGCTGCACCCGGGCAGCAACCCGCTGGAGCACATGGTGCGCCTGGCGCGCGACCTCGGTCCGCAATCGCGCGAGCGCAGCACCGAACAGGACCTGCGCGGCTTCCTGGGCAGCTTCAACTTCAGCGGCGACATGGTCAAGCAGCCCGTGGGCACCATGAGCGGCGGCGAGAAAGCCCGCCTGGTGCTGGCGATGATGGTCTGGCAACGCCCCAACCTGCTGCTGCTGGACGAGCCGACCAACCACCTGGATCTGGCGACGCGCGAGGCGCTGGCGGTGGCGCTCAACGAGTTCGAAGGCACGCTGATGCTGGTCAGCCACGACCGCGCGCTGCTGCGTTCGGTGTGCGACGAGTTCTGGCTGGTCGGCCGTGGCGTCGTCAAGGACTTCGACGGTGACCTGGACGACTACCAGCGCTACCTGCTCGACGAGGCCAAGCGCCAGCGCGAACTGGCCAAGCAGGCGGCCGAGCCGCCGGCACCCGCGCCGGCGCCGGTCGCGTCGGCTCCGGCTGCGGAGGCCGCGCGGCCGACGCCCGATGGCGACGGCCGCGCCCAGCGCCAGCGCAGCGCGCAGGAGCGCCAGCAGCGCGCCGAACAGACCCGTCCGTTGCGCAAGGAACTGGCCAGCATCGACGCGCGCCTGACCAGCGCCGGCGCCGAGAAGTCGGCGCTCGAGGCGCGTCTGGCGCAGCCGCTCCCGGCACCCGAGATCGCCGACGCTGGCCGCAAGCTCAAGTTGCTGGGCGACGAGATCGAAGCCCTGGAGGAACGCTGGATGACGCTGTCCGAACAGATCGAGGCGCTCGCCGCCTGAAAGAAGGTGTGACCCCATGCCGTCCGCCACCGAACTCGCCCAGGGCGATCCCGCCCTCCTCGCCGCCATCCGCCGCAGCCGGCGCCTGCTGGGCCGCAAGGCGCTGATGGCCGCGGCCGCCAGCGCCGTGCCGGTGCCGGGCATCGACTTCGCTGCCGATGCCGCGCTGCTGGCACGCCTGGTGCCGCAGATCAGCGCCGAGTTCGGCCTGGCCGCGCCGCAGATCGCGCACCTGTCGCCGCATCAGCGCGAGCGGGTGATGCAGATGGCCGGCAGCCTGGGCACGGTGCTGGTCGGCAAGCTCGTCACGCGCGACCTGCTCATGACGCTGGCCCGGCACGCCGGCATGAAGCTGAGCGCCAGGCAAGCCGCACGCTTCGTGCCGCTGGCCGGCCAGGTCGTGTCGGCCGCGCTGGGCTACGCGGCGCTGCGGGCCATGGGCGAACAGCACATCAAGGACTGCGTGCGGGTCGCGCGGGCGGCGCAACTGGTGCTGCCGGGGTCCGCGACCGCGGGTAGTACCCAGGCTGCGGCCCTGCCTGCCAGCGCCCCGCGGCCCTTCTGGCGCCGGCTCGGTGCACGATAGGCGCCGAGACCGCGGCGGCAGCGATGCCCCGACCGTCGGCGTGGGCAAAGCGGCGTGCCGTCGCACGGTTTCACTTGATGGAATGAAATCGGTCTCAGGTTCTCGCACGTCGCGTGGCATAGTGCGTTCTAGGGGAACGACACCGACATCGCTCGCCGCCGACGCACCGAGGTGCAGGACGGAAGCAACAGGAAGGCGCAGGGCTTCCGCTTCGGAATCCGGGAGAAACGAAGCATGAACAACGCAGAACTGGCAGCGTCCGTGGAACGGCTCATGAACTGGGTCGATTACTACCTGCACTGCGAACTCGACGACGAGTACCAGCACGACAAGCCACAGGCCGCACGCATGCAGCTGGAGGCCGCCTTGCGCGAGGAACTGCTGCGCGCACATGCGCACGGCGTGGTCGCCTCGGTTTCCGCAGGTGCGCGCGAGGCAGGGGCCGGCACGCGCGACGATCTGGTCCGCTGAGCCCGGCAGCCGGCGCGCATGCAAGGCCTAGGCGAATAGAGCGCTGTAGCGGCGCTGCATCTCCTCCGGGCTGACTTTCTCGATTTCGTGCCCGATCAGCCAGCGGTGCCCGAAGGGGTCACGCACGGTGCCCGAGCGCTCGCCGTAGAAATGGTCTTCCGTCGCCCGTTCGAGCGTGCCGCCCGCGGACACGGCCCGGGCCACCAGCGCATCGGCATCGTCGACATGCAGGTGCAGCGTCACCGGCGTCGCGCCCAACCCTTCCGGGCTGCGCACGCCCATTTCGGGGTACTCCTCCGACAGCATCAGCGTATGGCCGTCAAGGTCCATTTCGGCATGGCCGACGCGACCGTCGGGCTCGGTCAGGCGGAACAGTTCGGACGCACCGAAGGCACGGGTGTAGAACTCCATCGCGGCGCGCGCGTCGCGCACGCACAGGTAGGCATAGAGGGCTTGGACGGCCATGCGAGCTCCATCGTCGGGGTGTGGAATGACCGCATTCTGAGCCGCGGCCACCGTGCCGTCTTGCAGGAATTTGACCTGCCTCAGCGGCGCACCGGCACGTGGTTCGGCGCAGCCGGATCGACGCTGCGGCGCCATTCGGACGGCGACACGCCCGCGACTGTGCGGAAGGTGTTCGCCAGATGTGCCTGGTCGGCAAACCCGCTCGCGGCCGCCACCTCCGCCCAGCCGCGCGACGGCTGCGACGCGTATTCGATGGCGTGCGCGAAGCGGCGCAGGCGCAGCCACTCGCGCGGCAGCAGGCCTGTCGAATGACGGAACAGGGCGATCCAGTGCCGATGGCTCATGCCGCTGGCCTCCACCATGCATCGCACACGTTCGAGGCGATGCGCAGGCGTCGACAGCGCGGCGGCCAACATCGGGTGCAGGGCGGGCCCGCGGCCCAGCGACCGGATGACCAGCCACTGCTCTACCAGGGCCATGCGCTGCTCGGCGCCGACGCAGGCGTGCAAGCGGCCCAGCATCGCGTCGACCACGCACTCGCCCAGCAGCAGTTCGAGAGCGGTGTGGTGGCCTGCCAGAGCACTTTCGGGAACGCCGAGCAGCACCTCGCTCGCCCCAGGCCTCAGCACGACGCCGACCGAGCCCGGCGACCCGGACACCTCGCGCACGTGGTAGGCCGCGCGCGCCCCGCCCACCACCGCGTGGCCCAGCCGATGCCCGCGGAGGTCCGCCACGTCGTCGTAGACCCGGATGGGTGGTCCGCCGATGCGCAGCACCAGATGGGTCGACCCGGTCGGGGTCACATGCTCCCTCGACGCGAACGCGCCGAGGTCGTGCGGCGCCGCATCGTGCGACCCCAGCCGTGCAACCAATGGGCGAAGCGCGTGCGTCGCAGGTCGAACGATCGAAGTCATCGGCGGATGCTACGCCTTGCTCGCGTCGCATCCCCGCCGCAGTTGCTTCGCTTCGGGCGCGCTCGCCGGGGCCAAAACAAAAGAGCGCGCTCGCCAAAAGCGAGCGCGCTCTGCAGGGGTGGTAGGACGTGCGTGACTCGAACACGCGACCAACGGATTAAAAGCGGGCTTAAGGGTTGTCTCTGGAGGGATCTCAGAGTTTCAATGCATCAAAATTTTTGCTGCAATATCAATGACTTACGTGATTTCTTTGTTTCTGGCTGTGCCACAATGCACCCCCGCCAGCCAAAGTCGTTTCGGTACATGAATCGGTACAAGAATGCCCCGGAAAGCACCCCTTCCGCGCCCCTTCCCGGCCTTCGCCGGACCGTCACCCAACCCCTCACCGACGCCGCCATCCGCGGCCTGAAGCCCGGCCAGAAGATGGCCGACGGCGTCATCCGGCCGCCGCACGGGTCGCTCAAGGTGCGACGGCGCCAGACGGCCGCCGGCAGCGTGGTGGAGTTCCTGTTCTCGTTCCAGCACGCCGGCAGGACGCGCGTCGCGACGATCGGCCGCTACGGTAAGGACACACCCAACGCCATCACGCTAACCCAGGCGCGCGATGAGGCCCGGCGGCTCCAGGGGCTGGTGCAGGCCGGCGAAGACCCGCTGGCGAAGCGCGAAATTGCCCGCGCCACGGTCCGCGTGGAGCAAGCCGCGACGCTGGCGAAGGTGCGCGAGGCCGGCGAGAACACCCTAGGCGCGCTGTGCGACGAGTACGTCAGGAAGCTGCGCGGCGAGGGCAAGGCCATGTCCGCCCGCGATGCCGAATGCCTGTTTCGCGTGCACCTCCGCACGCCCTTCCCCCACCTAACCGCGCTTCCCGCTGCAGCCATCGAGCCCGCGCACATCACCCACATCCTGGCGCGCATGGTCGGACCCGCCGCGCAGAGCAAGGGCAAGGTGAAAGGCCGGACCGCCCTGAAGCTGCGGTCGTACCTGCATGCGGCCTACCGCTTCGGCATCGGTGCGGCGCTGGACCCCATGGCTGGCGACGCGGCCGCGGGCTTCGGCCTCACCATGAACCCGGTGGGCGCCGTGCCGGCCACGAAGATGGCCGCCAAGTACAAGGTTGCCGGGAAGCGCGCGCTGTCGCCCGACGAACTGCGCGTCTACCTGCTCCACGTGGCCGCCCTGCCCTCGGCCATGACCCGAGTCGCCCTCATGCTGCAGATCGCGCTGGGCGGCCAGCGCTTCCAGCAGATGCTGCGTGCCGAGTGGAAGGATCTGCGTCCCGCCTCATGGCATGAGGGCAACACCGAAGTCGACGGCCGGACCCTGACGCTCTACGACCCCAAGGGCCGTCGCGCGCAGCCCCGCCCGCACGCGCTGCCCGTGGCGCCCGACGGACTGGCGCAGCCGGTGCTCGCCGAGTTGGCGACCATCACGCCAGCGCCTGGGCCGATCTTCGCCAGCGGTGAGGCCACCATGCGCCACGAGACGCTCTCGGCCGCAGTGGCCGATATCAGCGCCGCCATGGTGGCCGACGGCACGGCCTCGGAGCCCTTCCGCGCCAGCGATATTCGCCGCACTTGCGAAACCCTGATGGCCGAGCGCCTGCGCATCAGCAAGGACACACGCGCGCAGTTGCTTTCGCACGGCCTGGGCGGCGTGCAGGATGTGCACTACGACGTCGGCACGCACTTGGACACCAAGGGCGAGGCGCTGAAGACCTGGGGCAACTTCCTTGCGGATCTCGCCATCGGCGCCCCCACGCCCAGCAACGTCGTGCCATTGCACGCAGCGGCGTTACTGGCCGCGTACGGGCCCGCGTCGTGACGGCACGATGCTGGCATCCAGCGAGCAAACTGGATGCTCATTGGCCGGCGGAGGCAACCGCCTGCCTTGAAGCCCGCCTCACGGCGGGCTTTTTTTTGCCTGGGCGACCCTGTGCGTCACCGAGCCCCAGCGGATGTAGATCGGCCGGCCCGCTTGTTGATCTGGTCGCACTGGCATTCGGGCACGCTTCCGGCTGCCCATGCGTGTCCTACGCTGGCGCAGCGTCAAAAAGCTCCACGGGCGTGAGCTTGATCAGCGCCCGTGCGTCCTCTACCGTGCCGGAAAGCCACTGGTCGACATCGCAAAGTTCGAGCAGCACCAGGCTGCGCTTGTCCTGCTTGTCGGCCCCAAGCCGCGGATCTGGTTTGTGCATGCGCTTCATCATGGGGTGCGCGTCGGCGTTGACGGTCACCATGGTGTAGCTGGGCACGACCTCGCCCGTCGCCGGGTCGGTCCACTCGCTCCACAGGCCCGCCACGCTCCAGGGGTGGCCGTCTGCACGCGCGAAGCGCCACCAAACATTCGCGCCGGTCTCCCAGTTCGGCTCGAAGAACAGCCGCGCCGGGACAATGCAGCGCTGCCCACGCTTCCAGGCATCGCGATAGGTCGGTCGGCTGGCAATGGTTTCCTGCCGTGCATTCACGGTGCTGATGCGCTTGGGCTTCTCGCCCGGACCGCGCGGCCGGCTCATCGGGATGCGAGTCTCGCTGTCCGGCGGGATCATTCCCCACTGCGCCAAGTGTGCCATGCGTTCGCCTTGTCCGTCCGAGCGGACGATCGGGCCGGCGGACAGCGGAAAGAGCTCCCGCGCGTTGAACAGGCCCGAAGGCATGCGCTTGCCGGCGCCGATCTCCCAGAAGTCCTCGATCTCGCGTGCCTCGGGCGGAATGTAGCGGGTGCACATGCGCGCATTTTGCGCGGCTACTCCCACGCGTCGAACGGCACCAGCTTGCACCCGTGTGGCGGATCACCCTCGCGGCCAGCGCAGGCGACTGCGATGGCGACCTTCAAGGCTTGATCCCATATCTGCATGACAGCGGTCGGCCCTGCCGGGGGCTCGCTGCTTTCATCGATGCCTTGGTCATCCCATGTTTCCAGTTCGGCATGAGCGCCGAACGCGACCTCAGGGGTGACGCCGCGGTCCCGGAGAAACGCGAGAGCCGCCGCCAAGCCGGCCTGCAGTTGGGTGGGCGTGGCACCCGGCACGGTGAGTTTGATCGCATCCATCACATCGCTCCTGCGGCCCGCTCGCGAGCCGGCACTATCCAGTGCATCCAAATTCCACGCAGCCAGGCGGCCGTGTACACGACCGACAGCACAAACATGCCCCACTGCCCGGCACGCCAGGTCGCAACGACCCACAACGGCTGGCCCAAGAGGCCGACGATGCATGCCCAGCGCGCCCACCGCGGTCGCCCATCTTGAGACAGCCAGGCGGCCAGAGCGCCCAAGACGGTGATCGCAACCTGCTCCATACCTACGCCTTACCTTCGACAGGTTGCAGCCACTGTGCTGCCGCCTCGGCCGGCGGCATCTTTCGCAGCTGGGGATCGCGCATCAGCTCGCGCGCCGTGTCCTCCAGCTCTTGTGGGCCGAGGGTGCGCCAGTGCTGGTGGAGGTGGTGTGCACAGGCCGCAATCCAGAGGGGTGGCGGGATCTCGTCCATGGGTTCATTCTCGAACCGATACTGTACATTTGTCCAGTGTTTTACGCCGAAGTGACCCTGCTACGACGCGAAGGCCGACGCCTGCCCCAGCGCGAGTGGCCGGCGCCGGTCTACGGGCTGGTGCGGGTGCAGGACAACGCTCACGGCAACTTCCGGCGCCTGATGCGCTCGCTCACGTTGCACGAGCAGATCGGCGTGGGGTCGGTGCGCCATGCGCTGTCGCTGTACGACCCATATTTTTTGCCATCTGCCGACGGCGCCCTACTCATCGCGGGGATAGAGCTTTGCTCGGCGGCCGGCCAAGGCGTGCGCGAACACGGGCAGGTGTGGCTGTGCCGCACGCGCGCGCACCACGATGAATCCAGGGAGCCGCTGAGCGCGCTGCTCGATCGACACCAGCCAGAGACCTAAGCGCGCTCGGCCCGTCTCACAAAGACGGGGGTCGTGACACGACCCTTCCGTCTTCTCAAGACGGAGGTCGAGCATGGCGAAAACGAGGGCGGATCGAAACCGGCGGTACCGCGAGGGCGTCGCCCGGCGCGGCGGCGTGAACTTCGGCGCAGTGGTCGACCGCGCGACGGCCGCCCGGCTGCGCGGCCTTGCGCGCGAGCACGGCGAGCCCCTGGGCGAGGTGCTCAAGCTGGCATCGCTGCTGGCCGTGCGCGAGCTTTCCAGCACCACGCAGACGGGCAGCGCAGAGTGAGCGCCGCCCAGTACATCCCCGGCCCCGCTGGTGCGCCGGGGCGCTACTTCGCCTGCACCAAGCTGAGCGCCACACTGAGCACCCTGTCGTGCGCCGCGCAGTGGACCGCGGCTGAGCACAGGGATTCGTCGCCCTGCCGCGGCTGCCCGATCGGCAAGCAACACTCCAGTGAGCACCACGGCCTGCAGCCGACCGAGCCGCACCGCGGGCGTGTAGGCACGTGCCTGCGGTGCGGCGGCGTCGGCCTGCGCCTCATCGTTGCCCGTGGCGTCTGCGTAAGTTGCGCGAACAGGCAGTACGAATGCCTCAAGGGCAGGAACGCGAAGGGCAGTCCTCCCATCAAGCACGGCCCGCTGGCCCCATTCGAGGTGCAGGCAGTCGACGCCCACGGCCAGCACGTGCACCACGCGGTCGAAGCCCGGCACGACGTCGAGGCCGCGGGCGTGGTCGCGCGCCTGCGACTGCGCGATGGCGAGCGGCTGGCACCGGGGCGCGCGCACGCCGTGGCGCTGGTGGCCGGCCAGGGCAGCGGGTTCGGGCTGGTCTGCCCCTCCTGCGGCACGCCCGGCATGCTGGAGCGCGTCGGAAGGCACCATTGCACCTCGTGCCACGGCGAGGCCCCCGGGCGCGGCTGGCGCGTGGCGCGGGCCCGGCTGGTGCTCCCGCTGATGAGCGCAGGCGCGGCGCGCGCGTGGCTGCAGTTGGTGCCCAGCGAGGTGCCGCCCGTGGTGCGCGAAGAGGCCGACCGCTGGGCCTTCGTCGGCATCGGCTGCGCAACGTGCGGGCGCGGCATCCTGCAGGTGCGGCGTGGCCGGCGCGGCAAGGCCCTGTCCGTGCGCTGCGAGCACTGCGGCGACCACGCCGAGGGGTAGCCCCGCACCTGCACGAAAAAACGGCCCGTGCATCGCTGCAGCGGGCCGCCTGTGGGGGTGCGCGGGGCTCAGATGCGTCCGAGCATCAGCCGGCGGCGGTCGATGGCCGCGGCTTCGGACTTGGTGAGCACTTCGCCGTGGAGACGCCGAAGACGCGCGGGCACGAGCAGCTTCGGCCGACGCGCGGACTGGGCCACTTGGCTCTTGATGACCAGAGAGGATCCAAACTTGCGGCGACCCCAGTCGGTAAGCAAGTCAGCCATAGCGGCGTTTGCGCAGGGCCCGTCACTCCACCCATGGGCCGCATCCACGCCCTCTGCATCCGCGATGTGCTCGCGCCACGTGACCACCCGGTATCGTTCGAACTTCATGCTGCACCTTCCTTCAGCGGTGGTGGCTCGGCCGCTGCCTCCAGCGCCGCCGGATCGACACGAGCGCGAGCCGCCACGAGCGCCAGAGCAGCAGCCCAGCAATGCGGATCGCCGCCGAGCGCGGCCGACGCCAGCGCTTCGATTTCACCATCACGAACCCCGAGGTTCAGCAGCGGCTGCATGCGCCGGCGCGCCAGTTCGAGGTTCGAGGGCCGACCCTTCAGGTTGCCCGAGCGGCCGCCGACGGCGAAGCGGCCAGGGTGCGGGGGGCGAGCCGCCTCAGAACGGGCCATCTTCTTCTCGCTGCGGCTGCCCAAAGATTTCGTCCAGCGTCGGACTCGCGGGGGCCGGAGCCGGCGCGGCAATCGCCGGTGCTTGCGGTGCGTCGTCGTCTTCCCAGCCCGATTCGCTCTGGATCGGCACGCTGAGCTTTGCAACCACCTTCGCCAGGAAGTCGATCACCTGCCCGTCGCCGCTCGCAATAGCGAGCCCGATGGCGCGGATCATGGGCGGCAGCAGTCCGAGGCCGCGTGGGCCCAGCGGCAGCGAGCATGCGGCGTGAGTCGAGGCGGCGCGCTGGCGCTGCAGCGCTGCCACACCGGCAGGCTTGGCGTGGGGATGGACAGGAGGCTTGGGGTTCGCGCGGCGAGTCATTACAGCCATCCTCCATTTGCAACGGTGCGGAGATTCGTGGACGGCCGGAACACGCTGCCGAAGTTGCCCTTGCCGCGGGCCTGTGCTTCCAGACGCAGCGTGCGCACCGCGTCGCAGAGGTGCGCCTCGATGCCCTGCACCCGCTCCACCATGGCGCCCAGGTCGGCGGCCGCTTTCGCCTGCTGCACCGCGCGCTCGGCGTCCTGCAGGAGGCGTTGCGCGTCAGCCGCCGGGGCAGTGACGGCATCGGCGGCTGCCTGCAGGGGCTCCAGCGCGCGCTGCAAGTGCTCGCGGTCCAGGTTGAGCGTGTGCACCCGGGCATCGTCGCCGTGCTGGGCATCACCGGCGGCGCGGCGGGTGCCGATCGCGGCAAGTTCGGCCTCGGCGGCGGCGAGCCGCGCAGCCACGGCGTCGCGGGGCACCGATGCCTCGGCCTGGGCGGCGCGGGCGCGGTTGAAGGCGTCACGGGCGCGCTCCAGGCCGCTGACGGCGGATGCCACGGCGGGGGGCAGCGCTTCGGCCGGCGCGTCGACGCCCTCAGGCATCACGATGCGCGCAGCGGCTTCGGCGTGCTCCTGCTCGGCCCGCGCCAGGGATTCAGCCTCGGCCTGCTGGAGCTCGGCAGCGGCCTCGGCAGCAGCGGCTTCTGCGGCGGCGCGCTCGGCGGCGCGGACTTCTTGCAGCGCCGCCTTCGCGTGGTGCAGGGCCGTGTGCGCGGCGACGGATTCTTCACCGGAGAGCAGCACGGTGTCGACTTCGGCTTCGGCCTGTTGAACGGCCGCCAGGGCTTGCGCCAGAGCGGGGCTGATCGGGGGTGGACTAAGCGTTTGCATGCGGGCATCGTGCTGTCACGACCTCGATATGCAGCAGCTAAGGCCCGGATACTTTCAACAAGCGCACAGTTCCGCGTCGCCGGTCCACCACGTTTCCACGTCGTCGTGCGGGAGTGCCCCGCACTAAAGGTCAGCGAAGACTGCGGAAAGCGGCAACTTCAGCGCAGTCGCCAGGGTGTGTATCGCGTCAAGGGACGGGTTCGCCCCGCCCGTTTCCACCCGACTCATGTAGGTGCGCGCAAACCCGCACTTTTCGGCGAACTCTTCTTGCGTCATGCCGGAGGCCATCCGCAGCTCGCGGATTCGACTTCCAAAACGACGACGGAGGCTTTTCATCGGTCCTCGATCGTGCTGTCATGTGATCTAATCGTGAACACACTAATCGTGACATTGCGACGATGCGTACCTGTAGCTTGACACTCTGCTTTTTGGCGTTGGCAGTCGCTGGATGCCAGCCACCAGATCCGAAGATTGAAGCTTTGAGGCAACAACGTCGTGCAGAGCTGCAGCGCCAGCGCGATGACGCTGCGCGGGCGGCGACGGCGACGGCAGCTGCGACGTCTTGGTTCGCCGCGGATGTCAACAGCTCAAGCTGCCGGCAGTCGGGCTCGCCTGCCGATCGCATTCGCATGCTGCAAGAGGCAGGCTTCAACGCCCAAACCTTGGACAAGTTCGGCGGGGCAGTCGAGGTCGGCTACGAGCAAGGTGGCGGAAGCTTTAAGTATTGGACCTACTACCGCTCGTTCGAAAGCTGCATGGCGGCGCTCCCCCGGTCTCAACCTGTTCCCAGCAAGTACGAGTAGAGCGTCACCTCGCTCATCCGAACGCACCGCCATCGGGTGGTACAGGGACAGCTGAGTACAGTGCGTGGCGCCGGGACATCACCTCACTGTAGAGCTGGCGTGAATGCCACCTTTCCAGTTAGGATTTCATCTCCACGTCGAAGGATCTGAATGGTGATCTTCGATAGGAAGCTGCTCTCAGCCGCGAGCCACTTAATGACATGTACCTTTTCATCGCCACCGGCGAGGTCCTCGCCGGTTAGATGGCCGGCCAAAAGGTCTTGAATTACACCAGCTGCTAAATCCGGAATGCTCAAAAAGTCATCGAGAAACGACTTTTCAGCAAGCGACTTCCCACACCTCAACTCCGCTGACCTTTCCGCCGAATACATCTGAAGCGCGCGCGCGAACAGACGCTGAGTATCCTCAAACTTTCGTTCCTGCCCGTTGTCGTTGATTGCGTCGTTGTCGCAGTACCAGATAATCGGTTGATCGGGCCTCACAAGCAAAGAAGCGAAGATCGCGAACGTGTGAGCTACCCGAAGAACCTTTTCTCCAGCGCCTTTTTTCCATCGGCCAAAGCCCAACTCCGCTAGCGTCTTCTCGATGTGAGCGGCGCCGCCGAATAAAGAGTCAATCTTCTTTTCGACTGCTACGGTAATCACCGCTCCGTGGATCAAGCTATCGACCAAGCTTAGAAACTCTGGCAGCGCTCGACTGCGATTTCCAGATGCAAGCCGCTTGTATCTAAATTCGCTGTATGGCTTGAGGATTCCGTGCTTACTACGGAGGTCGCTCACTTGCTGTACGAAAGGACCGCTGCGGTTGGCAGTGAAGAAGAGAAATGAATACGTCCTGAACCGAGCGGCTGGATGCTCTCCGCCGAAGTCCGACATTACGGACACGGTGTTGGCTTCAGAAAAATCTGGAAGCTCCGAAAGCTGCTCAATGGCGCTTGCGAGAACGAAAGCAAACTCGGGTGTCTCCCCGCGCAGCGCCGACAGATCGAAAAGACAGCTCTTCCGAATAATCTTTCGACTAGGCGCGACGTGGTTTGATGGCAGCTTCATTCAGAGACACTCTTACATGCGCATGATGCCCAGATGACGAACCCCTCGACCACCTGCTTGGAAGGACGGCTGTCTGTCCAGCCGTGCGTGGGGTTCGTGCAATCGGTGGCAAAGGTGGCATCGCTCCATGAGCGACGCTTCTGGGAACCGTGTAATACGATCAAATCAACGCTAAGTCTAAATTTTTGCCAGGATTGGAAAAGTATGAGGGTAAAAATTGCTCCCCATCAAAGTAGCCAAGGATGACATCACCTCCCGAAGGGAGATCGGCATATCTGTTCTTTAATAGTCGTTCTACAACTTCTTGGGATGTACCAACCATAATTAAAACTTCGCGGCCAAGGAGGCGGCGCTCGGAAGAGAAATAATTTTTCAGCATGTCCACAGCAGAAGATTGCGTACGAAACACCTTGAATCGATAAATTACTCGTTGACCGCTTCTTCGGATTTGGTAAATCTCTGTCGAATTCCGCCGCTCAAGCACGGCCCCGTCCAGTCGGTGGGCCAGCCAGCGCTGAGCCGCCGCGAGTGCCACTTGGCTGATGCTCAGAATATCTCGAACTTCTTGACGCTCCGCAACCTGATCTTGCTCAAGTGCTACTTCATCGACAATTGCTTGCTGGGCACCATAAAGAGCCAAGAACGCAGACGGCGAAAGCAAGCGGACAGTCTTTCCACCAGTAACCCTTCTAAATTCTTCGATCAGCTCGCGACGCGCGGAAAGGGTCTGATTGTCAGACCGATGCCACCAATCAGCTTTCGAATCCGCGGAAACAACTATTGCATTGCTGGTAGCCTTCGCGCACGTATCCAAGATTGCCTGCCATAGAAGGTAATCTCCAATCCCAGTGTCAGCCTTTCCTGAATCTTTGTAACCCGGAGGAATCGATTGTTCTGATCGGTACTTCCAGTTTTTTAGCACCTGCTGCTCATCGCAGGTGGTGATCCTAGCAGGCGTGGCATTTGCAAAAACCTCCCTGTAGATTTTCCGCACTGGGTCATTGTGATCCCACTGCTCTATCGCCTTAAGCGCGGCCTTACTCGCGGCGCGGAAATCTTCTAGCTTTTCCTTTAATGCTTGCTCTGTGGCCCTGAGCTTTTCATATTCCTCCAAGCCTTCTAAAAGCGGAAAATCGATCGACTGAGAATTGTAATTCTGTCCCAGGACCAGGCTGTGAGATATTGCTTTGATCTTTTCCGGGACGTTCTTCTCGAATTCCTGCATGACTCGATCCGCAAGAAAAAGCCTGCCCTCCGCAGACAATTGCTTGTAGATATCAGTAAACGAACGCAAGCTTTCCTTGCTTGTGCTGTAGGGTATCAACAGCACGTTGGTGTCAAGAAAGACAAAGCAGTCGTTCTTCAGTTCCGCAACGGTCGCCGGCTCGTGCAGGAAAGCCGCCAACGGGTCCTGATAAATGCGATCAAGAATCAGCGGATCCAGTACCTTGTCTCCGTCGCTTTTAACTTTAGCCCTCGTCGTCTCACTATCCTGAGCCATACACAAATCCTCACAGAATGCGCGCGAGTCTACGTGGTGACCAGGTATTCCGCTATGAGCATGCAGATACCTAGGTGCTACGCGAGATGAACGGAAACGAGCGGTTTCGGTCGCCAGCGCGCCGCCCCGTCGCTGCAAGGCACTTCAGCCGCAGTCGGCGGCCAGAGTGACAAGTTCTTCAGCCGGGCGGCCGTAGCTGACGATCCGCACGTCGAGGTCGAAGGCCGCCGCCTGGCGCACTGCCCGGCGGATGGCATCGAAGATCCACGGCATCGCGTTGCCGAAGGCGCCACCGCCGAGCAGCGTCAGCGCCACGACGTTCGACACCCCACGCCGGGCGTTGAGCACGCCCTGCAGCAGCGTCGCCTCGTAGGCAGCGTCCAGCACCAACTGCGCGAAGGCCGCCCAGTGCCGCTGCGGCACGCGGCCGTAGGCGACGGGTAGCGCCGAGCAGAAGGCCTGCGACACCAGCGGCCCAGGCGACGCGCCCTCGGTCGTTTCCACGTCCAGGTGCAGGCCGATCCGCAGCGTCGCGGCCAGCGCGTCGGCGCCAGCAGGAGCGATGGCACGCAGATGGCCGGCGATCGAATTTAGGCCTTCGCGCGTGCACAGCGCGTAGCCGTTGCGCCAGTCCCAGAGGTCGGCGACGGGCCGGCCCAGGGTGCGGCTGAGTTCGGCGCCAAGGTCGGCGAGGCCGTCGAGCTGGCGCCGCGCCGTCTGACCGGGCCGGTCGCCCACGGGCGCGAAGTAGTTGCGGTACAGCGTCGCCGCGCCGGCCGCGATCGCACAGGCGGGGCCTTGGGTGCGATCGTCTTCATACCGCGTAACCCCATCCTCGGGCGTGACGCTTGGGCCGACCATCTCCAGCGCGTTGAACTGGCTGGCGACTTGGAACAGCGCCCCGGCGTACTCCGGCGCTTGGTGCATGCGGCGCACGTCGCCCTGCACGACGCTCAGGCGGGTACGCCCTGCCGCGCCACTGCCGGCGGCCACACGGGCCCGCAGATCGGCAAGGGAGGCCATTTCGAAACTGCCGATCCCGTAGGCCTTGCCGTTGACCTTGGAGCGCAGGGTGTTGCCGCTGACCTCCAGGCGGGCCTGGGTGTCGGCATAGGAGGCTTCTGGAAAGCCCGTGAGGCGGGTGAACCAGTCCACCAAGGTGTCAGGCAAGCCGCAAATCGAGCCGCTTGCCCATGGCCCGGATGGCTGCGGCGATCGTGTCGATCTTGGTAGGGTGATGCAGATCCATCAGCCGCGTCACCTCTTGTGGTCGCACATTCATCAAACGGGCCAGTTCTGCAGGGCGAGTACCCTGTGCAACCATCTCGTTCAACATAAGAATCTTCGCAGCAACACTCGCCGGCAAGTCAACGAGGATCTGTCCGCCCTTCCTTGGCGACGGCAAAGGTACTGCACGACGATCTTCAAAGTAGAAGTCCATCGCTGTCGTCAATGCATCTGACGCTAACTCGATTGCCTCCGCGCGATCGGCGGCGCCGGTGACAGCCTCCGGTATATCGGGGAATGTCACCACAAAGCCTTCGCCGTCCCGCGTTACGCGGGCGGGGTAGCTAAACATAAGTGGTCTCAGTCCTTGATCTGAAGTTGGCGAAGGACTGCTCGGCGCAACCCTTCCCCGATTTCCTTCGAATGCCGTGGCAGAAGACTCTGCCGACCGTCGAGATAAAGCTTGGTGTGCTTTGCAGCCTCAACGAACTTGACTCCCTTGGAGGCAAGGTACCGCTTGAATTCCGAAGATTTCATAGTTCCAACACGAAAAAGGTGCGGCGAGCCGCCGCAGTTGATTTGCACAAGCCATCTCAGCTCCTTGATCAAGTTGAAAACATCAACCTTTGGAAGCCCTCGCACGGATGCGATGGCACGTCTGAACTGCGCGCCTACCGACCGACAAGGGAGGCTTGTCGTTGCAGGTGACCGCAGCAACAAGCCCGCTCGAAGTATAAGCAAAATTGTGAAGCCCTGGAAGGTGACCTGCTGGAAACCGCCGTCCAAAACCGTTCGGTTTCGGTCACTGATGTGCAGCCTGTGCAAAAAATAGTCGACTTGGGTTTTGAACAGTGGCACAGTCTGAACACCCTTTTCGGTCACCCAAGGACACCATGACCCGCGTTTTTGCCTACTGCCGCGTGAGCACCAGCGACCAGACCACCGCGAACCAGATCGCCGAGATCGCGGGCGCTGGCTTCGACGTGAAGCCGGCTCGCACCATCACAGAAACGATCAGCGGCGGCACCGCGGCCGGCCAGCGTCCGGGATTCAGCGGCCTGCTGAACAAGCTGGAAGACGGCGACGTGCTGGTTGTCACGAAGCTGGACCGCCTGGGCCGCGACGCCATGGACGTGCGCGCCACGGTCGAAGCGCTGGCGGGCATGGGCGTGCGGGTGCATTGCCTCGCGCTGGGCGGCGTCGACCTGACCAGCCCCGCCGGCAAGATGACGATGGGAGTGATCGCGGCCGTCGCCGAGTTCGAAAGGGATCTGATGATCGAGCGCACCCAGAGCGGGCTGGCGCGGGCGAAGGCGCAGGGCAAGCAACTGGGCCGGCCGCGGGCACTGGACGATGCTCGGCGGGCCGAGGCCTTGCAGCGGCTGGCCGCTGGTGAGGCCGTCGCTGCCGTGGCGAGAGCCCTGAAGACCTCCAGGGCCACGGTCATGCGCGCGCGGGACGAACAGAACCCATGAGCGCCACGACAGACGAAAACCGCCTGGGCGCTCTGCTGGAGGCCAGCGAGGCACTGGACAGCAGCGTCGCCGCACTGCTGGGCAGGTGCCGTCCACAGACCAAGCGCGGAGTCATCGCGCTGGCGCTCTGCGGCGCGGCCTTTGAGCACGGCGTCAGCCAGCGGGTGCTGATGGAGGCTGGCCTGCACGGTACCGCGCTGGTGCTGTGCCGACCGCACTTCGAGGCCGTCGTCCGGGCAGCTTGGACAGGGCAAGGCGCTACGGACGACTGGATCGAGGCCTTCACTACGCCGACAGATGCACCAGAGGGCACGCACAAGGAACCCATCATGGGGCCGCCGATCGCCAGCATGCTGGAGACGTTCGGCCGGCACGCGCCGCACATCGCAGCCGAGTTCAGGAAATTGGCGACCACCCTACCGGCGAT
>JAFEEH010000085.1 GCA_018241185.1 Pseudomonadota bacterium | reverse complement strand
GAGAACCCCTACGCCATGCAGCGCCACCTGTACGACAAGAGCCAGCCCGAGAACCTCGCCTTCCTCGAGCGGCTGCGCGCCCTGCTCGACAGCCACGGCGCGGTGGCGCTGGGCGAGGTCGGCGACGAGAACGCGCCGCCGGTGATGGCGCAGTACACCGAGGCGGGCCGGCGACTGCACATGGCCTACAGCTTTGCGCTGCTGACCAGCGAGCACAGCGCCACCCACCTGCGCGGCCAGGTGCAGGCACTCGAAGACGCCCTCGACGCCACCGGCGGCTGGGGCTGTTGGGCGGTGTCGAACCACGACGTGCCGCGGGTCGCCACGCGCTGGAGTGCGGGCGGCGCGGTGGATGCGGCGCGAGACCGCCTCTGGCTGGCCCTGCTGCTCTCGCTGCGCGGCAGCGCCAGCCTCTACCAGGGCGAGGAACTGGGCCTGCCCGAGGCCGAAGTCCCCTTCGAACTGCTGCAGGACCCCTACGGCCGCGCCTTCTGGCCCGAGTTCAAGGGCCGCGACGGCGCGCGCACGCCGATGCCGTGGCAGACCGACGGCGTGCACGGGGGCTTCTCGGCCGGCGCACCCTGGCTGCCGATGTATGCCGCGCACCTGCCGCTGGCCGTCGATCGCCAGTCCGCGGACGCACGTTCCATGCTGGCCTACAGCCGGGCGCTGATCCACTGGCGGCGTGGCCAGCCGCTGCTGCGCACGGGCGCGATGCGCTTCCACGACGCGCCCGAGCCGGTGCTGCACTTCGAGCGCGGCGAAGGCCATGCGGTGCTGCACGCCATCTTCAATCTCTCGCCCGAAGCGCAGACACTGGCATTGCCCTCGCCGCTCGCGGCCGTCGGTGGCCACCCCTGCGAAGGCGGCCTGGTGGATGCGGACGGCCGCACGCTCCAGCTCGCCCCCTACGGCGTCTTCTTCGGCCAACCCGAAAGCCCCTGACCCTGATGCAAGCCCTCGCCCTGCCCGACGCCGACCTGCGCGCCCTGACGCGCGCCGAACACGGCGACCCCTTCTCGGTGCTGGGGCCGCACGACACGCCCGAGGGCCTGTGCATCCGCGCCTTCCTGCCCGGCGCCCGCTCGGTGGGCGTGGTGCACGCCGCCTCGGGCGATCCGCTGGCGGTGCTGCAGCGCCAGGGCGATTCGGACCTCTTCGCCGCCCTGGTGCCGGCCGCGCCCGCCCGCATGGGCTACCGGCTGCGCGTGCAGTGGGAGCACCAGTTGCAGTTGCTGGACGACCCCTACCGCTTCCCGCCGGTGCTGGGCGAGACCGACGTCTGGCTGCTGGCCGAAGGCACGCACCTGCGGCCCTGGGAGCGACTGGGCGCGCACCTGCTGAACTGGCAGGGCGCCAAGGGGGTGGCCTTCGCGGTCTGGGCGCCCCATGCGCGGCGCGTGTCGGTGGTGGGCGAGTTCAACCAGTGGGACGGCCGCCGCCATCCGATGCGGCTGCGGCGCGAATGCGGCGTGTGGGAGCTCTTCGTGCCGCACCTCGCGGCCGGCGACGCCTACCAGTTCGAGCTGCTCGCCGCCGACGGCACGGTGCTGCGCAAGGCCGACCCCTACGCCTTCGCGGCCCGCCTGCGGCCCGACACCGCCTGCGTGGTGCGGCCGCTGCCCGCGCCCCAGCCGATGCGCCCCGAACGCGCGGCCGCCAACGCGCGCCATGCGCCGATCAGCATCTACGAGGTGCACCTGGGCTCGTGGCGGCGCAAGAACGGGCACGAGTGGCTGACCTACGCCGAGCTGGCCGACACGCTGGTGCCCTATGCGCGCGACATGGGCTTCACGCACCTGGAGCTGCTGCCCATCACGGAGCACCCCTTCGACGGCTCCTGGGGCTACCAGCCCATCGGGCTGTACGCGCCCACCTCGCGCTTCGGCACGCCCTCGGAGTTCCGGCATTTCGTCGAGGTGGCGCACGACGCCGGGCTGGGCGTGATCCTCGACTGGGTGCCGGCGCACTTCCCGACCGACGCCCACGGCCTGGGCCGCTTCGACGGCACCGCGCTGTACGAATACGCCGACCCGCGCGAGGGCTTCCACAACGACTGGAACACGCTGATCTTCAACTGGTCGCGCACCGAGGTGCGCAACTACCTGGTCGGCAACGCGCTGTACTGGCTGGAGCGCTACGGCATCGACGGGCTGCGCGTGGATGCGGTCGCCTCGATGCTCTACCGCGACTACAGCCGCGCGGCCGGCCAATGGGTGCCCAACGAACACGGCGGGCGCGAGAACCTCGAGGCCATCGACTTCCTGCGGCGCATGAACCATGTGGTGGGCACCGAGCGGCCCGGCGCCATGACGATCGCCGAAGAGTCGACCAGCTTCCCGGGCGTGACCAGGCCGCCCGAAAACGGCGGCCTGGGCTTCCACTTCAAGTGGAACATGGGCTGGATGAACGACACGCTGGCCTATGCGCACACCGACCCTGTGTACCGCCGCCACCACCACCGTCACATCACCTTCGGCCTGATGTACGCGCACAGCGAGAACTTCGTGCTGCCCTTCTCGCACGACGAGGTGGTGCACGGCAAGGGCTCGATGATCGGCAAGATGCCCGGCGACGAGTGGCAGCAGTTCGCGGGCCTGCGCACGCTGTACGGCTACCAGTGGGCCTACCCCGGCAAGAAGCTGCTCTTCATGGGCTGCGAGTTCGCGCAGCGCACGGAATGGAACGCCGACCGCAGCCTGGACTGGCACCTGCTCGAGCCGGGCGCCGCGCAGCCCCTGCACGAGGGCGTACGCCGGCTGGTGCGCGACCTCAACAACGTCTACCGCCACTACCCGGCGCTGCACGCGCAGGACTGCGAGGCGGCCGGCTTCCAGTGGCTGGTGCACGACGACGCCGACCAGTCCGTCTTCGCGTTCGTGCGGCGGGCGCCCGATGGCGCCTGCGTGGTGGCCGTGTGCAACTTCACGCCCGTGGTGCGCCACGGCTACCGGCTCGGGCTGCCGCAGGCCGGCACCTGGCGCGAGGCCATCAACACCGACCAGGCGGTGTACGGCGGGTCGGGCGTGGGCAGTGCGCCGGTCGACACCCAGTCGGTGCCCTGGCACGGACAGGCGCAGTCGGCCGTGATGACGGTGCCGCCGCTGGCGACGGTGCTGTGGGTGCTGGCGTGAACCGCTTCATTTTTCAAGCAAAAAGTGGCTGCAGCGCCCGTCCCGCGGGCGCAAGCAGCTATCAAAAGAGTAGCAATCGACGATGCTGACCGCCGGTTCCGCGTATCCGCTGGGCGCCACCTTGCTGCCGGAAGGCGGCGTCAACTTCGCCCTGGCGGCGCCCGCGGCCACGGCGGTGGAGCTGTGCCTCTTCGATGCGGGCGGCCGCCAGGAGCAGCAGCGCCTGCCGCTGCCGGCCCAGACCGACGGCGTCTGGCACGGCCGGCTGCCGGCGGGGCGCGCCGGGCTGGTGTACGGCTTCCGGGTGCACGGGCCGTGGGCACCTCGCCAGGGCCTGCGCTTCAACCCGGCGAAGCTGCTGCTCGACCCCTATGCACGCGAAGTGGTGGGCGTGTACGAGGGCCAGGACATCTTTCTCGGCCACGCGCCGGGCCAACCGGACGTGGCCGACTCGCGCGACAGCGCCCCGGTCGCGCTCAAGGCCCGTGTCACCGCCCCGCTGGGCCTGCCGCCGCCGCGCCGGCCGCGCATCGCGCCCGGCGAGCGCGTGCTCTACGAACTGCACGTGCGCGGCATGACCCGCCTGCACCCGTATGTGCCCGAGCCCCTGCGCGGCACCTATGCGGGCCTGGCCGAGCCGGCCATGCTCGACCACCTGCAGCGCCTGGGCGTGACCACGCTGAGCCTGATGCCGGTGCAGCACCGTGCCGACGAGGAGCGGCTGCAGAAGCTGGGCCTGTCCAACTACTGGGGCTACAGCCCGATCGCCCTCTTCGCGCCCGAGGCCCGCTACTGGAGCGGCCGGCCAGGCACCTCGCCCACCGCCGAATTCCGCGCGCTGGCCGATGCGGTGCATGCGCGCGGCATGGAGCTGGTGATCGACGTCGTCTACAACCACAGCGGCGAGACCGACGAGCTCGGCCCCACGCTGTCGCTGCGCGGCATCGACAACGCGCTGTACTACCGCCTGCGCGAAGACGACCCGTTCTACTACGAGAACTGGACCGGCTGCGGCAACTGCCTGGACTTCTCGGAGCCGCGCGTGGTGCAACTGGCCACCGACAGCCTGCGCCACTGGGTCACCGAGCTGGGCGTGGACGGCTTCCGCTTCGACCTCGCGCCGATGGTCGGTCGCGTGGGCGGCGACCTGGGCGGCGGCTTCGACCGCCGCGCCCCCTTCTTCGCCGCCTGCGCGCAGGACCCGGTGCTGTCGCAGGCGTTGCTGATCGCCGAGCCCTGGGACATGGGCCCGGGCGGCTACCGGCTCGGCGACTTCCCGCCCGGCTGGCTCGAATGGAACGACCGCTACCGCGACACCGTGCGCGGCTTCTGGCTGCGCCAGCGCCGCGAAGGTGCCGAGGGCCGCGGGGCCTTCGCGCACCGACTGCTGGCGTCCAGCGGCGAATTCCGCCACAGCGGGCGGGCGCCCACCGCCACCGTCAACTTCGTCACCGCGCACGACGGCTTCGACCTGCGCGACCTGCTGAGCTACGACCAGCGCCACAACGAGGCCAACGGCGAGGGCAACCGCGACGGCCACGGCCACAACCTCAGCGCGAACCAGGGCGCGGAAGGCGACACCGACGACCCGGCCGTGCTCGCCCGTCGCCGGCGCCTGTCACGCACCCTGCTGGCCACGCTGATGCTGTCGCAGGGCACGCCCATGCTGCTGGCCGGTGACGAGCTGGGCCAGACCCAGTACGGCAACAACAACGCCTACTGCCAGGACAACCCCACCACCTGGCTGGCCTGGGTCGAGGCCGACCGGGCGCTGGCCGCCTTCGTCGGCCGGCTGGCCGCGCTGCGCCGCGAGGCCCCGCCGCTGCGCCGTGCCCGCTGGTGGCCGGCCGAACCGGCTGTGGGCGAGCCCGGCGTGCGCTGGCACGCCCCGGCCGGCCACGCGATGGCGGCGGCCGACTGGGATGACGTCGGCGCTGCGCAGGCGCTGGCCGTGGTCTTCGAGCCCGACACACCCAGCGAAGCCGCGTGGCTGCTGCTGGTCAATCCTGCGGACGAGCCGGCACCCTTCGTGCTACCGCCAGGAGACTGGACCCGGGTGCTGGCGACCGACGCCGAGGACGTCGCACCACCCCGCCCGCTCGAAAAGCGCGAGAGCGTATCGGCCGGCAGCCTCTGGCTGGCAAGACAGGCCCCGGCCGCGGTGCTAGGCTGACCGGCGCCTGCCAACAACGATTCAAGGAGACTCCATGGACCCATCGATCGAAACCCACCAGCTCGTGCGCCGCAGCATCGCGCTGGTGCTCGCGGGCGGCCGCGGCTCGCGCCTGAAGCAGCTCACCGACCGCCGTGCCAAGCCGGCGGTGTATTTCGGCGGCAAGTTCCGCATCATCGATTTCGCGCTGTCGAACTGCCTGAACTCGGGCATCCGCCGCGTGGCCGTGGTCACGCAGTACAAGTCGCACTCGCTGATGCGCCACCTGCAGAGCGGCTGGAACTTCCTGCGCGCCGAGCTGGGCGAGATGGTCGAGGTGCTGCCCGCCCAGCAGCGCCTGTCCGAGGAGCACTGGTACCGCGGCACGGCCGACGCGGTGTTCCAGAACATCGACATCATCCGTTCGCGCTCGCACCGGCACGACTACGTCGTCATCCTGGCCGGCGACCACATCTACAAGATGGACTACTCGCTGATGCTGCGCGACCACGTGGCCAACGGCGGCGGCTGCACGGTGGGCTGTATCGAGGTGCCGCGCCACGAAGCCACCGCCTTCGGGGTGATGGCGGTGAACGAGGACCGCCGCGTCACGGCCTTCGTCGAAAAACCCAAGGACCCGCCGCCCATGCCCGGCAACCCCGAGGTGTCGCTGGCCAGCATGGGCATCTACATCTTCGATGCCGACTATCTCTACCAACTGCTCGAGGACGACGTGAACAACCCGGATTCGAGCCACGACTTCGGCAAGGACGTGATCCCGCGCGCCGTGGCCGAGGGCCGGGCGCTGGCGCACCCCTTCGGCATGTCCTGCGTGAGCCGGGTGCCGGGCGTGGTGCCCTACTGGCGCGACGTGGGCACGATTGATGCGTTCTGGTCGGCCAACCTCGACCTGGCGTCGGTGACGCCCGAACTGGACATCTACGACGACGAATGGCCCATCTGGACCTACCAGCGCCAGCTGCCGCCGGCAAAGTTCGTGCCCGACCGCAACGGCAACCCGGGACAGGCGGTGAACATCATCGTCTCGGGCGGCTGCATCGTCTCGGGCTCGGGCGTGCGGCAGTCGGTGCTGTTCTCGGGCGTGCGGGTGCATTCCTTCTGCGACATCCAGGAGGCGGTGATCCTCCCCGACGTGACCATCGGCCGCGGCGCAAGGCTGTGCAAGGTGGTGATCGACCGCGGCTGCGTCATTCCCGACGGCATGGTGGTCGGCGAGGACCCCGAGGCCGATGCCGCGCGCTTCGAACGAACCGACAGCGGCGTGGTGCTGATCACGCGCGAGATGCTGCGCAAGCTGGCCGCCTCGGCACCGCCCAAGGCGCCGGCCGCCCCGCCGCAG
>JAFEEH010000084.1 GCA_018241185.1 Pseudomonadota bacterium | reverse complement strand
TCGTGCAGGTGGGCCGTGGCGAAGACCTGTACCGCGCCCCTGCGCACCCCTTCGTGGCCGAGTTCCTGGGCCGCGTGAACCGCCTGGCGCGCGATGCGCAGGCGCAGGCCGAGCGCGTGGTGCGCATCGGCGGCGCCGCCCTGCCCTGCCCAGAAGCCTGGCACGGCCAGGAGACGCTGCTCGTGCGCCCCGAAGACATCGAGATCGGTGCCATGCAGGACGGCTGGGGCATGGCGCGCGTGGAGCGCCGCACCTTCCTCGGCGAGCGGGTGCAGCTGCAGCTGCGCGCCGACGATCAGCCGCTGCTGATGGCCGAGGTGGGCCGCGACGCGCCCTACCAGCCCGGCGACGAGGTCGGCATCCGCATCCGCGCGGAGCGACTGATGAGCACGCAGGAGGTGGGCGCATGACGCCGCAGACCGCATCGGCCGCCCCGGTCGCGACCACGGTCACGCTGCTGGGCCAGATCACCGATCTGCACATCCGTGAGCCGGGCCGCCTGGCCTACGGGCGCATCGACACGGCGCCTTATCTGGCACGCGCCGTGGCCTCGGTGCTGCGGCTGCCGCAGCAGCCCGACGCGATCGTGCTGACCGGCGACCTGACGGACTTCGGCCGCGAGGCCGAATACGCGCACCTGGCGCGGCTGCTCGCGCCTCTGACCATGCCGCTGTACCTGCTGCCCGGCAACCACGACGAGCGCGAGCAGATGCGCCGCAGCTTTCCCGGCCACAGCTACCTGGGCACCGAAGGCCCGGTGCGCTATTCGGTGCGGGTGGGCGCGCTGCGCCTGGTCGCGCTGGACACGGCCGTCGCCGGCGCGAGCCACGGCGAGCTGGACGACGCGCAGCTCGACTGGCTGGAAGGCACGCTGGCCGCCTGCCGCGGCGAGCCGGTGGTCATCGCCATGCACCACCCGCCCTTCTCGACCCTGATCGGCCACATGGACCGCATCGGCCTGCTCACGGGCCGCGAGCGGCTCGAGGCCATCGTGCGCCAGCATCCGAACGTGGAGCGCATCGTATGCGGCCACCTGCACCGTGCCATCGACGTGCGCTTCGGCGGCACGATCGCCAGCACCTCGCCGGCGCCGGGCCACCAGGTCCGCCTCGACCTCGCGCCCGATGCCGCCTCGGCCTGGACGCTGGAGCCGCCGGGCTACCGCCTGCACGCCTGGACCTCGGAGCAGCGCCTGGTCACGCACCTGGCGATGTCGGGCGAATTCGAGGGCCCCTATCCTTTCCATGAAAATGGCGCCTTGATCGATTGACGCCCTGCGCCGACAGACGCCCGCCCCGCGTGGGCGCATGATCACGGCCACACAAGAAGAAGGAGCGGACACCCCGTCCATGAAACATCTGCTGAACCTGCTGGCGGCCATCGCATTGCTCGTGTGGGGCACCCATCTCGTTCGCACCGGCGTGCTGCGCGTGTTCGGCGGCAACCTGCGCAAGTTCCTGCAACACAGCCTGTCCAATCGCTTCTCGGCCGCGCTGGCCGGCATCGGCGTGACGGCGCTGGTGCAGTCGAGCACCGCCACCTCGCTGATGACCTCGTCCTTCGTCGGCCAGGGGCTCATCACGCTGCCGGCGGCGCTGGCGGTGATGCGGGGCGCGGACAT
Organism: Pseudomonadota bacterium; assembly: GCA_018241185.1. Classification (GTDB taxonomy): domain Bacteria; phylum Pseudomonadota; class Gammaproteobacteria; order Burkholderiales; family Burkholderiaceae_C; genus Xenophilus. The sequence continues at coordinate 9,727 of JAFEEH010000084.1, read as the reverse complement.
CGGCACGGCGCTCATGTCGGTGCTGTTCTCCACCGACCTGTCCTGGCTGTCGCCCCTGTTCATCTTCACCGGCGTGGTGTTCTCCATCACGCGGCCGGCCAGCCCGGCGGGGCGCTTCGGCCGCGTGCTGATCGGCCTGGGGCTGATGCTGCTGGCGCTGCAGCTGGTGGTGCAGGCCACGGGGCCGCTGTTCGAAGGGCCGGCGATGCGGGCCATCATCACCTCCATCACCAGCGACGTGCTGCTGGAGATCACCGTGGGCGCGGTGCTGGCGGTGGTCGCGTATTCGAGCCTGGCGGTGGTGCTCCTGGTGGCCGCCATGGCGTCGTCGGCGGTGGTGCCGCTGGATGTGGCGCTGGGCCTGGTGCTGGGCGCCAACCTCGGCAGCGGCCTGCTGGCGGTGCTGACCACGGCCAAGTCCTCGGTGGCGGTGCGGCAGGTCACGGTGGGCAACCTGGTCTTCAAGCTGCTGGGCGTGGCCATCGCGGCGCCCTTCATCGGCCTGTGGCTGCAGTACGTGCGGCCGCACGTGCAGGGCCCGACGCAACTGGTGGTGCTGTACCACCTGGCCTTCAACGTGGTGGCCAGCGTCGTCTTCATCGGCCTCACCACGCCGGTGGCGCGCCTCTCGATGAAGCTGCTGCCGGCGCCACCGCAGTCACCGTCGAGCAGCCGCCCCCAGCACCTGGACCCCTCGGCCCTGTCGACGCCCTCGCTGGCCATCTCCAACGCCGCGCGCGAGGCGCTGCACCAGGCCCACGTGGTGGAGAGCATGCTCATCGGCATGCTCACGGTGATCCGCAACAACGACCTGCGGCTGGCCGAGGAGCTGCGCCGCATGGACGACACCGTCGACCAGCTCTACTCCGACATCAAGTACTACCTCACCAAGATCTCGCGCGAGGCGCTGGGCGAAGAGGAGAGCAAGCGCTGGACCGACATCATCAGCTTCACCATCAACATGGAGCAGGTGGGCGACATCATCGAGCGGGTGATCATCGACATCGAGGACAAGAAGATCCGCCCGCAGCGCAACTTCTCCGAGGCCGGCATGGCCGAGATCGTCGAGCTGCACGAGCGCCTGGTGGCCAATCTGCGCCTGGGCATGAGCGTGTTCCTCAACGGCAACGTGCGCGACGCGCAGAAGCTGCTGGAGGAAAAGGCGCGTTTCCGCGACCTGGAGCGCGCCTACGCCACGACGCACCTGGCGCGGCTGATGGACCGCACCGCGCCGAGCATGGAGACGAGTTCGCTGCACATCGACCTGATCAGCGACCTCAAGCGCATCAACTCGCACATCTGCTCGATCGCCTACCCGATCCTCGATTCGGCCGGCGCGCTGGCGCCCAGCCGCCTGCGCGAGTCGCGGCTCACGCCGCTGGAAGACGCCTGAGTCCCGCCGCGCAGGCGTTCACCTTACTATCGATTTCATAGCTGCTTGCGCCCGCCCCTCGGGCGCCAACGCTCGATTTCTTTCAAGGAATTGCTAAGTCAGGTCTTAGCAATTGCCACCGGTTCTCGTGGAGTCTCAGGCTCCGTCGGCCGGCGCGCATAGCGCTGGGCCAGCACCGCGCAGACCATCAGCTGCATCTGGTGGAAGAGCATCAGCGGCAGCACGATCGCACCCACCGACGCGGCCGGGAACAGCACCTTGGCCATCGGCACGCCGCTGGCCAGGCTCTTCTTGGAGCCGCAGAACACGATGGTGATCTCGTCGGCCTTGTCGAAGCCCAGCTTGCGCGCGGCCAGCGTGGTGAGCACCAGCGCCAGCGTGAGCAGCACCGCGTTGACCACCAGCAGACCGCCCAGCGCCGACAGCGGCACCTGCTTCCACAGCCCCTCGATCACGGCCGCACTGAAGGCGGTGTAGACCACCAGCAGGATCGAGCCCTGGTCGACGAACTTGAGCACCGGCGCATGGCGCTTGACGAAGCCGCCGATCCACGGGCGCAGCAGGTGGCCGGCCACGAAGGGCACCATCAGCTGCAGCAGGATGCGGCCGATGGCATCGAGCGAGCCGCTGCCCATGTGGTGCGGCACCACGACCAGATTGACCAGCAGCGGCGTGACGAACACGCCCAGCAGCGTCGAGGCCGAGGCGCTGCACACCGCGGCCGGGATGTTGCCGCGCGCCAGCGAGGTGAAGGCGATGGCCGATTGCACCGTGGCCGGCAGCACGCACAGGTACAGCACGCCCACGTACAGCGCCGGCGTGACCAGCGGCGCCAGCACCGGCTTGAGCGCAAGCCCCAACAGCGGGAACAGCACGAAGGTGGCGCAGAACACCAGCAGGTGCAGCCGCCAGTGCGTGATGCCCGCGAGGATCGCCTCGCGCGAGAGCTTGGCGCCGTGCAGGAAGAACAGCAGGCCGATGGCCACCGTCGTCAGCCCCTCGAAGAAATGGGCGACGCGACCGCTGGCCGGCAGCAGCGTGGCGATGGCCACCGTGGTGACCAGCGCCAGGGTGAAGTTGTCGGGGAGAAAGCGTGAGCGTGCCATGGCCCCGATTGGGCGCCGGTGGCATTGAAAAGTGAAATGGATTTATCTCATCGTTTTATGATCTCGCCGCATGAAAGCGGCCTGCCGATGAACGTCACCCTGCGCCAGCTCCGCGTCTTCCGCGCCGTCGCGCTGGAGCGCAACTTCAGCCGCGCGGGCGACGGCATCGGGCTCACGCAGCCGGCCGTCAGCCGCTCGATCCACGAGCTGGAGTCGCAGCTCGGCCTCAAGCTGCTGGACCGCACCACGCGCGAGGTGGCGCTGACCGAGGCCGGCCAGTCGCTGGCCGCCCGGCTGGACCGCCTGCTCGACGAGTTGGATCAGACCCTGCTGGACGTCGGCGGCATGGCCCATGCGCGGCGCGGCAAGGTGCGGGTGGCCAGCAGCCCCACGCTGTCGGCCAACCTCATGCCCGACTGCATCGCCGCCTGCGCGCGGCAGGAGCCGGACATCCAGCTGGTGCTGCTCGACCGCATCCAGCAGGACGTGCTGGGCAGCGTGCGCGCGGGCGAGGTGGACTTCGGCGTCGTCATCGAGCCCTCGGCGTCCGACGACCTGCACTCCGAATCGATCATGCACGACCCCTTCGTGCTGGTGGCGCCCGTCGAGCACGCGCTGATGAAGCCGCGCACCGTGCGCTGGTCGGCACTGAGCGGCCAGCCGCTGGTGCTGCTCGACCATGCCTCGGGCAGCCGGCGGCTCATCGACACGGCGTTGCAACGGCACGGTGCGCAGTGCGAAGTGGTGCAGGAGCTGGGCCACCCCACCACGGTCTTCCGCATGGTCGAGGCCGGCATCGGCATCAGCGTGATGCCCGCGCTGGCGGTGCCGCCCGATGGCCTGGGCCGGCTGGCGGTGCGGCCGCTGACGCCGACGGTGCAGCGCGACATCGTGCTCGTGCACCGGCGCAACCGCGCACCTTCACCGCTGGCGCAGCGGGTCTGGCAGTTGATCCGGGAGACGGCTGCCGGCCGTGCAGCAGCCCGCGCCGAACAATCTCAGTGAGCCTGCAGGCGCGCCTCGCGGCTGCGCAGGCAGAAGTCGATCAGGTCGTCCAGCTCGGTCGCCTTGTCGAACACCGCGTCGGCGCCCAGCTGGCGGCAGCGCGCGCGCACCTGATGCGTGGTGTGGTTGCTCAGCACCACCACACGCTGGCCGGGTTCGCGCGTGCGGCAGGCCTCGAGCACGCGCAGGCCGCTGCCGTCGCCGATGAAAAGGTCGACGATGGCCAGGTCCCATTGACCCGCATGCTCGCGCAGCCAGGCGCTGCCGCCCGCCTCGGAGTCGGCCTCGCCCACCGGCTCCACGCGGGCCACATCGCGCAAGGTCCCGGCGAGGTTCGCCCGGAGGGTGGGGTTGTCATCGACGATGAATGCCCTGACGACGGCCATGCGTGCTGCTTTCCAGTTGCGGTTCCGGCGCCTTGCACCGAGGAGGTGCGGACGCGCCGAAAAGGAGCCTGGAGCTTCGACGATGGTGCACGCGCACCACGCGGGCGCACGCGCTCAGGGCGGGTAGGAGCCGTCCTTCAATCCAGCGTCAGCACCGTGCAGCCGGTGGTCTTGCGGGCCTCCAGGTCGCGGTGCGCCTGCTGCACGTCCTTGAGCGCATAGCGCTGGTCGATCGGGATCTTCACCTGCCCGCTTTCCACCACCGCGAACAGGTCGTCGGCCATGGCCTGGGTGCTCTCGCGTGTGGCGATGTGCGTGAACAGCGTGGGCCGCGTGATGTAGAGCGAACCCTTGGCGCCGAGCGTGCCGATGTTGACCGGCGGCACCGGCCCCGAGCCGTTGCCGAAGCTCGCCAGCAGGCCGAAGGGGCGCAGGCAGGCGAGCGAGCCCTCGAAGGTGTCCTTGCCCACCGAGTCGTAGACGACCTTCACGCCCTTGCCGCCGGTGATCTCCTTGACGCGCGCGGCGAAGTCCTCGGTGCTGTAGTTGATGGCGTGCGCGGCGCCGTGCTCCAGCGCCATGCGGCACTTGGCGTCGGAGCCCGCAGTGCCGATGAGCTGCAGGCCCAGCGCTTTCGCCCACTGGCAGGCGATCAGGCCGACGCCGCCCGCGGCCGCATGGAAGAGCACGAAGTCGCCCGGTGCCAGCCCCTCGACCGGCAGCGTCTTCTTGAGCAGGTATTGCGCCGTGAGGCCCTTGAGCATCATGGCGGCGCCGGTTTCGAAGGAGATCGCGTCGGGCAGGCGGCACACGCACTTGGCCGGCATGACGCGCAGCTCGCAGTACGCACCCGGCGGCTGGCTGGCATAGGCCGCGCGGTCGCCCACCTTGAGGTGCGTGACGCCGTCGCCCACCGCCTCGACCACGCCGGCCGCCTCCATGCCCAGCTGCAGCGGCATGGGGAAAGGGTACAGGCCGTTGCGCTGGTAGACGTCGATGAAGTTCAGCCCGACGGCCTTGTGGCGGATGCGGATCTCGCCCGGACCGGGCTCGCCCACCTCGACTTCGACGATCTTCAGTTCTTCGGGACCGCCTTGGCGATCGATGCGGACGGCGAGGCTCAGGCTCATGGTGGCAACCCAGGTCGTGAAAGAAAGGGGTGGCATGGTGCCACGAATGGCCCCGGCGGCGCAGGCCGCTGGTGCCGGACGGGTCATGCTGTCGTCGCGCGGTGGGGCGACGTACGATCGGCGCGCCCGATCGATCCCGAACACGCCCCCATGACCGACGACGCTGCGCCCTACCAATTCACCACCGACTGGTTCGACATCTATGCACGGCGCATCTGGCCCGATCTGCTGGCACAGCTGCAGCCGGCGCGTGTGCTGGAGATCGGCTCGTACGAAGGCGCCGCCGTGTGCTTCCTGGTCGAGCAGAGCGCCGCTCAGCCCTCGATCGAGATCCACTGCGTGGACACCTGGGGCGGCGGCATCGAGCACCAGAGCGCGGGCGTCGACATGGCGGCCGTCGAGGGGCGCTTCCTGCACAACGTCAATACGGCCGTGGCCCGCGCACGCCATGCGGTCGACGTGCGGGTGCACAAGCAGCGCTCCGACCTCGCGCTCGCGCAGTTGCTCACGCAGCGCGGCCCGGGCAGCTTCGACTTCATCTATGTCGACGGCTCGCACCAGGCCGCCGACGTGCTGTGCGACGCGGTGCTGGCGTTCAGGCTGCTGCGCGTGGGCGGCGTGCTGGCCTTCGACGACTACCTGTGGGCCGAGGACCTGCCCCGGGGGCGCGACCCGCTGCGTTGCCCGAAGCCGGCGATCGACGCCTTCGTGAACCTGCACTTTCCCAAGCTGGACATCCTGCGCCTGCCGGTCGCCTACCAGCTGTACGTGCAGAAGCGCAGCGACTGAAGCGCGCGCTCAGCGCCCGGCTGCCGGGAAGAACAGCCGCGCCAGCTCCGCCGACGCGGCCAGCCATGCCGGCGCCTGGCCCTCCTCGAGTGCCCAGCCATAGCCAGGGCGGCCGTACAGGTCCCGACCGCTGCGGACCATGGCGTGCACATCGATGGCGGCGAGAAAGTCCGGGTCGTTGTACTCCTGGTGCGCGAAGCCGCGGATCTTCTCGCGCACCGCCACCTCGTCCATGCCGAGGTACGAGAAATGCCAGCCCGCGTCGCGCACGATCAGCGCCGGCACCGCACCGGCGCGCACGCCGAGCCGCAGGCGGTCCGCCGTGCCCACGCCGTTCAGCCAGGCACGCGGCGCCGCCACCGACCACACCGTCGCCGCCTCCGGGCCTTCGGTGTTGCGGTAATTGACGTAGAAGTAATAGAAACGCAGCTGCAGCCCGAACACCTGGGCCGCCGGCTGCTCGCGCATCCAGCGCACGACGTCCGCCCGCGGAATCTCGTCCACGTCCGAAACCAGCACTAGGTCGTCGGGTGCGGCCTCGTCCAGGCCCCGGACGACCTGGTTGCGCTGGAACTTCTCGCGCAGCCAGAAGCCCGTCTTGGGCGGGTCGTTGAGCCAGTCGCGCTCGACGGCCGCAGCCTCGGCGCCGGGCGGATCGTCGGGCATGTCGTCGACCACCACGTAGCGGATGCGATCGACGAAGGGGGCCAGCGCGGGGTCGGCCAGGTCGAGCCGCAAGGCCTTGGCCTTGCCGGCGAAGGTGCGCGTGGCCTCGACGATGACGAAGCGATCGACGACGTCCGAGAGCTCGTGCAGGCGGATGAGCAGGGCGTCGCGCTCGCCGTTGTAGGTGAAGGCGTCGAAGACACGTCGCGGCGCTGCGGCCACAGGCTCCGGCTCGAACTCGACTGCATACCCGCGCCGTTCGAAGAGTTGCAGCAGATCGAGCTCGCCGTAGAAGTGCCCGAGCTGCGAACGCGGCAGCCGGTAGCCAAGCGTGGGTGGATCGGTCGCCACAAGGCGCCGCAGCTTCGAGTGGTGCCCGAACAGCTGCAGGGCGTCGTAGCCGTGGTGGAACAGTCCCGCATGCTCGATCGCGAAGCTGCGTGCCAGCTCCACCGGCGCAAAGCGCAGGCCCACCGCCTCCAGCGCTGGACGCAGCACGCCGCTGAGCTGCACGTCCTCCAGCAGTGCGTCGTGCTGCCATTGCATGCGCAGCGGATCGCCGCCCACCACGTCGGGCGGCGGCACCTCGACCCGGATGTGCGGGTGATCGACCAGCGCCCGCATGAGGCGCTGGCTGCGCAGGCTGAAGCCGCCGTTTTGCACCGGCGTCGCGCCCTGCCCCAGCGGATGCTCGGGCGTCGACCACGCGAACTGGCGGCTCCAGCGGACGCCTTCGGGCGCGTCGATGCGGGCCAGGTGGATGGGTGCACCGACGTAGTCGTAGGCCAGGTATTCGTCGCGCCAGTTGGCACCGTCGAGCACCCAGCCGTCCTCCTGCACCACGAGCGCGAATTCGGTCGGCACCACGCGCCACAGCGCGAAGAGCATGAACCAGCCGTATTCGTGGTAGTTGAGCGGTGCGATCGGCAGGTGCTCGATGCCCGGCGCCAGGTCCGCCGGCCGCTCCGGGCTGCACAGCAGCGCGCGGCAGGCGGGCAGTTGGCGCTGGCTGAAGGTCAGCGCGCGGGCGGCGCCCTGCGCATCGGCCAGGCCAGTGACCGAGACCAGGGTGATGCGGCGGGCGGCTTCGGGACTCAAGGGCGTGCGGGGCGGTGTGAAGTTGGCGGATTGTGCCGCGCGACACGTGCCGCATCGGACGCGGCGCCGCGCCGCGTCACGCCTCAGTATGTGCCTGGGTACGCGCCGCCGTCCGCCAGCACGTTCTGGCCCGTCATGTAGGCCGCCTGCTGGCTGCACAGGAAGGCGCAGATGGCGCCGAACTCCTCGGGCGTGCCGAAGCGGCGCGCGGGAATGGTCTTCTTGCGCGCCTCCTGGATCGCCTCGACGCTCTGGCCGGTCTTCTGCGCCGCGCCCACGGCGGTGTTGCGCAGGCGGTCGGTGTCGAAGGCGCCGGGCAGCAGGTTGTTGATCGTCACGCCCTGGGCAGCGATGCCGCTGCGCGCCAGGCCGGCGACGAAGCCGGTGAGCCCGCTGCGCGCACCGTTGGACAGCCCGAGGATGTCGATCGGCGCCTTCACCGCGCTCGAGGTGATGTTCACGATGCGGCCGTAGCCGCGCGCCGCCATGCCGTCGACCGTGGCCTTGATCAGCTCGATGGGCGTGAGCATGTTGGCGTCCACGGCCTTGATCCATGCTTCGCGGTCCCAGCTGCGGAAGTCACCGGGCGGCGGACCGCCGGCGTTGGTGACGACGATGTCGTAGTCGGCCTGCACGGCGAATACGGCCGCGCGGCCCTCGGGCGTGGTGATGTCGGCGGCGACGTGCTTGACGAAATTCGAAGGGTTCTGGCCTGCAGCGCCCGTCCCGCCTGCGCGGGCAGCTATCAATTTGCTAGCAGCTGCCTCCAGCGCCTCGGCGCCCCGCGCCACGATGACGACGTTGACGCCTTCCTGCACCAGCGCCAGCGCGCAGCCGTAGCCGAGGCCCTTGCTCGCGCCGCACACGAGCGCGGTCTTTCCTGCGATGCCCAGATCCATGGGGTTGCTCCTTCGGTTGAGATGGATGAACGCGCCGCGCTCAACGGCCGGCGCGCGTGAAGACGAAGATGCCGGCGATCACCAGCGCCGTGCCGGCCGCGATCCAGGCGGTGAAGGGCTCGCCCAGGATCACCACGCCCATCAGGATGGTCGACATCGGGCCGATCATGCCGGTCTGCGCCGCCACGGCGGCGCCGATGCGCTCGATGGCCATCATCACCGCCAGCACCGGCACCGCGGTGCACAGCGTGGCGTTGAGCACCGACAGCCAGATCACCTGCGGCGCGACCTCGAGCACCGTGCCCACCGGCCGCAGCACCAGGTACTGCGCGATGCACAGCAGGCAGGCCACGCTGGTCGCCAGGCCCACCAGCCGCAGCGAACCCAGGCGCTTGACGAACTCACCGCTCCACACGAGGTAGATGGCGTAGCTCACGGCGCTCAGGAAGACCAGCAGCGTGCCCCAGGCCGCCGCGCGGCTCTGGCCGATCTGCAGTTCATGGCCGAAGACCAGCAGCACGCCGGCGTAGCTGATCGCCATGCCCAGCAGCTGGCCGCCGCGGATGCGCCGCCCATACACCAGCCAGCCGAAGAGCAGCACCAGCGTGGGGTTGAGGTACAGGATCAGCCGCTCCAGGCTGGCCGTGATGTACGCCAGGCCGGCGAAGTCCAGAAAACTCGCGAGGTAGTAGCCGGTGACGCCCAGCCCCAGCACACCCAGCCAGTCGCGTCGTGCCAGCGGCGGCTTGCCACGCCCGGCCCACCATGCCATCACCGCGAAGAGCGGCAGCGCGAACAGCATGCGCAGCATGATCAGCGTCACGGCGTCGACGCCGTAGCGGTAGGCCAGCTTGACGATGATCGCCTTGCCGCTGAAAGCGATCGCGCCAAAGGAGGCCAGCGCCAGGCCGGGCGCTATGGATTTCGTAGCTGTTTGCGCAGGCAGGGCGGGCGTTGCGGGCATTTTTTATCGATTTCCGGAGCGCGAATGTTCGCATCCTGACGCCGTCTTCGCCCGCGGAGGGTTGCTCGGCGCCCTTCTTCCGCGGGGCGTGGCGTTTCGAGGCATTCCGCAAGTGCCTTGAGGTAGCATCCCGTCCACAAGGCAACTCGGCAGCGATATCGAGGTGCCAGGGAGGACATCACAAGGCGGCTGCGCCCTTTTTCAGGGGACGTTGACCAAGCCACGGTTGTCCATGAACGTGATCAGCGTCGGACAACCATGCCATGGCAGACCTCGCCAGTGTCTTCGGCT
>JAFEEH010000083.1 GCA_018241185.1 Pseudomonadota bacterium | reverse complement strand
GCGTTGCGGTCGGCCTGGGCCACCAGCGGAGCCGGCACGCCGGCGTTGGCGCCTTCGGCGTACGGGTTGGCCGAGTGCGCGGCCACGACGGCCTGGCTGTTCACTTCGGCGCGGCTGGCCACCGAATTGACGGTGGTCACGCCTTGGTATTCCTCGGCCTGGGCGACGCCGACAGCGGCGACGAGGGAGAGGGCGGCGATGGCAATGATCTTCGAGGTCTTCATGATGTGCTCCTTGCGTGGATAGCGTTTGAACAGAGCGGTGGGGCACCTGCCCGGATCCGCTTCGGGTCTGCGTTCAATCGCTGGCCCGTGAGATGAATTGTGGACCTGAAAAATAAGTAGAAACCCGCACGATTCGGAACGAACCGTTCACGCCATCGAAACAATCGAGCGAAGTCGGCCGACATTCACCTTGCGGGTGATGATGACTGCCGAGCGCCGGCGCGGGCTGAGCCAGGGAGCGGCGACGGCGGGGGCAGGGGGGGATCGGAAGACCGAAGGCGCCAGCCTCGGCACTTCAGCGCTGCAGGCGCCACCAGCCGCCCTGCTCGGTCGGCAGGGGCGCGGGGTCGAGCTGTTGCCACGCGCTTTGCACCACGCGACGGCGCTGCTCGGCCTCCAGCGCTCGCGCCATGCGCGCGGCCTGCCAGCTGCCCGTGAGCGCCTCGCGGCGCCACGTCTGCGCAAGAAGCTGCAGTTCGGTGTCGTCCAAGGCTTGCGGGGAGTCCATCACGGCAGTCGCTCCGGGGCGGGAAATGCCTGCAGCTTAGGGGCCGCACCGTCGCCGGTCACTACGCCAAATGCCGCAGGCCAGGTGGCCGATACGCCGATGCCACCGGCGGGCGGTGCGGTGTGGCGGGGGTCAGCGCGCCTTGCCGTCCAGGTAGGGCTGCGGATCGACCGCCACGCCCTGCTTGCGCACCTCGAAGTGCAGCTTCACGCGATCGGTGCCGCTCCTGCCCATCTCGGCAATCTGCTGCCCCTGGCGCACGGTGTCCGTTTCCTTGACCAGGATCTTCTGGTTGTGGGCGTAGGCGGTGAGGAAGGTGTCGTTGTGCTTGACGATGACCATGTTGCCGTAGCCGCGCAACTGGCCGCCGACGAAGACGACCCGCCCGTCGGCCGAGGCCAGCACCGGGTCGCCGGCCTTGCCGCCGATGTCCAGGCCCTTGTTGCTCTTGCCGTCGAAGCGGGCCAGCGTCGGTCCGTCGGCCGGGCGGATGAACGCAGCCGGCAGCGTCGGGGCCGAGGGCGCGGGGGCCGGCGCGGTGGCGGGCGCGGGCGACGGAGGCGGGTTCTGGCGCGCGGTCGCCGGCCTGGGCGCGGGCGGAGGCGTGCTGGAGCAAGCGGCCAGGACGGCCACGGCGGCGAGCAGAAGGGAGGAGCGGATCGTTGCGGAAGTCATTGTTTTGTGTGTCCCGTCGGGCGCGCGCGCCGGGCGCGCGGATGGATGCAGCAGGCGCGCGGGACGGCATGGCAGGAGCCGGGCCATCGCGCTGCGCCGTCGAAGGATCGGATAGCTATGAAAATGATAGCTGCTCGCGCAGGCCCAGCGGGCGGCCCAGCCCTATTTGTCTTGTAAAGGTCTGGAGGCTCTCAGCGCGGCATGCCGCGTGCTTGCACCTGCGTCGACAGGTGCGGGTGCCTCGCCAGCACGTCGTCGCGAGGGCCGAAGTCTGCCACGCGCCCGGCTTCCAGGATGACGACCGTGTCGAAGCGCTCCAGCAGGCCCAGCCGGTGCACCGACGCGATCAGGCAGGCGTGCGGGAAAGTGTCGGCCATGCGCTCGAACACCCGACCCTCCGTCTGCGGATCGAGGGCGCTGGTCGGCTCGTCGAGCAGCACCAGCGAACTGCCGTGCGCCGCCAGCGCGCCGCGCGCCAGGGCCAGGCGCTGCCGCTGGCCGCCCGAGAGGTTGAAGCCGCGCTCGGTCAGCGGACTCGCCAGCCCGTCGGGCAGGCGGGCCAGCACCTCGTCGAAGGCGCTGGCGTGGACCGACTGCTGCAGCACCGCCTCGTCGGCCGGTTCGCCGAAGGTGAGGTTCTCGCGCACGCTGGCCTCGAAGACCTCAGCCTCCTGCGGGATCAGCGTTGCCAGCGCGCGCAGTCGCGTCCAGGGCTGCGGCTGGCCGTCGATCGTCAGCGTGCCCTGCTGCGGCAGATAGAGCCCGGCCAGCGCCCGCAGCAGCGTGCTCTTGCCACCGCCGCTCGGGCCGATCAGCGCCACCCGCTCGCCGCGGCGCAGCGTGAGCGCGAGGTCGTGCAGGCCGCCGCCCCGGCTGCTGTCGGCATAACCCCAGTGCACGCCGTGCACCGCCAGCGTGTGCCACGGCGCGCCGGCGTCCACCGGCGGCGGGGCAGCCGCCGGATCGCCCGGCGCCGCCCAGATCGGCTCGGCGCTGCCGTAGTCGGTGTGCATGCGCGCGAAGTTCTGGAAGTTTGCGGCCATGGAGCTGACGACCGACGCCGCCTGCTGCGCGTACTGGTAGATCATGAACACCGTGCCCAGCATCACCGCCGATGCCGCACCGCCGGCCGAGATCGCCTGCCAGACGTAGATGGCCACCAGCAGCCAGGTCAGCCCCAGGCCCAGCATGTCGACCGCAAACCACTTGCCTTCGTTGACCACCACCGCGCGCTTGAGCGGCGCCGACACGGCTTTCATGCGCCGGCGCAGCAGCTTGGCCGATGCCGCCTGCAGCCGCAGGCCGATCACCGTCGATGCGTTGCCGACGAAGTCGAGCAGCGCCGCGGCGTAGCGGCGGTCGGCATCGTTCTCCTGCCGGGCCAGCACCATCAGCGCCTTGTCGAAGCGCAGGATCGCCGCGCCGATCACGATGTAGCCCACCAGCGCGATCAGCCCGCTGGTATGCGAGAGCAGCGCCAGCGCCACCAGCGGCCCGGCAAAGCTCAGCGCGCTCTGCACGTAGACGAACTGGTTCTGTGCGAAGTCCGACAGCGCGCGGCTGGCCTGGTGCACCCGGTGCTGCAATTCGCCCGAGTGATGCCCGTCGCGCCAGGCCAGCGGCGCGGCCGTGATGCGGCCGTAGAGCTGGTCGCTCAGCCGCTCACGTACGCGCACGCCGACGTTGCGCTCGAGCACGCGGCCCGGCCCGTGCAGCAGCCACGACACCAGGTACACGCCCATCAGCACCGCGATCCAGCGCCCCGCGGCGGGCACCTGGCCCTTCTGCAGCGCATTGATCGCCTGCGCCGCGAGCCAGGGCATGGCCAGGCGCACGAGCTGCGAGCCGCCCAGCAGCACCGCCGCGCCCACGAGCTGGCCGCGCACACCGTCGGCGTGCTGCCACAGCGCGCGGTAGAGCGTGCGGATGGCGCTGCCGGTGGTGCTCATGGCGGAGGGAACAAGGACACCCCAAGCCGGACAGCCGAACGCAGAGGGCGCGGAGCTTGCGCAGAGGGCGCAGAAGAATTCGATGAAATCTTCGCTGTCTTCCTTCTGCGCCCTTTGCGAATCCTTGACGCGCTTTGCGTTCGGCTGTCCGCGTTCATTTCACAGGAATGGGCGTGCCGCGGTCGACCGGCACCGCCGTCACCGCGTTCTGCGGCGAGCCGTCGACGAGCTTGTCGGAGTAGGTGAGGTAGATCAGCGTGTTGCGCCTGGCGTCGACCATGCGCACCACGCGCAGGCGCTTGAACAGGATCGACTGGCGCTCGGCGTACACCTCCTCGCGCTTGGGCAGCGGGCCGGCGAAGCTGACCGGTCCGACCTGTCGGCAGGCGATCGAGGCTTCGGCCTTGTCCTCGGCCAGCCCGAGCGCGCCCGAGACGCCGCCCGTCTTGGCGCGCGAGACGTAGCAGGTCACGCCGTTCACGCGCGGGTCGTCGTAGGCATCGACCACGATCTTGTGGTCCGGGCCGATGAGCTTGAAGGCCGTGTCAACGTCGCCGACCGTCTCGGCGCCGGCCGTCGAGGCAGCGGTCGCGAGCAGGGTGGACATCAGCAGCATCAGGAGCTTGTTCATGGCGTTCGCAAATCCTCGGCAGTGGCCTGCCATGCTATGAATTCGATAGCTGCTCGCGCAGGTGGGGCGGGCGTTGGAGCCCGATTTGGCTTGAATTCCGCGTCGTAGCCTGCTCAGACGATATCGACCGTGTGGATGCGGTATTCGCCCTGGCGGCGATCCTCGAAGAAGCGCTCCAGTGCCTCGCGCACGGTGCGAAAGGCGATCTCGTCCCAGGGGATCTCTTCCTCGGTGAAGAGCTTCGCCTCGATGGTCTCGTGCCCCGGCGCGAAGATGTCGCTGAGCAGCTTCGCACGGTAGAACAGGTGCACCTGCCCGACCCGCACCACGTTCATCACCGCGAACAGCCCACCCAACTCGTACTGGGCACCGGCTTCTTCGTCGGTCTCGCGCGCGGCACCCTCGGCCGTGGTCTCGCCCAGCTCCATGAAGCCGGCCGGCAAGGTCCACTTGCCCCAGCGCGGCTCGATGTTGCGCTTGCACAGCAGCACCTTCTCGCCCAGCACGGGGATGGTGCCGACGACGTTGAGCGGGTTCTCGTAGTGGATCGTGCCGCAGGCCGGGCACACCGCGCGTTCCTTGACGTCGCCGTCGTCGGGCACGCGGTACACCACCGCGGTGCCACAGTTCTTGCAGTGCTTGATCAGGGGGCGGGTGAACATCGTGCGCGTGCGGGGCCTTGTTCCCAGGGCGCGCTCAGGCGACCTTCACCGTCAGCGTCGGCAGGCCGGCCACCTGGCCGACCATCGTGTCGCCCGACACCACCGCCGCCACGCCTTCGGGCGTGCCGGAGTAGATCAGGTCGCCGGGCTGCAGCTCCCACGCGGCCGACAGGTGCTCGATGGTCTCGGCCACGTTCCAGATCAGCTTGGCAACATTGCTGCGCTGGCGGTCGGCGCCATTGACCTGCAGCGAGATCTCGGCGTTCTCGACGTCGCCGGCCTCGGCCACGGGCACGATCGGGCCGATGGGCGCGCTCTGCTCGAAGCCCTTGCCGATGTCCCAGGGGCGGCCCTGCTTCTTCATGTCGTTCTGCAGGTCGCGGCGGGTCATGTCCAGGCCCACGGCCCAGCCGAAGATGTGCTTGTGCGCATCGGCGGCGGAGATGTTCCTGCCGCCGGTGCCGATGGCGACCACGAGCTCGATCTCGTGGTGCAGGTTCTTGGTCAGCGACGGGTAGGCCATGGTGCCGGTGCTGCCGGCATCGACCACCACCAGTGCGTCGGCCGGCTTCATGAAGAAGAAGGGCGGCTCGCGGCCGGTGAAGCCCATCTCCTTGGCGTGCTCTTCGTAGTTGCGGCCGACGCAGTAGATGCGGTGCACGGGGAAGCGGGCGGCGCTGCCCGCGACGGGAACCGACACCACGGGTGCCGGGCTGAAGACATAGTCGGTGGCCATCGGAAT
>JAFEEH010000082.1 GCA_018241185.1 Pseudomonadota bacterium | reverse complement strand
CCGCGGCAGCAACCAGGTGCCGGCGGTGTCGGGCACCAGCCCGATCTTGGCGAAGGCCTGGATGAAGCTGGCCGAACGACCGGCCAGCACCAGGTCGCAGCACAGCGCCAGGTTGGCACCAGCGCCGGCCGCCACGCCGTTGACGGCCGCCACCACCGGCACCGGGAAGCTCTTCAGGCGCAGCACCAGCGGCCGGTAGAAGCGGGCGACCGTGTCGCCGAGATCCTTGGGTGCGCCACCCGGCTCGGGGGCCACGGCGGGGTCGGCCAGGTCCTGCCCGGCGCAGAAGCCCCGCCCGGCGCCGGTCAGCACCAGCGCGCGCACCTGCGTGTCGGCGGCGGCCGTTTCGAGCGCGGCCATCAGCTCGGCATGCATGGCCTGCGTGAAGCTGTTGAGCGCCGACGGGCGGTTCAGCGTCAGCGTGCGCACGGGGCCGTTCGTGCTTTGCAGCACCAGGGCGTCGGACATGGGGCGTCTCCGGGTCTTTGGGGGTCTGTCACAGGGCCTTGTCGAAGAAAAATACTTTCGACCGACCGGTCGGCAGATCATAGAATCATCGCCGGTGTTGACGCAAGTCAAGCTCCCCCGTGAAAACCCGGGGCCCGCCGCCGCCACGCACGGTGGTCGGCGCGCCCCCATCAGGAGACAGTCAGCCCATGCCCTGCTACGCCATCGAACGAGTGGTCCCCGTGGTGGACCCCAACGCCTACGTGCATCCCACCGCCGTGCTGATCGGCGACGTCATCGTCGGCCCCGGCTGCTATGTCGGGCCTGCCGCCTGCCTGCGCGGCGACTTCGGCCGCATCGTGCTGGAAACCGGCTCCAACGTTCAGGACACCTGCGTGGTGCATGGCTTCCCGGCCCACGACACGGTGGTGCGCGAGAACGGCCACATCGGCCATGGCGCGGTGCTGCACAGCTGCATCGTGGGCCGCGACGCGCTGGTGGGCATGAACGCGGTGGTGATGGACGACGTGGTGATCGGCGACCGCGCCATCGTCGCCGCCTGCGCCTTCGTGCCGGCCGGCACGCAGGTCCCGCCCGAGGTGCTGGTGGCCGGCGTGCCGGCGAAGGTCAAGCGCCCGCTGACCGAACAGGAGATGGCCTGGAAGCACGAAGGCACCCTCACCTACCAGGACCTCACGCGCCGCAGCCTGGCCAGCCTGCGCGAGGTGGCGCCGCTGTCGCAGGTCGAGGCCGACCGGCCGCGCCTGCAGGCGCCGGACGTGAAGCCGCTGATCGCCACCAAGCGTGGCTGAGCGCAACCGAATTCACCCACCCGCAAGGAGACTCCGATGATCCGTTTCAGCGTCATGTACCCGCACACGCCCGGTGCGCGTTTCGACCACGACTACTACCGCGAAAAGCACATGCCCCTGCTGAAGGCGCGCCTGGGCGACGTCTGCCGCAGCTACCAGATCGATAAGGGGCTGGCCGGCGGCGCGCCGGGATCGACGCCGGTGTACGAGGCGATGTGCCACATCCTGTGCGATTCGGTGGAGGCATTCGAGGCGGCCTTCGGGCCGCATGCCAGGGAAATCCGCGGCGACATCAAAAACTACACGGACATCGCGCCCGTGATGCAGATCAGCGAGGTCGTCGCCTGAACCAGCGCAGGGCACCGCCGGCAGGAATGCTTTATGCGTGCTGCGACGCAGCATCCCCCTCACTGCCAAGGAGTGCCCCATGTTGGATCGGACGGCAACGAAGTTCTCCCATGTGAAGCCCGGCGACACCGACTATGTCGGCGGCGGCCTGCGCGACTTCTTCCTCTACCGCGACCTCGGCATCGCCGACGCCACGCACGGCAAGGTGATCGCGCATCTGGTCAAGGCCAACCTGCCGCCCGAAAAGGGCACGGGCTGGCACCGCCACGAAGCAGACTTCCAGATCGTCATCATGGTCAAGGGCTGGGCACGGTTCATGTACGAGGACCAGGAGACGCTGGTGGAGGCTGGCGACGTGGTGCATCAGCGCCCCGGCATCCGGCACTACCTCTTCGACTACTCGCCCGACATGGAGTACCTGGAGATCGTGTCGCCCGCGGACTTCAAGAGCGTCGACGTCGAGCCCGCGGCCGAGGTGCCCGAAGCCACGCCCTGGAAATGAGGGCCGGGCGCTGAGGCGTCCGCGTGCCGTCGCTATCTTTTTCATAGCTGGTAGCGCCCGTCCCGCGGGCGCTCCAGGCACTTTTCCTTGAAAAAGCCGGTCAGCCGTCAGCCGGTGCCCTGCGCCGCCGTGCGCACCGTCTCGAGCAGGTGCTCCGGCTGCACCGGCTTGAAGAGCACGACCAGCCCGCTCTCGTAGGCGGCACGCACCCGCGCCGGGTCGGTGTCGCCGGTCACCAGGATCGCAGGCACCTTCCAGCCGGCCTGCTCGCGCAGCAGGTGCGCTGCCTCGATGCCGTTCTGCGGTCCGGCGAGCCGGAAGTCGACGATCAGGACGTCGACCTGCCTCGCCGCCGCCAGATGCGCCTGCGCGGCCTCCAGCGTCTGCGCCACGTCGATGCGCTCGCAGTGCGGCGCCAGCCAGATGCGCATCGCATCGCCGACCGCACGCTCGTCGTCCAACAGCAGCACGCGGGGGCGCGCATCGGCAGGGCGCGGCGCGGCGATGGTGGGCTCGGCCGTGCGCGGACGCTCGCTCGCAGGCGTCGCCACGGCATGGCGTGGCAGGTCGATCCAGAACACGCTGCCGCGCCCCGGCACGGAACGCAGCCCCACGCGCGCATGCAGCAGTGCGGCCAGCCGCTTGACGATCGCCAAGCCGATGCCCAGCCCGTTGGTGATGTCGCGGTGCGCGTTGTCGACCTGATAGAACTCGTCGAACAGCAGCGGCATGTGCTCGGCGCGGATGCCGCGGCCGGTGTCCCATACGGCCAGGCGGAGCCACTCGCCGCGCGGCCGGGCACTCACGAGCACGCCGCCGCGGTCGCAGTACTTGATGGCGTTGTCGATGAAGTTCGACAGCACGCGGAATACCAGGTCGGGGTCCGTCGCAACGACTTCGGCGCCGGTGTGGAAGCGCAGCGACAGGCCCGCAGATTCGGCCCGCTCGTCGTGGATCTGCGCCAGCCGCAGGAACACCTCGTCAACGGCGACGGGCACGAACACCGGCTGCACCGCGCCGGCCTCGATCTTGGAAATGTCCAGCATCGCATTGAGCAGGCCGCTCACCGCGTCGGTGGCCTCCACCACGCGCTCGGCCACGGGCAACGACGGATGCCCGTGCAGGTCGCGCTGCAGCGAGCGCGAGAACAGCGCCAGCGCATGGATGGGCTGGCGCAGGTCGTGGCTGGCCGACGCGAAGAAGCGGCTGCGCTCGCGATGCAGGCGCTGCAAATCCTGCGACTGCACAAGCAGTTGTTCGCTGAGCGCCTCCTTCTCCAACTGTCCGCGCAACCCGGCGCGCAGCAACGCGTGCTGCGTCAGGCCGAAGCGCCCCATCGCCGACGTGAACAGCAGCAGGCTCACACACAAGGCCCAGCCGACCGCACCGCCCTCCCAGGCCAGCCGGGACGCGATGCCCAACCCGACCGGCACCAGCCACACCCCCAGCGCACGCGGCCAAGGAGCCACGGCGGGGATCGATCCGGCCAACATGCCGCACACGATCACCGCCATGACGGCCAGCAGGCCCGGGCTGCTGCCCGCGAGCGGCAAGAGCAGCCAGGGTGCTGCGGCCCAGGCTCCCGCCGCGGCGCCGAGCGGCATCAAATAGCGCCACGCACCCGCCGGCTGACCCTGCGTGTAAAGGGCGTCGGGATACACCCGCTGGTTCTCGCGCATGAAATACCACCGCAGCAACTGGGCCGAGTGGATGAGCACGGCCCAGGCCAAGACGCGTGGGCTGCGCACGAGCGCGTAGAAGATGACTTCGGTGAAGACGGCCGCCATGAAGGCCGACAACTGCGTGCTGCGCCCCAGCACGAAGAGCTGGCGCAGCAGCCGGCCGCGAAGCGCGTCTTCGGCCACGTCCGGCGCCTTCGGTTCCGCCGCCGGATGCGGCACCAGGAGATCGAAGGAGGAGACGGACGGTTCGGCCGACATGCGCGTCAGTTTACGGACCTGTGCACCGAGCCCTGCGCAGGCCCGGTGCGCTTGTTTCAGGAGTTCCTGAATCTTCAGCACACGCGGCACAATGGCAGCATGACTTCTCCCGCCGAACTCCCGCCCCTGAACCGCCAGTTCGTCGCCCACTTCGGCGAGATGGGCAGCCGCTGGGGCATCAACCGAACCGTGGGGCAGATCTATGCCCTGCTTTTCCTGTCGCAGAAGCCGCTCAACGCCGACGAGATCGGTGAACTGCTGGCGTTTTCGCGCTCCAACGTGAGCATGGGCCTGAAGGAACTGCAGGCCTGGCGGCTGGTGCAACTGCGCCATCTGCCCGGCGACCGGCGAGAGTATTTCGAGGCACCGGCCGACGTGTG
>JAFEEH010000081.1 GCA_018241185.1 Pseudomonadota bacterium | reverse complement strand
GGCGCCGTAGTTGTTGATGAAGACTTGGCCGCTCTTTACACGCTTGGCCATGCGGACCTGGCGCGCGCCGCTGTTCGTCCACACGCCCGCCACCAGCCCGAACTGGGTGGCGTTGGCGAGCGCCACGGCCTCGTCCTCGTCGGCGAAGGGCATGGCGCAGAGCACCGGGCCGAAGACCTCTTCCTGCGCCAGGCGGTGGTGCACGGGCACGTCGCGCAGCAGGGTGGGGGCCTGGTAGAAGCCGGTGTCGGGCGCTTCGTCGACGATCTGGCCTTGCGCCACCATGGGGATGTCGGCGGCATGGGCGTCGGACAGGAAGTCCCACACGCGCTGCTGCTGCGTCTGGCGGATCAGCGGGCCGACGTCGAGGTCCATCGCCGCCGGGCCCACGCGCAACGCCTCGAAGGCGTGGCCCAGGCGCTCGAGCAGCAGTTCGTAGATCTCGCGCTCGATCAGCACGCGCGAGCCGGCCGAGCACGTCTGGCCGGCGTTCTGCACGATGGCGTTGATGATCACCGGCACGGCCGCACCGAGGTCGGCGTCGGCGAAGATGATCTGCGGACTCTTGCCGCCCAGCTCCAGCGTCACGGGGCAATGCCGCTCGGCCGCCACCTGCTGGATGAGCGTGCCCACCTTGGGGCTGCCGGTGAAGCTGATGTGGTCGATGCCCGGGTGGCGCGCCAGCGCGTCGCCCACCTCGTGGCCGTAGCCGGTCACGATGTTGATGGCACCGGGCGGAAATCCCGCCTCGGCGGCCAGCTGGGCTACGCGGATCAGCGACAGGCAGGCGTCCTCGGCTGGCTTGACCACGCACACGTTGCCCGCGGCCAGCGCGCCGCCCACGCTGCGTCCGAAGATCTGCATCGGGTAGTTCCAGGGAATGACGTGGCCCGTCACGCCGTGCGGCTCGCGCCAGGTGAAGACGCTGTAGCCGTCCTGGTAGGGGATGGTTTCGCCGTGCAGCTTGTCGCAGGCACCGGCGTAGAACTCGAAGTAGCGCACCAGCGCCAGCGCGTCGGCGCGGGCCTGCTTGGTCGGCTTGCCGCAGTCACGCTGCTCCAATGCCGTGAGTTCGTCGGCATGCTCGGCGATTTTTTGTGACAGCTTGTACATGAGCCGGCTGCGCTCGGCCGCACTCACCTTGTGCCACACGTTGTCGAAGCAGTTGCGCGCCGCGCGCACGGCGGCGTCGATGTCTTCGGCGTTGCTGCGCTGCAGCTCGTCGAACTGCTGCCCATCGGAGGGGTCCAGGACTGGCAGGACGCGGCCCGAGGCCGAGGGAACGTTGGTGTTGGCGATGAAGTTGAGCTGCATGGGCCCGGATTGTGCGTGAGCTTGCACATGGGTGCAGGCGCCCGGACGAGGGCGTCGGCGGCCTGTTTCCCACCCGATTTGCGGTACGCGAAGGCCCTTTGGCCGTCGGCACTGGAAAAAACGCCGAAAATCGCCATATGCCAAGCATGAAAGCCACCTCCACACCCCAAGCCGGGCGCGACCTGGCCGTGACGGCGACGCTGGCACAGTTGCTCGAGCGGCTCGAACACAGCCCCACCCCCATCGGCGCCGAGCAGTACCGCTCCGTCGTGCTGCACCTGGTGCACGAGTTCGAGGACGTCGCCGGCGGCGCCGAACTCGGCCCGCTGCTGGACCGCTTCCCCGCGGCCGCCGAGCTGTACGAAAACATGCACTACCAGCACGCCGGCCTGTGCCGCAGCGCGCTGGAACCGGCCATGAGCGCCGAGCTGGCGGCGCGCCAGGCCATCGAGCGCGCCCGCGCCGGCAGCGCGACGCCGCCCGGATCGATTGTTTGAGTTTGAAGAAAGGGACCGATGTCCAACGCCGATGTCAAAACCACCGTCAACGAAGGCGGCCTGCGCTACAAGTCCAAGACGCCGGGTTCGCCCTTCAAGGCCTCGTCCTCGTTCAGCGGTGCCACGATGTCCTGCTTCCTGTGTGGCAAGCACCGTCCGCGCTCGCTGATGCAGACCAAGCGCGTGCTGGGCAAGGCCCAGCCAGTCTGCGCGCCGTCCTGCAAGGAACTGGACGAGTCCCTGAAGGGGTGAGGTGATGACGAGCGGCGCGGCCCCGGCATCGCTCCATGTGGTGTGCCCGCACTGCCACACCACCAACCGCGTGAAGGCCGCCGACCTAGCCAGCGCGCCGGACTGCGGGAATTGCCATCAGCCGCTCTTCGCGGGCGCCCCCGTGGCGCTCGACGAAGCCCAGTTCGACCGTCACGTCGCACGCAGCGACCTGCCGGTGCTGGTCGACTTCTGGGCGCCCTGGTGCGGGCCCTGCCTGCAGATGGCGCCGCACTTCGCCCAGGCGGCGAAGACGCTGGAGCCGCAGTTCCAGCTCGTCAAGGTCGACACCGAAGCGCAGCAACGCCTCGGCGCACGCTTCAACATCCGCAGCATCCCGACGCTGGCCCTCTTCGCGGGCGGGCGCGAAGTGGCGCGCCAGCCGGGCGCCATGGGCGCGCCCGACATCGTGCGCTGGGCGCGCTCGCACGCGCCCGCCTGAACAAAAAAGTCTTCGAGGTCTTTTCTCAGCCGCCGACCGGCACGAAGCGGTCGGCATGGCTGGCCAGCCATTGCTCGGCCAGGCGGCTGTCGTCCTGCGAGGGATGGAAGTCGGCGCGGAAGTAGCGCCGCCATGCCGTCCAGTTGCCGCGCAGCAGGCCGCCGCGGGCGCCCAGGATGCGCCAGGCGCTCCTCCAGGTCGACCATTTCCACAGCTGGCCCTCGTGCCGCACGTTGGCGACCGTTTGGCGCGCCAGATCGCCGAGGAAGAGGGTGGTCACTCGGCGCATCCAGCGGGTGCGCCAGGCCTCGGAGCCCTCGGCCGCGCGGTAGAGGTCAAAAGCCGTGGTCTTGTGCTCGGATTCCTCGGCGCTGTGCCACAGCCACAGGGTCTGCAGGCGCTGCTCGGCGCCGGCCAGTACTTCGGGGTGCGTGAGCAGCCAATGCGCGAACATGGCGGTGAAATGCTCGGTGGCGGCCGTGATCGCCAGCGCGTGGCGAGGGTCGGCATCCTTGAGCAATTCCATTCGCTTCATGGCGCGCGGCGTCCAGCGGTCGACCAGGCCCTGCTTTTCCAGCTGTGCGTTGAACAAGGCATGGATGCGCCGGTGCGTCGCCTCCTGCCCGATGAAGCCGCGCACCTCGGCCTGGCGGCGCGCCTGCTCGTCGGCCGGGAGCATGGGCAGGGCGGCGCGCACGGCGTCGATGAAGAACTGCTCGCCGAAGGGAAAGCTCATCGACAGCGCATTGAAGAAGGCGGTGGAGAAGGCATCGCCCCCGCACCAGTCGCGGGCGAAGGGCGCTTCGAGGTCGATGAGCAGACGGCGGACGACGAGTTGAGACATGGCGATCGCTTGAGAAATGTTTGGTACGAATTCGTACCGTTTCCATGATGCTCGTCGTGGTGCGTGGTACTGTCAAGTACCAAACGGTAAAAGATCGGTCCATGGATGCCTGTCCCGACGCGCTACGCTCGCAGTCCCGGCCCCCTGGGTCGCCCCGTCTCCAGCTTTTTCCTCGCATGTCCCCCGAAGCCCCCCTGGCCGACCTGACCCCCGCTGCCCGCGAGCACCGCGGCCGCCTGCTCGAAGGCATGGCGCAGGCGGTTGCGGCCAAGGGCTATGCGCAGACCTCCATCGCCGACATCGTGCGCGAGGCGGCCGTCTCCCGCCGCACCTTCTACGAGCACTTCTCGACCAAGGAGGAGTGCCTGATCGCCCTGTACGAAGCGGCCAGCCGCGAGGCGCTGAAGGTGCTGGCCGACGCCGTCGACCCGGCCCAGCCCTGGCGCGCCCAGGTGGAGCGGGCGGTGACGGCGTACTTCGACTGCCTGGCGCAGAACCCCGTGCTGCTGCGCACGCTCTTCGTCGAGATCCTGGGCCTGGGCCTGCCGGGGCTGGCGGCGCGGCGGCGCGTCAACGACGAGATCGCCGGCTTCATCCGCGGCACCCTGCATGCCGGGCCGGTGGGCGACGCCGCGCAACCGCCGGTGCTGTCGCCGGCCCTGGCGCTCACAGTCGTGGGCGGCATCAACGAACTCGTGCTGCAGGCGGTGGAGCAGGGGCGCGAGGCCGACCTGCGCGCCCTGGTGGCGCCCGCGACGCAACTGGTCTATGCGGTGGCAGCGGCTGCCGCCAATTGATTTCAAGCCAAAAGCGGCTGCAGCGCCCGCTGGACGGGCGCGAGCAGCTACGAAATCGATAGCGCCTGCTCTCAGCGCGCAGGCGCCTTGGCAGCCGCGGGCAGGCTGCGCAACGCACCGAGCATGCGTTCCACGTGCCGGCCGGGATTGAGGTTCTGGTAATAGGCAGCGACCTTGCCGTCCGGCGCGATCACGTACGACAGGCGGTTGGCGAAATCGGGTCGCGTCTGCATCAGCGCGTCGAAGCTGCGGATCACCGTCTTGCCTTCGTCCGATGCCACGGGAAAGCGGCTCTGGCAGGATTTGACCGAGAACTTCGCGAGCGTGCCGATGTCGTCGGCCGAGACACCGATCACCGAGGCGCCCAGCGCCTTGAACTGGTCGATGGCCTCGGCGAAGGCGTGCGCCTCGAGGGAACAGTCCGCCGAGTCGGCGGCCGGAAAGAAATACAGCACCACCGGCCCCTTGGCCAGCTCGTCCTTGAGCGAGTAGCGGAACACCTGCCCGCCGAGGGCCGCCTGCGCGGTGAAGGCGGGCGCGGCATCGCCGATGTCGAGCGCGGCCTGGGCCGTGCCGCCGGCCAGCGCGATCGCCAGCGCGCCCGCAAGGCGCCATGAAGGTGAGACGAAGGCCATGCGCAAGCTCCCGGAGTGAGGGCTGGAATTCTAGGGAGCGCCGACGCGCCGTGGACGATCAAGGCGCGCCGTCGCAGGCCGATGAAACCTCGCAGCCCTGCTGTCCGTATTTCGTTCATGATGGGTCGCCCCGGCCCGTCCGAGGAAAAGAACGATGGAGGACCGACCGATGACCGCCTTTTCCGCCTGCGCCCGGCGCCTGTTGCGCTGGCTGGCCGTGCCGATCGCGGGCGCGCTGCTCGCTGCGTGCGGCACCTTGCCGCCGCCCCGGGAGCGCCCGGCCGAGCACGCGGTCGCGCCCGACCCAGCGAGCCCGCTGGCGCGCATCGCAGCCGCGTCCACGCCGCCGGGCGAGCATTCGGGCTTCCGGCTCATGCCACTGGGCGTGTATTCGCTGGACGCGCGCATCCAGCTTGCGCGGCGGGCCCGGCATTCGCTGGTGGTGCAGTACTACCAGCTCGAGAACGACGCCACCGGCCGCCTGCTGATGCGCACCCTGCGCGAGGCGGCGCTGCGCGGCGTGAAGGTGCGCCTGCTGGTCGACGACCTGTCCACCGTGCACAGCCAGCAGTTGCTGCTGGCGCTGGCCGACACGCCCAACCTGCAGGTGCGCCTGTTCAATCCCTTCTGCTGCGGCCGCGGCGGGCTTCTCTCGCGTTTCGTGGCCTCGCCGCACGAGATCCCGCGGCTGAACCACCGCATGCACAACAAGCTGTTCATCGCCGACGGCACGATGGCCGTGGTCGGCGGGCGGAACATCGCCGACGAGTACTTCGTGCTCAGCCCGTCGCAGAACTTCATCGACATGGACGCGCTGGTGGTCGGCAAGGTGGTGCCGCAGCTGGAACGCATCTTCGACGCCTACTGGAACAGCGAGCAGGTGCGCCCGGTGGAAGACGTGGTCACCGGCGAGCGTGGCGTGCGCCCCATGGCCGCGCAATTCGACGACTGGGTGGGCATGGCTGCGCCGCCGCCGAAGATCGTGCTGCCTCCGGTCGACGTGCTCGGCTACGGGCCCATCGGCGAGGAGCTCGATGAAGGCCGCCTGGGCCTGCTGTGGGGCCAGGCACAGGCCATCGCCGACCTGCCGACCAAGCCCGCCACCATGAGCGCCGACGAGGCGCTCGCCACCAGCGTCACCATGAAAGTCTGGGGCCTGCTGATGGACGCGAAGAGCGAGGTCGATCTCACCTCGCCCTACTTGGTGCCCGGCGAGAAGGGCATGGCCGCTTTCGACGACCTGGCGCGGCGCAAGGTCAAGCTCACCCTGCTCACCAACTCGCTGGCCGCCAACGACGAGCCGCTGGTGCACACCGGCTACGTGCGCTACCGCGTGCGCCTGCTCAAGGGCGGCGCCGACCTCTACGAGCTGAGCCCCGAGCGCACCATGGCCAACAAGCGCTTCGGCGCCTTCGGTGCGTCGCTGGGCCGGCTGCATGCCAAGACCGCGGCCATCGACCGGCGGCGCATCTTCATCGGTTCGATGAACCTCGACCCCCGCTCGGCGACGCAGAACACCGAGATGGGAGTCGTGGTCGACAGCCCCCAACTGGCGCGCGAGATGCTGCGCGTCATCAACCTGAGCAAGCTGCAGAACTCGTACCGCCTGCGCCTGGTGCAGCCGGGCGGGACGCTCGAGTGGCTCACCAACGACGGCGAAAAGGAGATGGTGCTGACCACCGAGCCGGAGGCCGGCTTCTGGCAGCGCTTCTACAACACGCTGGTGGCGCCGATCGTGCCCGAGATGTTGTTGTGAGAGCGGCCCCTGGTCCCTTGCCGACAGCCGCAAACAAAGGTCCACATCGGCGCTGGCAAGCGGTGCCGCCTGCATCCGAATGCAAACCTTTGTCTGTCTAGCCACTGCAACAAAACCTCTCTACATTAAGAAACAGTTGGCAACCAAAGTGCCAATCTGTTTGCAAGGGTGAATGCGGTGAGCAAGACACGCCAGGTGGTGATGCAGGTCCTGACCCGTGCGGGTGAGGAATGGAACCATGTCGAATTCACGCTCGACGACAGCTTCGCGGAGCGGCTGCGGCAATTGCGCACGCTCGTTCCGCCGCTGAACAACCTCAATCGAAGCCGCGATCTGGTCATCGACAAGGTGCGCGTGCGCCTGCCGTCGGCGGTCTGGCGCTGCGACGGCGCCGGCGAGGCGGCGACGGAGGTGGATGGCTCCTCGATCGTCATCGCGGCCGAGGGCTTCTTCAACTGCGGCGGCAAGAAGCGAGGCTCGCGAGAAAAGCTGGTGACCTACACCTTCCCGATCGCCCGGCTCATCGAACTGCATGCCGAGCGCGCCGACGGCGAGGTCTTCTTCCTGCGCAACGGCATCTTCACCAACGACGAGCCGGCCAACTCCTCAGCCGGGCGCTGGGCGGCCTCCCTGCATCTGGGGGACGCGCCGCATGCACACGACGCGGTGACCGACTTCGACACCATGCCCGGCTCGCCGGTGCCGCTGGGTCATCCCGACCCGATCGACACGGCGCCGGCACAGCGCGTGCTCAACTGAAGGCGCTCCGCGTCGACGTTTTCAAGCCAAATCGGGCTGCAGGGCGCGCCCTGCCTGCGCGAGCAGCTATCGAATCCGTAGCGCCGCGCGGGGCGCTTCAGCCCGGTCGCATTTGCACGGGGTCGTAGAAGAACTCCTCCTGCGCGATGCGCTCGCCCTCCCAGCGCTGCCAGGCGAGCTCTTCCAGGCGCATCGAGCGTCCGTCCTTGAAGGTGAACGCGAAGATCCAGCGGATGACCACGTGGTCGCCGTTGACGAACACGGGCCGCACGCAGGTCGATGTCACCTGCGCGGTGCGGTCCAGCACCGCCTGCTCGTGGGCCACGAGCCGCGTGCGGCCCCGGCGCGGCTCGGCCAGGTTCTCGCGCATGGTGGCGTCGTCGGTGTAGTAGTCCTCGATCGCCTGCGCATGCGCGCCGCCCTCGACGGCCGCGATGAAGGCTTCGAGCCGCTCGGGCGTGGGCATGGTGCGTGGGTGGTGCCCGGTGCTACTTGGCCTTCACCTCGACGCGGCGCGCTTCCGCGGCCGGGCCACCGGCCTGCGTCTGCTCCGGCTTGGCGAGTTCGACCTTGTCCTCGGGCACGCCGGCCATCTTGAGGGCAGCGGCCACGTTCATGGCCCGTTGCTTCGCGAGCTCGGCGTTCTTCGCCGGGTCGCCCGTGGCGTCGTGGTAGCCGCTCACCAGCACGCTGCTGCCGCTCTGCACGGCCTTCACCACGTCGGCCAACGCGGCGCCGGCGTTCGGCGCCACCTCGGCCTTGCCGCTCTCGAAGTAGAACTTGACGATGCCGTTCTCGACCTTGACCGACGCCGCCTCGGCCGCGCCGAGGGCGGCACCTGCGACCACGGCACCGGGCGTGGTCACGGCGGCCGGTGCAGCCGCCACGTCGCCGGAATGGAACTTCACCACCAGCGGCACGATGAGCAGCGCCACGATGTTGATGATCTTGATCAGCGGGTTCACCGCCGGACCGGCCGTGTCCTTGTAGGGGTCGCCGACGGTATCGCCGGTCACGGCGGCCTTGTGTGCCTCGCTGCCTTTGCCGCCGTGGTGGCCGTCCTCGATGTACTTCTTCGCGTTGTCCCAGGCGCCGCCGCCGGTGCACATGCTGATGGCGACGAACAGGCCCGTGACGATGGTGCCCATCAGCAGGCCGCCCAGGGCCTTGGGGCCCAGCAGCAGGCCGACCAGGATCGGCACCACCACCGGCAGCAGCGACGGGATCATCATTTCCTTGATCGCCGCGCCGGTCAGCATGCTCACGGCCTTGCCGTACTCGGGCTTGCCGGTGCCGTCCATGATGCCCTTGATGTCGCGGAACTGGCGGCGCACTTCCTCGACCACGGCACCCGCGGCACGGCCCACGGCCTCCATCGCCATGGCACCGAACAGGTAGGGGATCAGGCCGCCGATGAACAGGCCCACGATCACCATCGGGTCGGACAGGTTGAAGTCGATGGCGCGGCCGTAGCTCTCGAGCTTGTGCGTGTAGTCGGCGAAGAGCACCAGGGACGCGAGGCCTGCCGAGCCGATGGCGTAGCCCTTGGTCACGGCCTTGGTGGTGTTGCCCACGGCGTCGAGGGGGTCGGTGATGTCGCGCACGGACGAGGGCAGCTCGCTCATCTCGGCGATGCCGCCGGCGTTGTCGGTGATGGGGCCGTAGGCGTCCAGCGCGACCACGATGCCCGCCATGCTCAGCATGGCCGTGGCGGCCACCGCAATGCCGAAGAGACCGGCCAGCATGTACGACGCGATGATCGCCACGCACACGAAGATCACCGGCCAGGCCGTGGAGCGCATCGACACGCCCAGGCCCGCAATGATGTTGGTGCCGTGGCCCGTGGTGGAGGCCTGCGCGATGTGGCGCACCGGCTTGTACTGCGTGCCGGTGTAGTACTCGGTGATCCACACCAGCGCGGCCGTCAGCACCAGGCCCACGGCGCAGGCGCCGAACAGGCGCATCTGGCTGCCGGTCTCGCGAATCGCGTTGTCGGGGATCAGCCAGGCCGTGACGAACCAGAAGGCGATGAGCGACAGCACGCCCGCCACCGCCAGGCCCTTGTAGAGCGCCGGCATCACGTTGGTCATGCCCGGCGAGGCCTTGACGAAGAAGCAGCCGATGATCGACGCGATGATCGACACGCCACCCAGCGCCAGCGGGTAGAGCACGGCGTTGACCGGCGCCGCCGTGACCATCAGCGCGCCCAGCACCATGGTCGCGATCAGCGTCACGGCGTAGGTCTCGAACAGGTCGGCCGCCATGCCGGCGCAGTCGCCTACGTTGTCGCCCACGTTGTCGGCGATCACGGCGGGGTTGCGCGGGTCGTCTTCGGGAATGCCCGCCTCGACCTTGCCGACCAGGTCGGCGCCGACGTCGGCGCCCTTGGTGAAGATGCCGCCGCCCAGCCGCGCGAAGATCGAGATCAGCGAGGAGCCGAAGGCGAAGCCGATCAACGGGTTGAGCGCGTGCGAGGTCACCGCGGCCGTGCCGCCCAGGAACCAGTAGAAGGCCGCGACACCCAGCAGGCCCAGCCCCACCACCAGCATGCCGGTGATGGCGCCGCCGCGGAATGCGACATCCAGCGCCGGCCCGATGCCCTGCGTGGCCGCCTGCGCGGTGCGCACATTGGCGCGCACCGAGACGTTCATGCCGATGAAGCCGCAGGCGCCAGAGAGCACCGCGCCCACCACGAAGCCGATGGCCGTGGTGAAGTCGAGGAAGAGGGCGATCAGCACGGCCAGCACCACGCCGACGACGGCGATGGTGGTGTACTGCTTGGCCAGGTAGGCCGAGGCGCCAGCCTGGATCGCCGCGGCGATCTCCTGCATTCGCGCGTTGCCGGGGTCCTTGGAAAGAATCCAGCTGCGCGCCCAGATGCCGTAGGCCACGGCCACGAGGCCGCAGACGATGGCGAGGACGAGAGGGGTGTTACCTGTCATGCATCGGTCTCCAGTTTGAAGTGACGGAGACGCCAGCACGGGCCAACGCTGCAGGTCTGCAACGCGAGAAGGCCGGTGCTGCCGTCGCGTTGCTTCCTCGATGACTTTCGCCCGCCCCGCCGCGAAGGCCCTGGGGGAGAAAGGCCGATTGGCCAACGGGGTCAATTTACAGGCAAAAGTCACGCGCCGTGTGATGGCTGCGTGACGCGCTCGCTAAACTCCGGGTTTGTCCCGATCCGGGGCAGCCCGCTCATTCCAACCAAAGACAACACATGTCCTTCGACAAAGTCTCCCCTGGCAAGAAAGCCCCCGAAGAGTTCAACGTCGTGATCGAGATCCCGATGAACTCGGACCCGATCAAGTACGAGGTGGACAAAGAGTCCGGCGCGATCTTCGTCGACCGCTTCATGACCACCGCCATGTACTACCCGACCAACTACGGCTACGTGCCGCAGACGCTGTCGGGCGACGGCGACCCGGTCGACGTGCTGGTCGTCACGCCGTACCCGCTGCACCCCGGCGTGGTCGTGACCTGCCGTGCGCTGGGCATCCTGAAGATGGAAGACGAGGCTGGCGTCGACGGCAAGGTGCTGGCCGTGCCCACCGACAAGATCCTGCCCATCTACAGCCACTGGAAGAAGGTCGACGACGTGAACCCGATGCGCCTGAAGGCCATCAGCCACTTCTTCGAGCACTACAAGGACCTGGAAGCCGGCAAGTGGGTCAAGGTGCTGGGCTGGGAAGGTGTGGAAGCCGCGCACAAGGAAATCGCCGACGGCATCGCGGCGTACAAGAAATAAGAGCCAAAAATGGCTGCAGCGCCCGCCGGACGGGCGTGAGCAGCTATCGAAATGAGAGCGCCCGCATCGTGCGAACGACGCGGGCGCCTTGCTTTGTGGCGTGCCCCTGCGCGACCGGACCGCGCCGGCTATTCGGGCGCGATGCCGGCGCGATGCGCCAGCGCCAAGTAGCGCGCGATCTCGCTCTCCATCTGGGTGCGGAAGGCCGCGGCGCCGATCGCGGCCGGCTCCATGCCCTGCGCGCGCAACTGGGCCTGCAGCGCCGGGTCGGCCATGACGGCAGTCACCTCGCGGGTGAGGCGCGCGACGATCGCGGGGGGCGTCCTGGCCGGCGCCGCGACGCCGTACCAGGCGTCGAAGGTGGCGTCGGGCAGTTTCTGCTCGGCCAGCGTTTTCACCTCGGGCAGCAGGCTGGCGCGCGTGGCCCCCACGATGCCGAGCGCCCGCAGCTTGCCGGCCTTCACGTGCGGCGCGACGGCGGCCACGGTGTCGATGCCCATCTCGATCTCGCCTCCGATGACGGCCAGCGTGGCCTGCGCGCTGCCCTTGTACGGCACGTCCTGCAGCTTCACGCCGGCGGCGAGGGCGAACAGTTCGCCGGCCAGGTGCGGGCCGGAGCCGGCGCCGAAGGTGGCGTAGCGGATGCCCTGGGGTTTGGCCTTGGCGGCGGCGACGAGCTCGCCGACCGACTGCCACGGCGCGCCCTGCGCCACCACCAGCACCAGGGGCGTGCGCGCCACGATGGCGATGGGCGCCAGGTCGCGCATCGGGTCGTAGGGCAGCTTGGCCCGCAGCGCGGGGTTGACGCTGTAGCTGGTGGAGCCCGAGAGCAGCAGCGTGTAGCCGTCCGGCGCCGCCTTGGCCACGGCGTCGGTGCCGATGATGGTGGACGCGCCGGGCTTGTTGTCGACGACGACCGGCTGCCCGAGCCGCGCCGACAGCTTCTGGCCCAGCGCGCGGGCGACCAGGTCGGTGCCGCCGCCGGGCGGGAAGGGCACGACGAGGCGAACGGGCTTGGCCGGCCAGGCCTCGTCGGCGTGGGCCGCAGCCAGGGGGAGCAGGGCCATGGCGGCCAGCAGGGCGCCGAGGAGGTGTCGCTTGTTCATCGTCCGAAGGGTGGGTTTGCTATCGAATACATAGCTGCTCGCGCCCAACGGGCGGGCGCTGCAGGCCGATTTGGCTTGAAGGATTTCAGTGCAGCGCGCCCCCGCGCCAAGGCACGCCGTCAGGCTCACCCAGGTCCCAGTACAGCCCGGCCATCAACTGCAGGCCCTCGCGCGCCACCGGCGCGAGCAAGTGCTCGTTGGGCGCGTGCTGTGCACACGCGGGGTAGGAATGCGGTACCCACAAGGTCGGCAGCCCGAGGGTGCGCGCGAAGATGTCGTTGGGCAGCGAGCCCGCCAGGTTGGGCAGCAGGTCCGGCGGCTGCCCGGCGCTGGCCGCGATGGAGCGCATCGCCCAGCCGACCCAGGGGTTGTCCAGCGGCAGCCGGGTGGCGGCGCCGCTGAGCGTCACGGCGACCTCGACCTGGTGAAAGCCATGCGCCGCCAGGTGCGCCCGCACGATCTCTTCCAGCCGCTCCCAGGGCGTGCCGACCACGAAACGCAGTTGGCAGTGCGCGACCGCCTCCGCCGGGATGGCGTTGACTGGCCGCTGTGGCGACCCGGCGCCCAGCGCCAGGACCTCGAGCGTGTTCCAGCCCACCAGCCGCTCGGCGGGGCTGAGGCCCGGTTCGCCCCATTCGTCACTCAGGGCCGGGTCGTCGGTGCCGCCGCCGATCTGCAGGTCGGCCAGCGCGGCACGCAGCGCGTCGGCCAATGGCGGCGGGCGCAGCCCCTCCACCAGCACACGGCCGCGCGCATCGACCAGCGTGGCGAGGGCGTTCGCGATCACGGTGGCCGGGTTGCTCAGCACCCCGCCCCAGTTGCCGGAGTGGTAGGCCCGCTCGCGCGCCCGCCAGCGCAGCGTGAAATTCACGGCGCCGCGGGAGCCGAGGAAGAGCGTGGGCCGCTCGGCGCGCACGCGCGGCCCGTCGCTGGCCAGGAAGAGGTCGGCGGCGAGCGCCGCGCGTTCCTGCTCGCACACAAGCTCCAGCCCGGGCGAGGCGGCTTCTTCACCCATCTCGACGAGCCAGGTGACGTTGTAGCCCAGGCGGCCGCCGCGGGCTGCGAGCACCGCCTCCAGCGCGCCGAGCGCGACGGTGTGCTGCCCCTTGTTGTCGGCGGTGCCGCGGCCGTACAGCCGGTCGCCCTCGGCCACCAGCGTCCAGGGGCCGAGCCCCTCGCGCCAGTGCGCGTCCTGGCCGCTCACCACGTCACCGTGGCCGTAGCTCAGCACGGTAGGCAAGGCCGGGTCTTCCACGCGCCGGGCGATGAGGAACGGGCCGCCGTTCGATGCCGGATTGGGCACGATGCGGCAGTCGAAGCCCCAGGGTGCGAGCCGGGGCACCAGCTCGTCGCGCAGGTAGGTGTCGAGCGCGGGCGTCACCTGGCCGGTATCGCTTTCGGTGCGCAGCGCGACGCGCCGCTGCAGGTCGGTGAAGAAGCGGCCGTCGTCGAAGTAGGCGCGGGCCCGCGCAAGGGCGTCGTCTCGGTGCATGGTGAGGTTCCTGGTCGGCGTGGATGCAAGTGGAAGGCCAGAAAGGTGTTGCCGCCATGACTGTTTTGGCACACTGGTGTTGCCATCGAGGCAATACGAATGGAAGGACGTACCGATGACTCCCGCTTTGCTGAGCATGCCCATGCGCTACTTCCTGGAGGTGGCGCAGACCGGCTCCGTTAACCAGGCGGCGGTGCGGCTCTACGTGGCCGCCTCGGCCGTCAGCCGCCAGATCGCCAAGCTGGAGGACGGCCTGGGCACGCCTTTGTTCGAGCG
Organism: Pseudomonadota bacterium; assembly: GCA_018241185.1. Taxonomy (GTDB): domain Bacteria; phylum Pseudomonadota; class Gammaproteobacteria; order Burkholderiales; family Burkholderiaceae_C; genus Xenophilus. The sequence goes on along the minus strand of JAFEEH010000081.1, from coordinate 11,508 downwards.
CCGCCGCAGCGGCATGGCGCTCACCGTTGCCGGCGAGCGCCTGGCCGGGCACCTGCGCAACACCGTGCTCGACGCGGAACAGGTGCTCGAGCAGGTACGGCACCTCGGCGGGCAGGCGGCGGGGCGCGTGCGCGTGTGCTGCACCGAGGGCTTCGCGGGCGGCTTCATGCCGACGCTGATGCGCGCCTTCCAGGCCCTCCAGCCGGCCAGCCAGATCGAGCTGCACGTCGGCTCGCCCGACGAGGTGAGCCAGTTGCTGCTGCGCGGCGAGGCGGACATCGGCTTGAAGTACGTCGTCGCGCCCGAGCCCGGCCTGCGCGTGGAACATGCCGCGCCGGCGCCGGTGCTGGCGGTGATGAGCCCCGACCATCCGCTGGCGCGGCGACGCTCGGTCGAACTCGCGGACGTGGTGCGCCATCCCCTGCTGGTGGGCAGCCGGGGCGTGACGGCGCGCCAGCTCTTCGACCTGGCCTGCAGCGCGCAGGGACTGCAGTACCGGCCGGTGTTCGTCAGCAACTTCTCGTCGGTGATGCTGCCGCTGCTGCGCAGCCCCGACATCCTGCTGTCGGGTCAACTCACCGTGGCGCACCTGATCGAGGCCGGCACAGCCGTCGCGCGGCCCTTCGCGGACCCCATGCTGGCGCAGCGGCGGCTGCAGGCGTTGTCGCTGGACGGCCGCACGTTGTCGCCGCTGGCGCGCGCCTTCGTGCAGCAACTGGTGGCGACGATGAACGCGGTGGCGCGGCGCAAGCTCGGGCGGGCGCGGCGGAGCGCCTGATGGACGCGAAGCCTGCACGCAGGCTGCCGCGCGTCGGGGCGACTAAGGCCCGGCTAAGTCGGTCCTTAGCCAGGCCGAAGCGCGGCTTTCTACAGTGCCTTGACCGACGGCGCCCACGCCGCCGGCCACGACCGCCCAGCACGCCGACGCCGCCTCGGCGAGTTGCGCGAGCCGCTCCCATCGACCCATTCATCGAGCCATGTCCCATCCCATCTCGTCCCTCGGCGCCCTTCACACCGCCATCAGCCTGTTGCCCGTCGCCGCGGGGCTCTATGGCTACGCCCGCACGCGCGGCATCGATGCCTCGATGCGCTCCGGCAAGGTCTACCTGGCCGGCCTGTTGCTGTCGGTCGTCACGTCCTTCGGCCTGTCGAGCACGGGCAAGTTCAACGCCGGCCACGCGCTGGGCCTGCTGGCGCTCGCCGCGGCGCTGGGTGGCGTGATCGTCACGCGCCTGGGCTTCCTGGGGCGCCTGCGGCCGTACCTGTCGGCGGCGGGACTGTCGTTCAGCTTCTTCCTGCTGCTCGTGCCGGGCATCAACGAGACGCTCAGCCGACTGCCGCCCAGCCATCCGCTCGGCAGCGGCATCGAGTCGCCGGTGGTCCGTGGCGCGCTGCTCGGGTGGGTGGGGCTTTTCGTCGCCGGGCTTTGCGTTCAAATGTGGAGCGTGCATGCCGGGCGCAGGGCGTCACGCCGCGCCTGAACGGGCCGCTTAGGCCCGGCAGGACGCTGCCGATCCATTCCTTCCGCTTTCCACCATGCGCGTACTGCTCGTCGAAGACGATGAAATGCTCGGACAGGGCCTGTACGAGGCGCTGTCGCGCAAGGGCTGGTCGGTCGACTGGGTCAAGAACGGCGCGCTGGCCCTGAGCGCGATCGCCGACGGCGACTACGCCTGCGTCCTGCTCGACCTGGGACTGCCCGGCATGGACGGCATCGAGGTGCTGCGCCGCGTGCGCCAGGGCGGCAACAAGACGCCGCTGCTGGTGCTGACGGCGCGCGATGCGCTCGACGAGCGCATCGACGGCCTGGATCTGGGCGCCGACGACTACCTGGTCAAGCCCTATGCGCTGAGCGAGTTGCTGGCGCGCATGCGTGCCGTGATCCGTCGGCGCGACGGCGCCGCCCAATCCGTGATCGGCGAAGAGGGCGCGCTCCAGCTGGACCTGGGCACGCGCGAGGTGCTGATTCAGGGCGTGCGCTCGCAGCTCTCGGCGCGGGAGTTCGCGCTGCTGCATGCCCTCATGGAGCGGCCGGGGACGATCCTTTCGCGCGAACAGCTGGAGAACCGCATCTACGGCTGGGGCGAGGAGGTGGGCCCCAACGCGCTGGACGTGCTCATCCACGGCATGCGGCGCAAGCTCGGTGCCCAAGCCATCCGGAACGTGCGCGGCCTGGGCTGGCGCGTCGAGCCCCGATTGGCCGGCGGACCGGCGTAAGGGCGCCCGCTGTGCAAGGCGTGCCGCGCACCTTCTCGATCTGGCGAAGGCTGCTCTGGTGGCTGGTCCCGACCTTCCTCGCCGTGGCCGTGCTCACCGCGGGCCTGTCGTACGGCATGTTCACGCACATGGTGGCCGACTTCCTGGACGGCCAGATGGTGCAACTGGGCGACTCGGTCGCGCGCTACGGCCAGCCGACGGGGTCGTTGGGGCAGATCGACGATGCCGCGATCGCGAAGGGCGACTACGTGGTCCAGGTCTTCGACCCGGACGGCCGTCTCGCGTCCACGTCGTGGAACGGCCTGCCGGCGGGCCAGCCAATGCGTCCTGGCCTGCACGACCTGCGGACCGGCGACCGCGCGTGGCGCGTGTATGCCGCGGCAGGCACGGGTGGGCGGACGGTCCAGGTGTTCCAGAGCCGCGACTTCCGCGCGGGCCTGGCCGTGGAGCGCGCGGGCATGGCCGCGGTACCGGTGCTGGTGCTGGTGCCGCTGCTCATGCTGGTGATGCTCGGCGTGGCGCGGGGCATTTCCCGTTCGCTTCGCGCGATCGGCCAGCAGGCGGCGCGGCAGGATGCGCACAGCATCGAGGAGCTGCCGCTGGCGCACGTGCCCGACGAGATCCGTCCGCTCGTGTCCTCCTTCAACGATCTGCTGGCGCGGCTGCGCGAGTCCTTCGTCGCGCAGCGCCGCTTCGTGCAGGACGCCGCGCACGAACTGCGCACGCCCATCGCGGCCGTGCGCGTGCAGCTGGAGAACCTGCGCGACGAACTCGCCGGCAGCGCCGGCACCCGGCAGCTGGCGCAGCTCGAGGCGGGCCTGCAGCGCGCGCAGCGCCTGGTCGACCAGCTGCTGCGCATGTCGCGCCAGGAGGCGGCCGCCACTGAACCCGCGGGCCCCGTGGACGTGGAGGTGCAGGTGCGCGAGAGCATCCACGGCCTGATCGCGCTGGCGGACCGGCGCCAGGTCGACCTCGGCCTCGTCGCGCAAGACGGGGCCGTGCCCACGCTGCAGTGCACGGCGGCCGACCTGCGCAGTGCACTGGACAACCTCGTCGAGAACGCCGTGCGCTACACGCCCGAAGGGGGGGTGGTCGATGTGCACCTCAAGCGGGAGGGCGCGTGCGTCGTGGTGGAAGTCGTCGACACCGGGCCGGGCATTTCGCCCGAGCACCTGTCGCGGGTCTTCGACCGCTTCTACCGCGTGCCGGGCAGCCTGGCGGAGGGCAGCGGGCTGGGTTTGTCGATTGCACAGGCTGCAGCGCGGCGCTGCGGGCTGCGCCTGAGCCTGCGCAACCGGAGTGACCGCAGCGGACTCGTGGCGCGGCTCGAGTCCACGGGGTGAGCCTGTGTGCGTCCGGATGCCGGCGCGGCTGCCTCAGGCCAACGGTGCGCGGAACGGGCTGCGCGCTTCCAGGTGCTCCATGTAGTTCTCGATGCCGGCGCCCTCCCGCTCGAGAAAGCGCTCCACCGCGTCGGCGAAGGAGGGGTGCGCCAGCCAATGGGCGCTGGTGGTCTTCACCGGCATCAGGGCGCGGGCCATCTTGTGCTCGCCCTGGGCGCCGCCCTCGAAGCGCGCCACGCCGTGCGCGATGCACCATTCGATGGGCTGGTAGTAGCACGCCTCGAAGTGCAGGCAGTCCACTCGCTCCAGCGCGCCCCAGTAGCGGCCATAGGCCACCGACTCCACTTTGGGGCCCAATCGGCCTGCAGCGCCCGTCCCGCCTGCGCGAAGCGCTATCAAACTTGTAGCGATCGGCTTGCCTTCGCGTTCGGCGGTGAAGAGCAGCCAGGCCTCGGGCAGGGTCTGCGCCTGCCGGCGGAAGAAGTCGCGCGTGAGATAGGGCGGGTTGCCGTGCTCGCGGTAGGTGCGGGCGTAGCAGCGGTAGAAGAAGTCCCAGTCCGCCTCGGTGATGTCGCCCCCGCGCGCCCAGCGGAAGCTCACGCCGGCTTCGCGCACCTTGCGGCGCTCCTGGCGGATCTTCTTGCGCTTGTCTTGGGAGAGGCTGGCGAGGAAGGCATCGAAGTCGGCGTAGGGAGCAGACGAGTCGCCAGGCGACTCGTTCTTCCAATGGAACTGGACGGTGTGACGCAGCATCAGGCCGGCGGATTCGCAGGCTGCAATGTCCTCGTCGGCGCCGAAGAGCAGGTGCAGCGACGACAGCTCCATCTGTTTGCACCACTGCACCAGGCCCTGCACCAGCAGCGCGCGATGGTCGGCATCGACGGCCAGCAGCCGCGCGCCGGGCACGGGCGTGAAGGGCACCGCGCACACGGCCTTGGGGTAGTAGGCCAGGCCGTGCTGCTCGTAGGCGTTGGCCCAGGCCCAGTCGAAGACGTATTCGCCATAGGAATGGTCCTTGGCATAGAGGGGGCAGGCCGCCTTCAGCACCTTGCCGCGCCACAGCGTGGCGAAGGCGGGCGTCCAGCCGGTCTCGGGCGTGGCACTGCCGCTGGCATGCAGGGCGGCCAGGTAGGCGTGGCGCATGAAGGGGCTGGGCTCGGCCTGGGCGTCCAGCAGCGCGTCCCAGGCGGCGGCGTCGATCTCGAAGGGGTCGGTGTGGACCCGCAGCACGGGCTCGCGGCTCATGAAGCCTTTGCCGCCTTGGGTGCGCCCAGCTGCTCGGCGATCCAGATCCCCCCGAGCACCAGCGCCAGCGCGATGGCGTGGAAGAGGGCCAGCGGTTCGCCCAGGATCAGCACCGCGAGCAGCGGCCCGAACACCGGCGTGAGGTTGAGGAACACGCCGGCGCGCGCCGGGCCGATCAGCGACACCGCCTGGATAAAGGTGATCTGCGAAACGAAGGACGGCAGCAGGCCGACGAAGAGCATCAGCAGCCAGCCCTTGGGTGTGGGCGCGAAGAAGTGGCCGGTGGCGACCTCGGCGGCCAGCAGCGGCAGCGAGGCGATCGCTGCCACCGCCGCCACGGCGGCGAAGAAAACGATCGGGGGCACGGCCGGGCGCCGGCGCAGGCCGAGCATGTAGCCTGCATAGAGCGCCGAGGCGACCACCATCCAGACGTCTCCCTCGTTGAAGGCCAGCCCGGTGAGCACCGCCAGCTGCCCGCGCGAGGCGACGACGACGATGCCCGCCAGCGTGACGGCCACGCCCAGCATCTGAAGCGGCGTCACGCGCAGGCGCATGAACAGCACGCCGCCCAGCAGCACCAGCACGGGGATCGTGCCCTGGATGATCGCGATGTTGATGGCCGTGGTGTGGTGGGCGGCGGCGTAGAAGAGCGCATTGAAGGCCGTGAAGCCGGCCGTGCCCATGACGGCGAGGTAGCGCCAGTGCGGGCGCAGCGTGTGCCAGTGGGCGGTGATCTGCCGGCGCGCCGCCAAGTACAGCGCCGCGCAACAGATCGACCACCGCGCCGTGGTCAGCATCATGGGCGAGATCTCGCCCACCGCCAGCCGTGCCGCGACGGCGTTGCAGCCCCAGATCAGGGTGGTGAAGACCAGCAGCAGCCAGGCCTGGCCGTTGAACCAGCGGTAGAGCGCCAGCAGGGGCGACCGCGGCGCGGCCGGGGAGGGAGATTGCATGAGGCGCCGAGCGTACCAGTGGCGCCGCGCCCGCGTGCGGAGGCGGTCATGCGGCGGCCGTGGCGCGATAGTTGCATCGCATTCCGGGTCGATACGCCGCCCCCCTGCCGGGGGATTTGGCGATTAGGCTATCCTCGGCCGAACCAACGCGAGAGAGACCCCATGAAGCAGATCACCGCCATCGTCAAACCCTTCAAGCTCGACGACGTGCGCGAGGCGCTGGCCCAGGTCGGCGTCTCGGGCCTGACGGTCACCGAGGTCAAGGGTTTCGGCCGCCAGAAAGGCCACACCGAGCTCTACCGTGGTGCGGAATACGTCGTCGACTTCCTGCCCAAGATGAAGATCGAGGTGGTGGTCAACACGGCCGACGTCGACCGCTGCGTCGAGGCCATCGTCTCGGCCGCACGCACCGGCAAGATCGGCGACGGCAAGATATTCGTCACCAACGTGGAGCGCATCGTGCGCATCCGCACCGGCGAGGAAAACGAGAGCGCGGTCTGATGCGCGGCGTGCGCCGGCCCTGAGCGGCCGGATTCAGCGCGCTTTCACACCACCTGCGCCAGGCGGTCGCCGCCCGGGTGGCGCACCGCCTCCTCGCGCAGCGCCTGCAGCAGGCCCACCGGCTCGGTGCCGGTGCGCACCAGGTTCATCTGCCAGTCGCCCATGAAACCCTCGCGCACGCTGTGGCCGAGGAAGTGCAGCAGCCCGTCGTAGTAGCCGGCGGTGTTGAGGATGCCGGTGGGCTTGTCGTGGTAGCCCAGCTGGCGCCAGGTCCAGATCTCGAACAGTTCCTCGAAGGTGCCGATGCCGCCGGCCAGCGCCACGAAGGCGTCGGCGCGCGCGCCCATCATGGCCTTGCGCTCGTGCATGGTGTCGACGACGTGCAACTCGTCGCACAGGGTGTTGGCCAGCTCCTTGTCGACCAGCGCCTTGGGGATGATGCCGACCACGCGGCCGCCGGCCAGGCGCGTGGCCTCCGCCACCGTGCCCATCAGGCCGGTGCGGCCGCCGCCATAGACCAGCTGGCCGCCGTGTTGACCGATCCACTGGCCGACCGCCTTGGCGGCCTCGAGGTACACGTCGCCTTCGCCGGGGCGCGAGCCGCAGTAGACGCAGAGGGAGAAGGAGGGAGAGGAAGTCGTCATGCGAAGAAGGATGCCGCCCGGCCGTGACCGTCAGGCGACGAAGAAGCGTTGCCACAACGCGGCCAGCCAGATGCCGCCGGCCAGCAGGCTCGCCAGAAGTACGGCCGCACTGCCCATGTCCTTGGCGCGCTTGGAGAGGTCGTGCCACTCCGGGCCGATGCGGTCGATGGCCGCCTCCACGGCGGTGTTGAGCAGTTCCACGACCATCACGATCACCACGCTGCCTGCCAGAAGCGCCACCTCGACCCAGTTGCGGCCGAGCCAGAAGGCCAGCGGCACCATCACGACGGCCATCGTCGCTTCCATGCGGAAGGCGGCCTCGCCCCAGCCGGCGCGCAGGCCGTTGATCGAATAGCCCGTGGCATGCCAGAGACGGTTCAGGCCCTTGCGCGCCTTCTGCGGGTTGACGAGGGCGGGATCGGTGGGGGTGGTGCTCATCGGCTCAGGGGCTTGGACGCAATGAGGCGCGTGCCGGCCCAGGCGTCGTGCCAGAACTGGCGTTGCGGGTGGAAACGGGCCAGCAGGGCCCAGACGATGACCCAGCCGGCGATCAGGACCGCCGATTCGCCGCCAGACACCTTGAAGGGCAGCACCGACAGTGCTGCCAGCGGCGGCAGGAACCAGATCCAGCTGAGCAGATAGCGACCGAGGGCGCGCAGTTGAGTGACCGGCGCGCCGTGGCGGTCGACCACGCGCAGGCCCCAGGTCTTCATGGCAAGCGTCTGGCCGCGCGACCAGAACCAGGTGAAGTAGATGCCGAAGACCACGAACAGGAAGGCCTGCAGCAGGTGGCGGCGCGCGTCCATGGCGTCGCGCATCTGGCCCAGCGTGCTGAACAGCCAGCCGGCCACGAACACCACGGCGAACATCAGCATGCCTTCGTAGAGCCAGCAGGCCATGCGGCGCCAGAGGCCGGGTGCTATCAATTCAGGAGCTGCCTGCGCCCTGTCGGCGGGCGTTGCAGCCGCATTTGGCATGGAAGACGGAGACGAGGGCGACTGCGGGGGCATGCCCGCATTGTCCCGCACCGGAATGGTCACTGAGCCGCAGGCGCGGGATCGGACGCCGCGGTCGGCGCCGCGGCGGCGGGGGCGGGTGCCGGAACGGCGGCTGCCGCGGCGGGCGTCGCAGCGGGCGGTGGGTACATCGCCTCGGCCGACGGCGGCACGGGCGCCAGCAGCGGCGCCTGGGGGCGCGGCGGCGCAAGCTGGATGCGCGGGCCACCGTGGCCCTGGCCCAACGCGCTGTCCGGAACGGGGGCCAGCTTGCGCTCCGGTACCGGGCGCAGGGGCAGCGCTGCCGTGGTCGGCACCGCCGCCGCACTGGCGGCCAGCTTGCGGCGCTCTTCCTCGCTGAGGGCCTGGTAGGCCTCCCACATTGCCTTGCGTTCGTCAGCGGGCGCCAGGCGCTTGACCTCGGCGAAATTAAGTCGTGCCCGGGCCCGGTCGCGTGCGCTCAACGACGCCCATTCGGCCATGCGTCCATGCAGGGTGACCTGCTCGTCGGCGCTGAGCTTGTTGTAGTTGCGCGAAAGCACCAGCCACTTGCGCTTGTGCGCTTCGCTCAACCCGTTCCAGTGCTGTGCGAGCGGCCGCAGCGCGGCTTGCTGCGCGGCGGTCAGGTCCGTCCACACCGGCTTGGCCGGGGTGGGGCGCGATTTGGGGCTGGGTGCGGCTGCCTTCGTGGCGGCGCCGTGCGCAGGAACGGGTGCAGCGACCGAGGACGTCGCCGCCGGGGGCTGAGCCTGGGCGTCGAGCGCGATCAGTCCGCCGACGGCCAGCGTCATGGCACCGAGCGCGCCGGCGGCGCGTGCCGCGATGGCGAGCAGCGCCTTGTGGGGGCGCGGCTTGCGAGAGGCGGCGGACGGGCAGGGCATGGGGACAGGACGGAAGGGGATGTCGCGACGGCCCGTCAGCGGGTGGAGGCCTCGCGCTTGAGGAACTGGGCGAAGCCGGGGTCGGTGTAGGCGGCGGGCGGCAACTCGTCGGTGAGCAGGGCCGCGTCGACATCGGCGACCTCGGCCGTGCGGTCTTCGTCCTGCCAGACGGAGATGGTGACCAGACCTGCCACCAGCGCCACCAGCGGCAGCACGCTGGCGACCCGGGTCCACCAGCCACCGTCGCCGCTGCCGAGCAACGCCGCGCCGCCGGACACGCCGACGACACCGCCCGCCGGTGCCGTGCGCACCTGCACCACCTTGCGGCGCGCGAGCGCCTGCATGCGCCCGGCGCGCAGCCGTTCGGCGATGTCGTGGGGCAGGTCGTGGCTGCCGGCCGACAGGCGGGCGGCCATGGCGCGGCCGAAGCGCTCCTGCTGGGCGTCGGCGGCGGCGTTCGAAGTCTTGGTCATAGCTGGATTCCCCTGGCCTTGAGGGCTTTGCTCAAGGCGTGGACGGCCCTCGAACAGTGCGTCTTGACGCTGCCTTCGGAACAGCCCATGGCGGCAGCCGTCTCGGAAACGTCCATTTCTTCCCAGTAACGCATCAGAAAAGCCTCGCGTTGACGGGCCGGGAGGGCCGCGATCTGCTCCTCGATCTCATGGAAGATCTGTGCCCGGCGCGTCGTGTCCTCGGCGCTCTCGGTCTCGCGCGTGTCGGGATCCGAGGCGAGGTTCTCCAACAGGTCGAAATCGCCGCCTTCGTCGTCTGCGCTCTCGAAGTCGCTGAGGTTGGAAAACAACGCCCGGCGCGTCTTCTGGCGGCGGAACCAGTCCAGCGTGCAGTTCGACAGGATGCGCTGGAACAGCATCGGCAGCTCGTTGGCCGGCTTGTCCCCGTAGTGCTCCGCGAGCTTCATCATGCTGTCCTGCACGATGTCCAGGGCGGCTTCCTCGTCGCGCACGTGGTAGATCGAGCGCTTGAAGGCCCGTTTCTCGACGCTCTTGAGGAAATCGGAGAGTTCTTGTTCGGATGCCAAACGGGAGGCCGCGCGGAAAAGCGCGTGGTGGGGTGGGGCGGCAGGATGCCTTGTTTTGGGCGGCGGCGATTATGGCACCCGCCTCTTTTTCGTGCGCCAGGCCGCCTGCAAGGCTTGCTGCAGTGCCATAATCTCGGGCTGCAAGTCAAACGGCAAACGGGTCACTGCCCGGCGGAACATCCTCGTCCGCCCATGGTTTTGGTCCTAAGTCCCGACGCGGTCTCACAAGGGCTGGCAAGGGGCACCCAAGGTTTTTCGTTCCCGAAAACTCGAAAGGTTCATCTCAAAATGGAAATCTCCAAGGCGGAAATCGCCAGTGCAGCCGCTGTCACCGGCAGCCAGTCGCAAGAGCTCATGGGCGCCGAAGTGCTGGTCAAGGCACTGCAGGCCGAAGGTGTCAAGTACATCTGGGGCTACCCGGGCGGCGCGGTTCTCTACATCTACGACGCGTTCTACAAGCAGGACACCATCCAGCACGTGCTGGTGCGCCACGAGCAGGCCGCGGTGCACGCGGCCGATGGCTACGCGCGCGCCACCGGCGACGTGGGCGTGGCGCTCGTCACCTCCGGCCCCGGCCTGACGAACGCGGTCACCGGCATCGCGACGGCCTACATGGATTCGATCCCGATGGTGATCATCTCCGGCCAGGTGCCCACCCCCGCCATCGGGCTCGATGCCTTCCAGGAGTGCGACACGGTCGGCATCACGCGTCCCATCGTCAAACACAACTTCCTCGTCAAGGACGCGAAGGACATCGCGCTGACGATGAAGAAGGCCTTCCACATCGCCCGCAGCGGCCGTCCCGGCCCGGTGGTGGTGGACATCCCGAAGGACGTCTCCTTCAAGAAGGTGCCGTACGCAGGCTATCCCGACAAGGTCGAGATGCGCTCGTACAACCCGGTGAAGAAGGGCCACGGCGGGCAGATCCGCAAGGCGTTGCAGCTGCTGCTCACTGCGAAGCGCCCCTACATCTACACCGGCGGCGGCGTGCTGCTGGGCAACGCGACCCAGGAACTGCGCACGCTGGTGGACATGCTGGGCTACCCGGTCACCAACACGCTGATGGGCCTGGGCGCCTACCCGGCGAGCGACCGCAAGTTCCTGGGCATGCTGGGCATGCACGGCACCATCGAGGCCAACAACGCGATGCAGAACTGCGACGTGCTGCTGGCCGTGGGCGCGCGCTTCGACGACCGGGTGATCGGCAACCCCAAGCACTTCGCGCAGAACGAACGCAAGATCATCCACATCGACATCGACCCGTCGAGCATCTCCAAGCGCGTGAAGGTCGACATCCCGATCGTCGGGGACGTGAAGGACGTGCTGACCGAACTGATCTCGATGATCCGCGAGAGCAGCACCCGTGCCGATGCCGGGGCATTGGCCGACTGGTGGAAGACCATCGAAGCCTGGCGCAGCCGAGACTGCCTCAAGTACGACCGCGGCAACACCGAGGTGATCAAGCCGCAGTACGTGGTCGAGACGCTCTGGAACATGACCAAGGACACGGAGACGTACATCACCTCCGACGTCGGCCAGCACCAGATGTGGGCGGCGCAGTACTACCGCTTCGACGAGCCGCGCCGCTGGATCAACTCTGGCGGCCTGGGCACGATGGGCGTGGGCATTCCGTACGCCATGGGCATCAAGCTGGCCAGGCCCGACAGCGAAGTCTTTTGCGTCACCGGCG
>JAFEEH010000080.1 GCA_018241185.1 Pseudomonadota bacterium | reverse complement strand
TGCGACTTTGTTGGGATAATCCGCGGCCATGAGCGATGTCCACCCGGCCAGCGGAACCCCACGATGAGCGGCAACACCTTCGGCACCCTGTTCGCCGTCACCAACTTCGGCGAGTCGCACGGGCCGGCCATCGGCTGCGTCATCGACGGCTGCCCACCCGGCATGGCGCTGTCCGGGGCCGACATCCAGGGCGACCTGGACCGCCGCCGCCCCGGCACCAGCCGCCACGTCACCCAGCGCAACGAGCCCGATGCGGTGCAGATCCTTTCGGGCGTGTACGAGGGCAAGACCACGGGCACGCCGATCGCGCTGCTGATCCAGAACACCGACCAGCGCAGCAAGGACTACGGCGCCATCGCGCAGCAGTTCCGCCCCGGCCACGCCGACTACACCTACTGGAAGAAGTACGGCATCCGCGACCCGCGCGGCGGCGGCCGTTCCTCGGCGCGCCTCACGGCCCCCATGGTGGCGGCCGGCGCGGTGGCCAAGAAGTGGCTGTTCGAGCAGTACGGCACCGTGTTCCGCGGCTGCATGGCGCAGATCGGCGACATCGAGATCCCGTTCGCTTCGTGGGAGCACGTGCCGAACAACCCCTTCTTCGCCCCCATCGCCGACGTTGCCCCGCTGGAGTCGTACATGGATGCGCTGCGCAAGGCCGGCGATTCCTGCGGCGCCAAGATCCGCGTCACGGCCAGCGGCGTGCCCGTGGGCCTGGGCGAGCCGCTGTTCGACAAGCTCGACGCCGACATCGCCTACGCCATGATGGGCATCAACGCCGTCAAGGGCGTCGAGATCGGCGCCGGTTTCGCCAGCGTCACGCAGCGCGGCACCACGCATGGCGACAGCATCGGCCCGGGCGGCCGCTTCGAGAGCAACAACGCGGGCGGCGTGCTCGGTGGCATCAGCACCGGGCAGGACCTGGAGGTGAGCATCGCCATCAAGCCGACCAGCTCGATCATCAGCCCCCGCCAGTCGGTCGACGTCCACGACAACCCCGTTGAAGTCATCACCAAAGGACGCCACGACCCTTGCGTGGGCATCCGCGCCACGCCCATCGCCGAGGCCATGCTGGCCCTGGTGGTCATGGAACACGCGCTGCGCCAGCGCGCACAGAACGCTGACGTGGCGGGCCGCCGCCGCCGGACCGACGCGGGGACCTCCGACGAGGTCGAAGGCCCGCAGTCGTCCTTCCTGTAGTGTCCGGCCCGGCGGCAACTGCGCCCGCCGGGCGCAGTCCGCTCCTCGCGTTCGCGGGCCTGTCGGCCAGCTATTTCGCGCACATCGGCTTCTTCAACCCCTACCTGCCGCTGTGGCTGCAGAGCCTGGGGCTGCCGATCTTCACCATCAGCCTGCTGACCTCGGTGCAGTCCTTCACCCGGGTGTTCGCGCCCTACGCCTGGGGCGCGCTGAGCGACCACCTGGGCGACCGCGTGAAGCTGCTGCGCATCAGCGCGGCCGTTGCGCTGGTCGCCTCCTTCGGGCTGCTGTGGCATGGGGGCGCGTGGTGGGTCTTCGTCGTGCTGTTGGTGATGTTCATCCACACCGGCTCGATGATGTCGCTCACCGAGGCGGCGCTGGCGCAGCTGGTGGCGGGCGACTGGGGCCGCTACGGGCGCATCCGGCTGTGCGGCTCGGCGGGGTTTCTCGTCACGGTGTTCGTGGCGGGCGAGTGGTTCGATCGCTTCGGCATGGGCCACTTCCCGGGCTGGGCCTCGATCACGCTGGCGTTGGTGCTCGTGGCCACGCTCCGTCTGCCCGAGATGCGCGAGCCTCCGGCCGCGCACGGCGCGCCGCGCGTGCCGGTGCTGCCCGTGCTGCGCCAGCCGGCCGTGCGCTGGTTCTTCGTGTCGCTGTTCTTCCATGTGATGGCGCATTTCTCCGTCTACGGCTTCATTTCGCTGTACCTGGACGCCCTGGGCTACAGCAAGGGGACCATCGGCGCGCTGTGGGCCGTGTCGGTGGTGGCCGAGATCGCCTGGTTCGGCCTGCAGGGCCGCGTCATCGGCCGCCTGTCGATGCCGCAGTGGCTGCTGCTGTGCGGGGTGGCGACGGTGCTGCGGCTGGGCATGACGGCGTGGGCCGCCCATTGGTTGTGGGCCCTGGTGGTGGCACAGTTGCTGCATGCGCTGTCCTTCGCGGCGCACCACACGACCTGCGTGGCGCTGGTGTCGCGGCATTTCCCCGGCCCGCTGCGGGGGCGGGGTCAGGCGCTCTTCACGGTGATCGGCTATGGTTTCGGGGGCGTGATCGGCGTGCTGGCCGGCGGCGCTGTGGCCCAGCGCTTCGGCTTCGTGGCGATGTTCGGCGCCGCCACCGTGCTCGCGCTCGTGGCCACCTTGTGTGCCTGGCGCACACTGCGCCTGGACATGCCACCATCCGCACCTTCCGCCGCCTGAGATCGCTCTTCCACGAAAGCCCGAACGGATGTTCTCCCTCCCACCGGCCATCCAGGCCCTGATCCTCTCCAACGTCATCCTGTATTTCGCGCAGGGCATGGTGCCGGGCCTCACGCCGGCGCTGGCGCTGTGGCCCATCGGCTCCGGCGAGTTCGCGCCCTGGCAACTGCTGAGCTACGCCTTCCTGCACGGCGGCCTCACGCATCTGCTCTTCAACATGCTCGGCCTGTGGATGTTCGGCGCCGACCTGGAGCGTGTGTGGGGCTCGCGCCGGCTGCTGGTGTTCTACGTGGTGAGCGTGCTCGGCGCGGCGGTGGCGCAGCTGGCGGTGGCCGCTGCCACTGGCGGCATGTACCCGACGGTGGGCGCCTCGGGCGGGCTGTTCGGCATCCTGGTGGGCTTTGCCATGATGTTCCCGACGCGCAAGATCGTCCCGCTGATCCCGCCGATCCCGATGCCCGCACCCGTGTTCGTGGCGCTGTACGGTGGGCTCGAGCTGTTCTTCGGCGTGACCGGCAGCTTCGCGGGCGTCGCCCACTTCGCGCACCTGGGCGGGCTGGCCGCCGGCTGGCTGCTCATCCGCTACTGGCGCGGCCAGCCGCCGTTCCCGCGCCGCTGAACCGTTTCGTTCGAGGATTCGCCATGCACTACACCCGCCTGGGCCGCACCGGCCTGACCGTCTCGCGCATCGCGCTGGGCATGATGACCTACGGCACGCCCGCCTGGCGGCCCTGGGTGATGGAAGAGGGCCCCTCGCGCGAGGTGGTGAAGCACGCCATCGACCTGGGCATCAACTTCTTCGACACCGCCGACATGTACTCGGCCGGCGAATCCGAAGTGCTCACCGGCCAGTTCGTGCGCGAGTTCTGCCGCCGCGAGGAGGTGGTGATCGCCACCAAGGTTTACTACCCCGTCTCGCTCGACTTCAAAGGCGGCAACAGCGCCGCCGCCAAGCCCGACCGGCGGCCCAACATGGACGGGCTCTCGCGCAAGCGCCTCTTCCACGCGGTGGACGCGTCGCTGCGGCGCCTGGGCACCGACTACATCGACCTCTGGCAGATCCACCGCCTCGACCACGAGACGCCGATCGAGGAGACGATGGAGGCGCTGCACGACATCGTCAAGAGCGGCAAGGTGCGCTACATCGGTGGCAGCAGCATGTTCGCCTGGCAGTTCGCCAAGGCGCAGCAGGTGGCCAAGGAAAACGGCTGGACGCGCTTCGTCTCCATGCAGAACCACTACAACCTGGTCTACCGCGAGGAAGAGCGCGAGATGATCCCGTTGTGCCACGACCAGGGCGTGGGCCTGATCCCCTGGAGCCCGCTGGCGCGCGGCTTCCTGGCCGGCAACCGCAAGGCCGACGACAAGACCGCCGGCCAGACCGCCCGCGCGCAGACCGACGACATCGCGCAGAAGTACTACTACAACGACGGCGACTTCGAGGTGGTCGAGGTGCTGTCGCGCCTGGCCACGGCGCGGGGTGTGTCGAACGCGACGTTGGCCTATGCCTGGCTGCTGCACAAGGGCATCACCGGCCCCATCGTCGGCGCGAGCAAGACCTGGCAGCTGGACCAGGCGGTGGCGGCGCTCGACGTCGCCCTGTCGGCCGAGGAGATCGCGCAGCTCGAAGCGCCGTACCGGCCGCACCCGATCCTCGGGCACGTCTGATGCCAAGCTGCAATTCAAGGAACCGTTCGGGCTGAGCTTGTCGAAGCCCTGCGCAGCGCTTCGACAAACTCAGCGTGAACGGATCGAAGTTTTCGACGCGCGTGTGCATCAGCGATGCGCAGAATAATAAGATCCGGCTTATCAATTCTTTGAAGGAAATCGGCCTTCGCCGCCCGGCCTACTGGCGCGAGCAGCTATCAAAAAGATAGTAAGGCGGCTGCCCTGACCGGCACCTAGTCCAGCTCGCCTCGCCGCGGCATGTCCGCCCCGCGGCGCGAACAGGTGATCGACGCCGCCCGCGCCGCGAAACGCAGCAACGCCGCCATGCGCGGCACGTCCAGCGCGTCGAGCGCCTCGGCCGACAGCGCATCGTGCTCGGCGAGCCAGGCCAGGATCGCGGCCTGGAAGGTGTCGCCGGCGCCCACGGTGTCGATCACGTCCACCAGCAGCGACTGCGCCGTCGCATGGCCGTTGCGGTTCCAGGCCTCGCTGCCCGTGGCGCCGCGCGTCACCACCACGAGGCGCGCGCCCGCATCCAGCCAGCGCCGCGCCACTTGCGCCGGCGCCTCGTCGGGATAGAGCAGGCCCAGGTCTTCGTCGCTCACCTTCACCACCTGCGCGAGCGCGGCCATCTCCTGCACGACCGTGCGCCAGCGCGCCAGGTCGGGCTCGACGTTCAGCCGCACGTTGGGGTCGTAGGCCACGAGGCGGCGCGGGCGCTCGCGCGCGGCCAGGGCCCGCAACGCGGAGCCGACCGGCTCCGCCACCATCGTGTACGAGCCGAACTGCAGCACCTGCGATTCATCCGGCACGGCAGGCAGGGCCGACGCATCGAGCACGCGGTCGGCCGCGCCGTGCCCGTGGAAGGCGTAGCTCGGCACCCCGGTGTGGCCCACCGTGACCACGCTCAGCGTGGTGGGTGCGGCGCTGCGCACCACCAGCGCGGTGCCCACGCCTTCGTCGCGCAGCGCCTGCATCAGCCGCTCGCCCGGCACGTCCTGCGACAGGCCGGCCAGGAACTGCACCGGCTGCGCCAGCCGCGCGAGCCCCACCGCCACGTTGAACGGCGAGCCGCCCACCCGCGCGTCGAGCAACAGCCCGGTGGGCGTGCTGTCGCGCACGTAGACATCCATCAGCGCTTCACCGCAAACAACGAACATCGCAAAGCTTTCTGGGTTGTAGGGGGGCACGGCCGTCGCCGGGCCGCCCCAAGGCGGCCGAGCCTCTCCCTCGGGGGGTGGCGTTCACAGCGCGACGCGCTGGAAAGGCCGGGGGACCGGCGTCCTTAGCGCGGTGCCGACCAGCCCTTGTAGTCCTTCACATTGGCGCGTGTGACGAGCGTGGAGGGCAGCAGCGTCATCTGCTGCGCGGGCTTCTTGCCGTTGAGCACGTCCTGCCCGATTTCCACGGCCTTCTGCGCGATCATGTACGGATCCTGGCTGGCCGAGGCCTGCACCTGGGTGTCGCTCTTGAGCGCGGTCTCGATGTCGGGCGCGCCGTCGACCGAGGTAATGACGATGTTCTTGCGATTGAGCTGCCTGGCCGCCAGGTCGGTGCCCACCGCCTGCGGGTCGTTGATGGCGAACACCGCGTCGATCTTGGGGAAGCGCGTCAGGTGCGTCTGCATCACGTTCAGGCCGCCTTCGCGCGAGCCCTTGCCGTCCTGGTCGTCCGACAGGATCTTGATGTCCGGCGACTTCTTCAACACCGCCTTGCAGCCGTTCACGCGGTCGATCACGGCCGACACCTGCGGGCCGTTCTGGATGATGACGTTGCCCTTGCCGCCGAGCTTGTCGACGATGAACTGGCAGGCGATCTCGCCGGCCTGCACGTTGTTGGTCTGCACGGTGGCGTCGGCCCCGTTGGCCGCGACGTCGACACCGATGACGGCGATGCCGGCCTTCTTGGCCTTCATCAGCGCCGGCTCGATGGCCTTGGCGTCCACCGCGTTCACCAGGATCAGGTTCACGCCGGCGGCGATGAAGCCGTCGATCTGCGAGAACTGCTTGTTCAGGTCGTAGTCGGCCGACAGTGCCGTGACCTTGGCGTTGGGGTTGAGCTGCTTGACCTTGGCCTCGGCGCCCTTGGCCAGCGAGACGAAGAAGGGATTGCCCAGCGAGCCGAGCGTGATGCCCACGCTCTTGATCTGCTGCTGCGCCTGGGCCGCGAGCGGCAGGGCGGCGGAGGCGGCCACGACGGCCAGGGCGACGAGGTGTTTGCGCATGGAATGTCTCCTTGATTGAGCGCTGAGGGGAGGGGCGGGGGAAAGCGAGAAGGCAGGACCGTCAGGTCCTTGCCGCGTCCTTGCGGCGGTAGCGGTCGAGCGCGACGGCGCCGATGATCACCAGGCCCTTGACGATGTACTGCCAGATGTCCGAGACACCCATCAGGATCAGGCCGTTGGTCAGCACCGCGATGATCAGCGCGCCGATCAGCGTGCCGAGGATGGAGCCGGTGCCGCCGACCAGGCTGGTGCCGCCGAGCACCACTGCGGCGATGGCGTCGAGTTCGTAGGACATGCCCAGCGTGGTGCCGTTGGCCGCATACAGGCGCGCCGAGGCCATCACGCCGCCCAGGCCCGACAGCAGGCCGGACATCGCATACACGAACAGCAGCACGGCCCACACCTTGATGCCGGCCAGACGCGCCGCTTCCGCGTTGCCGCCCACCGAGTAGATGTTCAGGCCCAGCACGGTGCGGCGCAGGATGAACCAGGACAGGGCAATGACCGCAAAGGCGATGATCACCAGGCACGGGATGCCGAACACGTCGCCGTTGCCGATGAAGGCGAAGGGCAGCTGCGGGTTGAAGATCGTGTTGTCGCCGGCCAGCAGGCGGGCCACGCCGCGCACGGCGGTGAGCGAGCCCAGCGTCACGATGAAGGGCTGCAGCTTCACGACCGAGATCAGGAAGCCGTTGATCAGCCCGAACAGCAGCCCGCAGCCCATGCCGGCGGCGATGCCCAGCATGCCCAGCCCGGGGATGTTGGACACCAGCATCGCGGCCACCGCCGAGGCGGCGAGGATGGAGCCGACCGACAGGTCGATGCCGGCCGTGAGGATCACGAAGGTCATGCCGGCCGCCAGCACGATGTTGATCGACGCCTGCTGCGTGATGATCGACAGGTTCTGCAGGCTGGCGAAATTCTCGGTGCCCAGGCCGAAGCCGATGCACAGCAGCACCAGCACGGGCAGCATGCCCAGGGCGCGCAGGATTTCCTTGCCGCGCGCGCTGGCGGCGGGGCCAGCCACGGGGGCTGCAGACGCGGTGATGGGGGCGTTCATGGGGTGTCTCCTTGATCGTTCTTTCGGGTTCTGTCAGTGCAGCGTCGGGGGATGGCCGGGCACGGCCGCGCCGGTGGCCAGGGCGACGATGTTTTCCTGCGTGATGGGCAGGCCGCTGGCGCCCCCCACCTCGCCGACCAGGCGGCCTTCGCGCATGACGACCACGCGGTCGCACACGCCGACGATCTCGGGCAGCTCGCTGGAGATCACCAGCACCGCCATCCCACGGCGGGCCAGCTCGTCGATGAGGCGATAGATCTCGCTCTTGGCGCCGATGTCCACACCGCGCGTGGGTTCGTCGAGGATCAGCACGCGCGGGCCCAGTTCGAGCAGGCGCGCGAGCAGCACCTTCTGCTGGTTGCCGCCCGACAGCGAGCCCACGTTCACGCGCGGCGAGGCCACGCGGATCGACAGCTGGCGGATGGCGTCGATGGCGCGCTTGACGGCGCGCCGGCCGTCCATCACGCCGCCGGCCTTGGCATCGCGCGGGCTCACCATCACGTTGATGTTGTCGCGCACCGAAAGGTCCAGGAACAGGCCGTTGCCCTTGCGGTCCTCGGTGAGGTAGAGGATGCCGTTGCGGATCGCATCGCCCGGCTGGCGGATGTCGAGCGTCGCGCCGTTGCCGTTGAGGCGCACGTCGCCGGCCGTGCGCGGGTCGGCGCCGAACACCAGGCGCGCCAGCTCGGTGCGGCCGGCACCGACCAGCCCGGCCAGGCCCAGCACCTCGCCCGCATGCATCTGGAAGCTGCAGCCGCGCACTCGCCGGCCGTCGGCCAGGTCGGTCACCGTGAGCGCCACCTCGCCCGTGTGCTGGCCGTGGTGCTCCTTGCGGTAGAAGCCCGACAGGTCGCGCCCGACCATCATCTTCACCAGCTTGTCGCGCGAGAGTTCGGCGCGGCTGAGCGTTCCGACGTAGGTGCCGTCGCGCAGCACCGTCACCTCGTCGGCGAGCTCGTCGATCTCGTCCATGCGATGGCTGATGTAGAGGATCGCCAGTCCCTCGGCGCGCAGCTTGCGGATGAGCACGAAGAGGCGCTCGGTCTCGTGCGTGGACAGCGGCGTGGTGGGCTCGTCCATCACGAGGATGCGGCAGTCGAACTGCACCGCGCGCGCGATTTCGACCAGCTGGCGCTGTGCGATCGAAAGCTGCGCCACCGTGGTGTTCGGGCCGAAGTCCGCGCCCAGGCGTTGCAGCGTGCCGGCGCAGGCGGCGGCCATGCCGGCGCGGTCGACCGTCGGGCCCTTCGTCATCGGCCGGCCCATGAAGATGTTCTCGGCCACGCTCAGGTTGGGCGCCAAGCTCAGCTCCTGGTAGATCACCGACACGCCCAGGTTCTTGGCATCGATGGGGCCTTCGATGCGCGCGGGCTGGCCGCCGATGCGGATCTCGGCGCCGGGGTCGGGCAGGTAGGCGCCCGAGAGGATCTTCATCAGCGTCGACTTGCCCGCGCCGTTCTCGCCCATCAGCGCGTGGATCTGTCCCGCGTGGGCGGTCAGCCGCACGTCCTGCAGCGCCTTCACGCCGGGGAAGGTCTTGGAGATGCCGCGCAGCTCGAGCAGCGGGGCCGCCGGGGTTTCATGCATGGGTGGACTCCCTGGGTCGGTGCGCGGGAACCCGCGCGGTGGAATGGCCGCGCAGCACGTCGGCGCGCGGCGAAAAGCTGAAGAACATCGGCAGGCTGGCTGCGCCGATGGCGCCGGCGTCGGCGCCGAAGCTGCCGCGCAGCAGCCGCGGCACCTGGCGCGATTCGGGCGCGATGGCGCGCAGGCCCTGCTCGGTGCGGGCGATGAGCGTGTCGATCAGGCCGGCGTCGATGTCGCAATCGATCACCACCGCGGGCAGGTCGAGCACGGCGAGCGTCGCACGCACGGCGGGCACCAGCGCATCGACGCAGTCGTCCAGCCATTCGCCCACCTCGGGCCGGCCGGAGGCGACCAGCGCCTCCAGCTGCGGGTGCCCCACCACCGGCGTGCCGCTGTGGCGCAGGTGCCGCGTCAGCGCGTTGAGCGAGGCACGCGACAGCAGGATGTCCCACTTGCCGCCTTCGGGCACCGGGGCAGAGGGCAGGGCGCTCGGCGGCACCGGCATCAGGCCCAGGTCGGCGGCGTTGCCCGTATGGCCGCGCAGGCTCTCGCCGCCCAGCACCGCGCCTGCCCCCAGCGCGGCGCCGAGGTACACGTACAGGAAATCGTTCTCCTTGCGCCCCACGCCGAAGAACAGCTCGGCGATGGCGGCGGCGCTGCCGTCGTTCTCCTGGAACACGGGCAGGTCCACGGCCTGGGCCAGGCGCTGGGCGAAGTCGACCTCGTCCCAGATGCGGAAATCGGCCTCCAGGTCGAGCTGGCGCAGCCAGCTGCCGAGGTTGTAGGGTTGCGCGAGGCCGACGCCTGCCAGCCGGCGGCGCTGCACGGGCGACAGCTCGGCCAGCACGCGCGCCACGTCGGCCTGCACCAGCGCCAGTGCTTCGTCGGGGTGAGGCAGCAGCTGGTCGT
>JAFEEH010000007.1 GCA_018241185.1 Pseudomonadota bacterium | reverse complement strand
CCTGACGCTCTGCGGCGTCGGTAGCGCGCTCCTCGCGGCCGCCCTGCCGGCGCAGGCGCTGCCCGACTGGCACGCGCGGCTCATGGGTGAATTCGCCGCCATCGATCGCACGGAAGGCTCCGCCCTCGGCGTGTACGTTCGCGACCTCGCCAGCGGCGAGGACGCCAGCTACCGCGCCGGCGAACGCTGGTATCTGGCGTCGATGGTCAAGGTGCCGGTGGCCATCGCCGTGCTGCGCGCCGTCGAAGCGGGCCGGTTGACGCTGGACACCGCGGTGACCGTGCGCGCGTCGGACTACGTCGACGGCGCCGGCAGCACCAACCACGCCGCCGTGGGTTCGCAGCGGACGGTGCGCGCGCTGATCGACCAGATGATCATCCACAGCGACAACACCGCCAGCGACATGCTGATCGATCTGGTGGGACTGAAGGCCGTCAACGAGGTGGTGCAGTCGCTGGTGCCCGAGGGCATCGGTCGCATCACCACGCTGGGCGACGTGCGGCGACAGGTCTACGGCCAACTCACCCCCACCGCGTCGCGCCTGTCGGGCGTCGACCTGCTGGCCATCCACCGCGAGCGAGGCGACGAGGCGCGGGTGCGCAAGGTGTCGCAACTGCTCGACGTGCCGGCATCGCGTTTGCGCATGCCGCTGGAAGACGCCTACACGGTCTACTACGCCAGCGGCGTCAACAGCGGCCGGCTCGACGCCTATGGCGAGTTGCTGGCCCTGCTGGTGGACGGCCGCGCCCTGGGCCGTCCGATGACCGACTACCTGCTGCAGGTGATGGAGCGCACCGCCACCGGGACGCGCCGCATCAAGGCCGGCCTGCCGCCGGATGCGCGCTTCGCCCACAAGACCGGCACGCAGCGCCGGCGAATCTGCGACGCCGGATTGATCACCAAGCCGCGCGCCGCCGACGCCGCGCGGGTGTTGGTGGTGGCCTGCGTGCGGGGCGACCTGTCGCTGGAGCGCTCCGAACGCGCACTGCAGCAGGTGGGCGCGGCGCTGTGCCGCTCCGGCCTGCTGACCCGAGGAGTTCCTGATGCGCCGACTTGCCCTGTTGCTGTGCCTGCCGCTATGCCTGCTGCCGCTCGCTGAAAGCGCGCGTGCGGCGGACTGGCGCGACGCCCTCGGCGCGCAGATCGACCGCATCGACCGCGCCACGCCCGGCGAACTGGGGGTGTACGTCAAACGCCTGAACGGCGGGGAGACCTACCGCCATGGCGCCGAGCGCTTCTGGTACCTGGGCTCGATGACCAAGGTGCCGATCGCCATCGCGGTGCTGCAGCAGGTCGACGCGGGCAAGCTCAGGCTGTCCGACAGCGTCGAACTGCAGGACGCCGACCGCATCGACGTGAGCCGGGTGGTGCGCGAGCGCACCGGCCGGCGCTACACGGTCGACGCGCTGCTCGACCGCATGCTCAAGGACAGCGACAACACCGCTGCCAACATGCTCATCCGCACGGTGGGCGAAGACACCGTGCAGCGCAGCGCCGCACAGGCGCTGGGCACGCAGGGCTTCAAGCGCATCACGAACTTCGCGACCATGCGGCGCGACGTGTACGCCGAGATCCATCCCTCCGCGCGCGAACTGCCCAACACCGCCCTGGTCCAGGTAGCCGATGCGCCGCTGGGTCCCGGCCGGGTGCAGGCCGTGCAGCGCGCCCTGAAGCTCAAGACCGGCGACCTGCAGGCGCGCACCATCGACGATGCCTACGACCGCTACTACCGGCAGGACATCAACGCGGCCACGCTCGATGCCTACGGCGCCATGCTGGAGAAACTGGCGCGAGGCGAACTGCTGCAGCCCGCGAGCCTGCAGCGCCTCTACGCGGCGATGAAGCTGGGCACCTTTACCAACCACCGTCTCCAGGCCGGGCTGCCGCGCAGCGAACCCTTCGTCCACAAGACCGGCACGCAGTACCGGCGCGCCTGCCATGCCGGCGTGCTGCGCCCACAGGACCGTGGCGCCGATGCGGTGGTGGTGGCGGTGTGCGCAGCCGGCATGGACGAGCACAAGGACGTCGACGCCATCTTCCAGCAGGTGGGCCGCGCGATCGCGCAGACGTCGCTGCGGCCACAGCAGTCTGCGGCGCGCTGAGCCGCCGGCCGCTCAGGCGGCCAGCAGCATCGCCTCGGGCGTGTCGTTGACGGTGGTGCGACGCAGCTCGCGGCGCTCGGCGATGTCGTAACGCCGGCCGCGGTGCAATGTGGCGCGGTTGTCCCACATCACCGTGTCGCCCACCTGCCATTCGTGGCGGTAGACGAACTCGCGCTGGGTGGCATGTTCCAGCAGGTCGAGCAGCAGCATGCGGCCCTCTGCGGTGGGCCAGCCCACGATCTGCCGCGCGTGCACGCCGACGAACAGCACCTGGCGGCCCGAGCCGGGGTGCGTGTCGATCAGTGGCCAGGTGGCAGGCGGGATTTCCTTCAGTTGCGCATCGGTGTAGGCCTCGTCGCCCAGCAGCAGGCGCGTGTGCAACGCGAAGTGTTCGGCGCTCAGGTCCGCGAGCGTGTCGCGCATGCGGGCATCGAGCGCGTCGTGCGCCGCGCGCAGGTCCGCGAACTCGGTCTGGCCACCCCAGCTCGGGTTGATGACCGAATGCAGCATCGAATATGCCGCGCGAGGGTTCATGAACGAGCTGTCGCTGTGCCACAACTGATTGGCGAAGTTCGACAGGTTCTTGGGCGAATCGCGCCGCGCCACCTGGCCTTGTGCGTCGACGTTCGAGATGTCGATCAGCCGCTCGTCCTCCAGCCGCTCGGGTCGCTTGAAAACGCGCTTGAGGCCGATGTCCAGCGGGCCGAAGCTGTTGGAAAAGCGCAGCTGCTGCTGCGCCGTGAGCGGCTGGCCGCGCCACACCAGCACGGCGCATTGGTTCATCGCGGCGTTGATGGCGCGCACGTCGGCATCGACCAGCGGCTGGGCCAGGTCGATGCCCGAGGCCTCGGCGGCGAAGTGCGGATGCAGGGGCTTGAGCTGGAGGGAGGACATGGAGGGCTCCGGGTTCAATCGAGAGAGATGCCGGCGTCGGCGACGACCTTCGACCAGCGCTTCATTTCGCTGCGCAGGAAGGCGTCGAACTGCGCCGGGGTGGAAGCGACGACCTGCATGCCGAGGTCCTCGATGCGCTTGCGCGTCTCGGGCACGGCGAGCACACGTGCGGTGTCGGCCTGAAGCTTGTCGACCACGGCCCGGGGCGTGGCGGCGGGCGCGACGAAACCCAGCATGCCGATGACCGAGAAGCCCGGCACCGTCTCGGCCGCGATGGGGAAGTCGTAGCCGGGCACGCGCTTGTCGCCCAGCGTGGCGATCATCTTCATGCGGCCGGCCTGCACGTAGGGAATGACCGAGAGGAAGGGATCGATCACGATGTCGATGCGCCCGCCCATGAGCTCGGTGTGTGCCGGCGCGCTGCCCTTGAAGGGCGAATGCAGCATGTCGAAGCCGGCCTCGCGCTTGAGCAACTCGCCGCCCAGGTGCGTGGTGCTGCCGGCGCCGGGGGTGCCGTAGGTCAGCTTGCCGGGGTTTTTCTTGGCCCACGCGATCATCTCGGCCAGGTTGTTGAAGGGCGCGTCCACGCGCGCCACGATGGCCTGCTGCAGCAGCACCAGTTGCGTGATGCCGGCCAGGTCCTTGGCCGTGTCGTAGGGCAGCGTCTTGTGCAGGTACGGGTTGACGGCGAGGGACGAGTTGGCGATGCCGAAGGTGTAGCCGTCGGGTGCCGACTTGGCGATGTAGTCCATGCCGATGATGGTGCCGGCGCCGGGCTTGTAGTCGACCAGCACGGGTTGGCCGCCCCAGGTTTCCTGCAGCTTCACCGCGATCAGCCGGGCCATGGTGTCGGTCGGCCCGCCGGGCGGGAAGGGAACGATCATCTTCACTGCCTTGGCGGGAAAGGTCGCGGCCGCAGGCTGGGCCCAGGCCATCGCGGGAAGTCCGGTCGTGGACGCGGCCAAGGCCGCGCCATGCAGGAATCGGCGTCGTTGCATCGTGTCTCCTATTATTTTGGAACAGTGTTTTGAAATAATCGCATCGATCCCGCGCATTGTCCAGCGCCGCGCCACAATCGCTCCCGCCATGCCACGCCGCTCCACACCCCCCGCCCCAGCTGCCGATGCCGACGCGTCGGCCCCCGCCGCGCGCGACGAGGTGTCGGCGCTGGCACGCGGTCTGGCGGTACTGCGGGCACTGGCCGATGCACCGGGCCCGCTGTCGAACCGCGCCCTGGCCGATGCGACCGGCATTCCCAAGGCCACGGTGTCACGGCTCGCAGCCACGCTGGTGGCCGGCAGCTTCGTGCAGCAGGACCCGGACAGCGAGCGCTTCCAGCTCGGCCCGGCGCTGCTGGATCTGAGCAGCGCCTACCTGCGCAACTTCGACATGCGCGCGCTGTGCCGCCCCTACCTGGCCGAACTGGCCGACCGCGCACAGGCCAGCGTGCATCTGGGGCTGCGCGACGGGCTGGACATCCTCATGATCGACACGGTGCGCCCGCGCTCGGCCGTGATCCTCACGCGCACCGACATCGGCACGCGCATGGACATCGCCACCTCGGCCAGCGGGCGCGCGTACTTCGGGGCGCTGTCGGCGCCGGAGCGCGAGGCACTGATCGAGGACTACCGCCGCGAGGCCCCGCAACGCTGGAAGGCCGCGCGCGACATGCTTGTGCGTGGCGCGGCGGACGTCGAAGCCCACGGCTACGGCACCTCGTTCCAGGAATGGCACCGAGACATCAACGCGATCGGCTTCACGTTGCGCGGCCCGCGCGGCGAGTTGTACGCGCTGAGCTGCGGCGGCCCGGCCTATGCGCTGTCGCCGGACGCCCTGCGGACCACGGTCGGGCCGGCCGTTCTGAGCACGCAGGAGGCCATTGCCCGGGCGTGCGGCACGGCAGCGGGCCGGGCCGTCAGCTGACCTTGTCGTCTTCCTGCTTGGCCTCGGCCATGGCCTCCGGCTCGAGTTCCTCGGCTTCGCGGTTGTAGTGGATGAACACGCCCCAGCCCGCGAGCAGTACGCCCACCGCGACGATCAACGCGCCTGCGTAGAGCATGTCGGCGGGCGCCTTCTGCGCCTTGAAGGCCGCCACCAGCCCCTCGACGGCCAGCGCCACCACGAGCACCACCAGGAAGCGCGACAGGAAGCGGCGCACCCGCGTCGGCCCGCTGATGTGGGCTTCGCGAACGACTTCCTCCTCGGCGATCGTGCGGGAGATCTGCAGGGCCACGACAGCCGATGCGAGCACGCCCAGCGCCTCGATGATGCTGGCCGCCGAGCCGCGGTCGAGCCCGCCACCGAAAGCATCCCAGCCGATGCGCGCGGCAATGGCGAGCAGCATCAGCGACGCCGCTGCGAACACCACGGCCATCAGGGCGTGCACCACGGGGAACAGATCGAGGATGCGCTTCATGGGCGGGGAGCTTGCCCGGCTCACCCGGCGCGATCTGTCAGGCAGGGCAGCACCGCCCCGCCGGACGGCAGCCCGTTGCCTACCTGAATGCGCGCCGCGCGCGCAGCACGTCGGCCACCAGGAAGGCCAGTTCCAGGCTCTG
>JAFEEH010000079.1 GCA_018241185.1 Pseudomonadota bacterium | reverse complement strand
TTCGAGAAGGGCATCCGCCTGATCGCTGCAGCGGCCGACATCGACGTTCAGGCGCTCAAGAACAGCATCAACATCTTGGCCAAGCTCAATATCAAGATGGAGGCCAACCGGATCACCATCACCGCGAAGGAAGAGGTGCTGATCAATGGGGGCACGAGCTACACGCGGTGGAATGCGCAGGGGATCGTGAACGGGACCAATGGGCTGTGGCGAGAGCATGCGGCCAGTCACTCGCTGGTGGGGCCGGCGAGCCTGCCGGTGCCACCGACCAAATTCCCACAGCCGAGCCTCAACCTCGGCCCTTGCACCGGGGGATATCAGCTCTTCAAGACCGACAACCGGCCTTTCGAAGGCTATGACTACAAAGTGACTGACCGCAGAGGAGCGTCGCTGCAAAGCGGGACCACAACCCAGACGGGCGAGACACCACTCGTCAACAGCGAAATGCCGATGGGCCTGAAAGCCTACAAGTCGATCATGCGCGAGACCGAGCGCATCACGGAGAACTGGAGCGGCGCCCTGGATGCCAAGCTGACGCGCTGGCGTGAGTCGCCACCCGCGGCCACGCCCCCTGCCGCCGAATCCGGAGGCGCGTGATGCCGGTCGTCGCGCTCATCATCGAGTTGTTGCTGCTCATCGTCACCGTGGACGAGGCCGTGACCACGCTCGAAGACCTCTTCGAGGAATACAAGAAGTACCGCGGCTCCCTGGAGGACATGAAGAAGGAAATCCGCAAGATGCTGGAGAGCCTCGAAAAGGAAATCGCCAAGAAGATCGATGAAAAAGAAGAAGTCGCCCTGCTGCTGGCCATGACCGAGGTCGACCCGCAAGGCCAGCAAACGCGCAAGGCCGAAGGGCGGGGCGCCGATGGCAATGTCATCAGCGCAGCCATCCGGCAAAAGATCCCGTTCCGCGACGTCATCACCAAGATATGCACGCTCGCAGACAAGATTCCGCCCATCACCCTTCGCAAGCACAAGGGCGTACAGATCAAGGATCTGCCCCAGGCCAAACGCAAGGTTCTCGAAGAATTGCTTGGCCGCTCCATCAAGGAATTGACCGAGCAGGAGGCCGAACAGTTCATCCTGGTACGGCTCAAGCAGTTGGCGGTGAACCTGCTGTTCGAGTTCATCGACGAGTGCCTCGATTGGGCCAGCCCGCTGAAATGCGAGGAGGCATTCGGGCCGCCGCCGAAGTTCGAGGATCACCCCGTGGTCGGCAGCACGAGACTCAAGCGGATCGGCAAAGCCTCACCCTTTTATCCTTCGCCGTTCCAGTACCAGAAGGGCAGCATCGCAGCCGATCTGGTGATTCAGGAATACCGCCACCAGCGGCCGGACAAGAGCAACATCTTTGCGATCGTGGAGATCAAGTTCCAGGGGGACCGGATTGAGGCGAAGCAGTTCGAGCAGTATCAACGCCTTCTTAGGGAAGCTGCTGTGGTGAAGACGGCGCGCACCTCCATCCGCTACATGGACAAGGTTGTGAATTCCGGAGGGCGATTGTCGCTGTTACGGTTTCCGGAAGACGTCGCGGTGCATGGCGCCAAGCCTGATCCCGAGAAGAAGGACGAAGCCCGGAAAGACCCCGACGAAACCGCTCGGAAGAGCCGCTCGAAAGGCGACGGCAAGAAACGAGGAAAGCGATGAGCACATCCGACATCTATTTGACCCCCGAGGAAATCGCGGAGTTCGTGCGCGAGTCCAAGATCGCACCGCAGTGGACCTATGGCTACGAGGGGCAGGAGCTGTCGATCTGCCCCTACGTCACCTTCTACATCTACCACCAGCCAGAGGAGTACATGCCGCTGGCAGACAAGTTCATCGGCATCTGGGAGCGCTTCCAGACCATGCTGGATGAGCCCTTCGCCAAGCTCTTCAAATCGAGCACCCAGCGCTGGCTCAAGGCAGGCGACAAGCGCTGGCCAACGGACCTCCACGCCGAAGCTTTGCAGCATCAGGAGGACTTCGAGACCTTCTACCTAATGGGCACCGACATGGAGTCGCCCGATGCTTCACCGATGTGGTCCTACTATGCGTCTGTAGATCATGTACCGAGCATGGACTACAGCAAATTGAAGTTGATCTTCAGGTATGCGTGGTATTCGGATGGGAACCAACAGGCATGGAAGGGTTTTGTCCGAGAGTGTGTTCGATCCCTTCAGCCCGAACAGTGCTACATGGGCTACGAAGTGGGTAACGGCGGTCTGAGCGTGATGGGGGCCTACGAGTCGGACGTGCTGGAACGCATTTGCGCCGACTATTTCTACGGCATCGACATCGATCATCCCTCGAGGATGGGATTTCACGCGAATGTTCCTCATGAGACAGGCGTCATGCTTCCTACCGACCTCGGCGCCGGCCTTCGCCCCCCCACCTGGTGCTTCATGCTCTCGCCCGTGTGGCAGCGCAAGCTGGGCAAGGGCGAACAGCAGATTCGCGTGGAACTGAACGACCCGCGCATCCGTATCACATCGATTCCCTATGCCACCAATGCGCTCAACCCGGATGGTGCCAATGGGCTGTGGATTGAACTCGGTGAGCTGGATCTGTATCCCGTGGAGGATGGCGTGCCCGATCTCCTGGTCAAGGCCAACCGCTTGATCCGCCCGATACGCTGCGACGAATTGCGACTGACGACACTGGACCCCTGGGAAGACGACCCCAACCCGCGCTTCGACGAGCAAAGCTCGCTGCGCTGGATGCGGCGCTTCGACGAGGACAGCAACTGGCCCAGTGCCGAAGTGCGCCGACCGCCGAAGCCAGCCGAAGAGGTCGCACTGCCGCGGCTGCGCGCGCTGCCCGGCGAGTTGTGCCCGCGCACGGGTTGGTGGGCCAGCGCCGCAGTCACCACGGGCGCCGTGTTCGTTCGTCAGGGCGAGGCCATGCCCGGACCCGAAACCACCCCGCTCGGCTCGGTGATCTGGAGTTTCAGGGGTGAGGCGAATTCCTGAACGAAATATGTTCAGATCAAGGACTTGCCCCAGGGCAAGCGCAAGGTCCTGGAAGAGCTGTTGGGTCGATCCATCAGGGCGCTGACCGAGCAGGACGCAGAACAGTTCATCCTGGTGCGGCTCAAGCAGTTGGCGGTGAACCTGCTGTCCGAATTCATCGACGAGTGCCTGGATGGCCACCCCGATCACCCCATCGTGACCGGCATGCTCTGGAACCAGCGGGAGGTCGAAAAATTCTTCAGCACCCTGCCGCCGGGTGACTTCGAAGACGACCAGAGCTTCAGTGCCCAAATCGTCGGTGGCCTGATCTCGATGATCATCGAAGGCAGCGGCTACGGCGCGACCTTCTGGCAATGGGCCAAGGCTCAGCCGGAGGGTTGAGCTGGCATCGCGAAGCAACAAGAGTCGTAAAGTGCAATCGGCCCGCAGCGCCCGCCAGCCGGGCGCTGTGGCCGAATTCGTAACGATCGTTACGACCCGCTTCGAGACAAGCGTGAGCCGTCAATGGGCGCCGCGCACAGCGGCCTGAAAGCCGTCGATGGCCCCGACCTCGCCGGGTCTGCGACAGTGCCAATGGATGCGAGGCTGGCGAACGCTGTTGCTGGAGCCGTCACTGCAGGATCTCTCGTGCGCGCAACTGCCCGCAGCCGCCATCGATGTCCTGCCCGGCCGAATCGCGCAGCTTGGTGAGGATGCCGCGCTCGTGCAGGGTGCGCGCGAACGCGCGGCAGCGCTCCCAGTCGGGCCGGGCGAAATCCGCGCCCTCGACCGCATTGAAGGGAATGACGTTGAGCACGCCGTACTTGCCTTTCAGCAACCGGACGAGCGCATCGAGTTCTTCCGCGCCGTCGTTCACGCCGGCCAGCAAGGTCCACTGGTACTGGACCGGATAGCCGGTGGCGCGCGCGTAGCCTTCCGCGGCAGCCACCAGGTCCTCGGGATTCAGTTCGGGAGCACGCGGCAGCAGTTCGCGGCGCAGGCCGGCGCGCGTGGTGTGCAGCGACACCGCGAGGGCCGGCCGCACCTGCTGGCGGTGAAGGCGCTCGAAGGCACGAGGATCGCCGACGGTCGAGAAGACGAGGTTCTTGTGGCCCACGTTGCCCACCGTGCCGAGGAAGTCGATGGCTTCCAGTACGTTGTCCAGGTTGTGGGCTGGCTCCCCCATGCCCATGAAGACCACCTTGCGCACCGGCCGGCGCGCACGGGCCAGCGCGACCTGCGCCACGATCTCGGCACTGCCGACCTGGCGCAGCAGCCCGTCGCGGCCGGTCATGCAGAAGCGGCAACCGACCGCGCAGCCGACCTGCGTCGACACGCACAGGCCATCGCGCGGCAGCAGCACGCTTTCCACGGCCTGCCCGTCGGCCAGAGCCACCAGCAGGCGCTCCGAGCCGTCGGCGCCGGCGTGGGCGGTGCGCAGCCGCGCCAGGCTCGCGAGCTCGGCCTCGATGCCGGGCAGGGCGGCCAGCAGTGGCGCAGGGAAGAAAGTCGACGGCCGGCGGCGGCCGCTCTCGCGCGCCAGCGCGTGCGACCAGTTGCGCAGGATGCGCTGCTCGTGGCTGGGGCCGGCACCGGCGTCCCGCAGGCGCTGTCGCAGTTGGTGGAGTTTCATGGATCGTGGAAGGCACCGGAAACGGCGCGCCGCTCCCGACGACGATGCAGCCGGCACGACGGCGCGCGGGCGTCGATTGTGCAACGCATGCCTGCATGCGGCTGCCCATGGGGAGGGGCGCGGATGGACGTGTGCCTGACCCGGGGCCCGCGGACGGTCGCCGGTGCACAAGCACACCGGCGCCATGGCATGTTGCCGAGATCCAAGGGTTTGTCCGACGCGCGGGGTCTTGCGGCTGCCACGGCGCACTTTCATAATTATCGGTAATTACAGGCCCCGCGCGACGCATCGACCTCGACGCTGTGCAGGGCGACCGACTTCCCGATGCGCCGCCTGCGTGGGGCAGCATCACCGACCGCTGGAGTCCGCCACTGCCATGCGCATCGTTCCGCATTCGCTGCATGACCAGGTCGCGGCCACGCTGCGCGAGGAAATCTTCGCCGGCACCCTGGTGCCAGGCAGCTTCCTCGACGAGGCAGCGCTGTGCGAGCGGCTCGAGATCTCGCGCACGCCGCTGCGCGAGGCGCTGAAGGTGCTCACGGCCGAGGGCCTGCTGCGGCACGAGCCGCGTCGCGGCTGCTTCGTGGCCGAGGTGACGCAGAAGGACCTGGACGAGATCTTCCCGGTGATCGCGCTGCTGGAGGGCCGCTGCGCCTGGGAAGCCGCGCGCAACGCCACCGACGCCGAGCTCGAGGCGCTGGAGTCGATGCACGAGAAGCTCGCGCGCCACGCCAAGGCCAGGCGCATCAACGAGTACTACGCGACCAATTTCGCCATTCACGAAGCCATCATCTCCCTGGCCGACAACCGCTGGCTGGCGCAAGTGATCGGCGACCTGCGCAAGATCCTCAAGCTTGCACGGCTGCAGCAGTTGCATGCACCGGGCCGGCTGGACCAGAGCCTGTCGGAGCACCTGGCCGTGTTCGCCGCACTCAAGGCACGCGACAGCGATGGCGCAGAGGCCGCGATGCGCACCCACCTGAACCGTCAGCGCGAGGCCCTGCGGGCCGTGGCGCTGCAACAGAAAGCGAGGTTTTCCGCATGACCATCCGCAGCACCCGTCTGCCGGGGAGCGCCGCATGAGCGCCGCCCGTCCGCTCCGAATGGGCTCGCACCCGGACTGCGCAGCAGGGAGGGCCTTCCCGTGAGCGCGTCCGAATGGCTGCAGCGCAGCGTGTCCCTGCTGCGCGCCACGACTTCTGAGGAAAAAGGGGCCGCAGCGCCCGTCCCGCCTGCGCAGGCTGCTACAAAAAAGGGAGCATCCGACGAGCGCCCGCCGCGCACGCTGGCCGAACGGCTGGAAGCGACGCTGCGCCGCCACGGCGAGGCGATGGCTCCGCGCGCCCTGCGCAAGATGCTCGACGACCTGCAGGCCGTGGTCGATGCGCGCGTCAGCGAGGTCGAGGCCGGCCGCCGCGCGCATGCCGTGGCCCAGGCGTATGCGGGCCTGCCGCCGGCCGAGCGCCGTGACGTCTGGCTGCTGATGAGCGAGTGCTTCGCGCCCGATGGGCAGAAGATCAAGGTCGCGCGTGAGCAGTACGAGGCGACCCCGGTCGGCTCGCCCGAACACAGCCAGGCCGAGCTCAAGCTGCGCCGTGCGC